>NZ_CP061309.1:920268-1227024 GCF_018687955.1 Polynucleobacter ibericus | reverse complement strand
GATGGCGCAAGCACTGCGCATGAAGAGTTTGGTTGAGGATCTCCTAACCTTAGCCAATCTAGAATCAAATTCATTACCTGCAGTTTCTAAACCGATTTCGTTACCGACCTTGATGGCTTTACTAAAAAATGATGCAGAAGCACTCTCGCTAGGAAAACATTCTTTCTCTTTTGATGTCTTATCTAAGCAAGATGTATTGGGTGAAGAGCGCGAAGTTTTGTCGGCATTTAGTAATCTGGTATCAAATGCAATTCGCTATACCCCTGATGTCGGCGAAATCCATGTGAAGTGGAATGTCAATGCAGAAGGTCAGGGAGAGTTTTCGGTAACGGATACCGGCCCTGGTATTGCAGCGGAACATCTATCGCGTTTAACAGAGCGCTTCTATCGTGTAGATCGAAGCCGCTCTCGAGATACGGGTGGTACAGGTTTAGGTCTAGCGATTGTGAAGCATATTGCTAGTCGCCATCAGGCTCAATTGATTATTGAAAGTACTCCGGGCAGGGGGAGCACCTTTATGTTGCGCTTTCCCAAAGAGCGCCTTACTGCCGCGGAGCTGAAGAGCTAGTCCTTCTTTTTCTTTTTCTTCTTCTTGGATTCTTTAGGAAGCTTTTCAGGTTTCCCGTTGGCATATAGACACCAAACCTTAATCTCTTCGAAAAGTTCGTTTAAATCATCATGCGGGAGACTCTTTAAGTCCACCAAGCCAATAGCACCAGATTCTTGTAGCTGTTTTACAGCATCTTCATATGTATATTTGCTCATTTTTCTATCTATTAGATGATCAAAAATGAGACTCTAACAAAGTAATATGACAAAACCTCTTTTTTAGGGGTTTTAAGGGGGTTTAGTCCGGATTTCCTGAGATTTCCGACTCTTGCTTAACCCCAGTGAGGCGGGTCATCAGCCTTTCCAGAGGGCCGCCAATCAGTAGCGTCAGCAATATAGCCCCTAAAGCCAGAGCCCCGAGGGCGTACTTTCCAGCCCCAAAGCTTGCCCCAATCAGGGCACATGCCCAGAGGCTGGCGGCCGTGGTTAGGCCATGCACTTTCCGGGACCTTTGTTCGTGAATAATCACCCCAGCACCCAAAAAGCCCAGACCAGTGATTAACCCCTGCAGTACCCGGCTGACAGACTGGGCATCGTCCTGTACAAAGTCCGCGATCAACATGATGGCAGTGGCTGACCCTATGGCCACAAGTGAATGCGTACGAATACCTGCTGACTTATGGTGAAGCCAGCGGTTAAGGCCAAGCGTCGCGCCGACAAATAAGGCTAAGCCTAGACGCAGTGCAATTGTGCTGTAAAGCTCCCAGTTGGTTCCCACTTGCTCTCCAGTAAAAGTCTGATGACTCAGTGTATCTCAGTGATTTCAAAAGTGTCATAAAAGAGCAATCACTCTGTCACATCAATAGTGAAGAATTCAACTGCAGCAAATATCTAACTTGGTTTACCTCAAAAGGGTGCGCCAATTTCTACTTAAGACAAAGGAGTCGATATGAAAAAGATAATTTTAGCTATGTTGCAATCGTGGAGTGAAGCACGCTTAGCTTATACAAAGCGCTATTCCCATCATCAGTTAGGTAGCTAATAGCTTTACGCTTTAATAAAAGTGCAATAAACCCCTCTTAGGATTGAGGGGTTATTTTTGAATCAAGAGAAAAGGGTTAGCATGACTTCTAATTTAAATAAATATCTGTATGAAGTATTTCGCAAGGAAGTCAAAGACCCACTTCAATCGAATCTCAAAGAACAACAATTTCAATATCAAAATAATTTACGTGATCAGCGCAAAAATCATTTTGTGCTAGATAACAAATACTCTTTACGACTTGACGAAATCATTTAAGGTTCGACCTTGGTAAGTTCTGAAGATATGAATCGTCCATATAATATTTTATTTCTCTGTACCGGTAATTCAGCTCGATCCATTCTAGGTGAGGCGCTTGCAACGACGCTGAGTCATGGGCGTTTTATTGGTTACTCAGCCGGCTCAACACCAAAATCCTATGTACATCCTATTGCCTTGAAGCTTTGCAGGGAGATGGGTTACCCGCTTGAATTATTGAGAAGTAAGAGTTGGGACGAATTTGGCAGAGAGGATGCACCGCATATGGATTTTATTATCACTGTATGTGATTCGGCTGCGGGTGAGGAATGTCCATATTGGCCTGGTCATCCTGCCACTGCCCATTGGGGCTTTGCTGATCCTGCTCTGATCGATAGTAATGAAGCGGATATGTGGTCTGCATTTAGAAAAGTAGAAATGGGTTTGCGTAATCGCATTGAGTTATTAAGTGATTTACCAATTGAAAAATTGGACCATCTACAAATCAAAGATGAGCTATCTTTGATTCATCAACAATTTAAAATCTAATGCTGCTTCTTTGAGGATTGTATGGCTACCTATAGTATTTATACGGCTGGACTATCTTTAAATACGCATCAAAAATATACGATCGCCCAAGCAATCACGAGAATTCATGCTGATGTTACTGGAGCAGAGGCTTATTTTGCCCAAGTAATCTTTAAAGAATTGGATTTGCACGATTGCTTTATTGGAGGCGTTCTACTAGATGAGCCTCATATTTTTCTCAACGGGCAAATTCGCCTCGGTAGAAGCGAGCAGATGAAAAAGCAATTGCTTGTTGAATTAGAAATTGCTATACAAAGTACTAGTAAATTGGCTGGGCATCAAATTTGGGCCTATATTGACGAAATTTCCCCGGGTCAGATGATTGAATATGGCCAGATTCTGCCTGCAGTAGGGGATGACAAGATATGGTTTTCCACCCTGCCAGCGACTATACAAAAGAAGCTTAATTACTTAAATTCCTAGTCTGCGCCATATTGAGCGCTTGGTATTAAGATGGGGGCTTAACATTTGAGCGCCTTTAACCCATGTCTGTTGAGAAAAAGCCAAGATTTGCTGTACTAAGATCAGTAGAATCTTTCAAGGACCCTCGTCCTAGCATTCAAAAACGCATGGCGGATGGCAAAGCCTTGCGCAAATTAGTTAGCTTTTCTGATCAGGGTACCTACATACCCCCTAAGCATCGAATCGATCCAGTAAGCATATTAGAGGCCCAAGCGAAGCAGCGTATCGAATCTTTGATTCCCATTCGGTATGAGCGTATGTTGCAGTCACCGTTTGCTTTTTATCGTGGTGGCGCAGCCATCATGGCACAAGATCTCGCTAATCAGCCTACTACTGGTATTACCGTTCAGCTTTGTGGAGATATGCATGTCTCCAATTTTGGTTTATTTGGAACGGCTGAGCATCGCCTAGTTTTTGGCATTAATGATTTTGATGAAACTTTGCCTGGCAGTTGGGAGTGGGATCTGAAACGTCTTGTGGCAAGCGCTGTGATTGCTTGCGAGAGTAATGGTGGTGATAAAGCTACCAGTAAAAAAATTGTGATGCGTATTTGTACTGAATATCAAAAACGCATGACTGAATATGCCAACATGCCCTACCTAGATTTGGCGCAGCAATTTATCAGCGAAGAACAGATTCGTAAACAGTTTGGTAAGGAGCATCAAAAAGTACTTGACGCTTATCTCAAACAAACAAAGGGGCAGGGGAATATTCAGGTTTTGCAAAAACTCACCACGCTGGTAGGTAAGGATAGAAGAATCATCAATAAACCTCCCTTGATTGAGCATTTTAAAAAGAATGCCTATGGAATGCCCTTGGAATCACTGATTGATAAGGCTTTATTAAATTATTCAAGTACTTTGCTTGCTGATCGAAAAATTCTTTTTGAGCGTTATAGCCTAAAAGACTTTGCCCGCAAGGTTGTGGGTGTTGGCAGTGTGGGAACAAATTGTATGGTTCTTTACTTTGAGGGTGATGGTGAATGCGATCCACTCTTTCTGCAATATAAAGAAGCGCAAAAATCCGTCCTCAGTCCTTATTTAGGTGAATCTATTTATCGTGACATGGGTAAGCGTGTTGTTGCAGGAC
Source organism: Polynucleobacter ibericus (assembly GCF_018687955.1). Classification (NCBI taxonomy): domain Bacteria; kingdom Pseudomonadati; phylum Pseudomonadota; class Betaproteobacteria; order Burkholderiales; family Burkholderiaceae; genus Polynucleobacter; species Polynucleobacter ibericus. The sequence continues at coordinate 1,223,057 of NZ_CP061309.1, read as the reverse complement.
AAAGATTATTGCAAGGTGCCCCAGATATTTTCCTCAGTTTTGGCTCCATGCAGTTTGATATTGATCGAAGTGAAGGATTTTATATTCGTCAACTGCGCGACATGAAGGGTGGAATTTCGATTGGTCCAGGGGGAATTTCTCTGAAAAATTTCGCCGATTATTCAAAGCTGTATGGTTGGGCTCTTGCCCTTGGGCATGCTCGCTCCGGTGATGCCGCCATGATTGCAGGTTATTGCGATGAGTCAAAAGAATTTACCGAGGCAATGTATTCGTTTGCTAAATCCTATGCAAAGCAGAATGAGCAAGATTACGGGCAATTCTGCAAGGCTGTAAAAAGTGGCAGACTCAAGGTGGCTAAGTTATAGACAGTGGCACCTGAGTGCATAGTTTGCAGTCATTGATTTGTCATTATTTTGGTAGATAGTCTAATTTGACCCAATTTATCCACCAAATTGCCTCCTATGAATGCCTCTCAATTAATCAAGCATGCTACTTTTATTCTTTTGGGGGCCTTTGCTAGCCTAGTTCAGGCTGGGGTGATATATCCCATTGATCAGGCATCTATTTTGGCTGGGTCAAAATTTGATATCAAGGTTGAATTTAACTCCGTTGTTAATCAAGGCGATGTTCTCATTGATCTCAATGGCAGCCCAATCAATAAAGTCATTAGAAGTAAACCGGAATTCATTGCTAATGAAAATGGCAAAGGCAGTTCAATTTTATTTCGTGACGTTCAGATAACAAAGCCTGGTAAATACGAAATAAAAGCCCGTACACCACAAGAGCAATTACAGGTCAGCTGGGAGGTATATGCAAGCGGGCCACGTCGCGTAAAGAATGTCATTCTTTTTGTGGGCGATGGTATGACAATTGCTAACAGAACCACTGCTAGAGTTTTATCGAAAGGAATCACGGAGGGCAAATATCAAGGTCGCTTAGCTTTTGATGATATGCCCAGTACCGCCATGATTGGTACATCCGGCTCCGATTCACTCATTACAGACTCTGCAAACTCTATGAGTGCCTATACAACTGGGCATAAGACCGCTGTGAATGCGATGGGTGTGTATGTCTCGCGCGCTACCGATAATCTCTCGCATCCTAAAGTAGAAACGATTGCAGAGCTTATTAAGCGCAATACTAAAATGGCCGTAGGTATTGTTTCAGATGCTGAGTTACAGGATGCGACCCCAGCTGCAGTCGTTGCCCATACTAGACGTAGAGCAGACAAGCAATATATTGCTGATCAACTAAAAGCGAGTGATGCAGAAGTCATTCTGGGTGGCGGCTCAGCTTATTTTTATCCTCAATCGGTTAAAGGTTCTAAACGCAAAGACGAGAAGAATCTAGTGGATAGCTTTAAAGCGGATGGCTATCAATTGGCATTTACAAAGCAAGAGTTGCTGGCTGCTTCGCAAAGCAAATCCACAAAGAAGCTATTTGGGGTTTTTCATCCCGACAATATGGATGGCTCATTAGATCGTTTGTATCTGAAAAAGAATACTGTGGAGCAGTATCCAGACCAGCCTGATTTAACTGAAATGACTCAATCAGCGATTGATGTACTGTCCAGAAACCCGAATGGATTTTTCTTAATGGTAGAGGCAGCATTGATTGATAAGTTCAATCACCCTTTAGATTGGGAGCGCGCCGCGTTTGATACCATCATGCTCAGTAACGCAGTACAAATAGCAAAAGATTTTGCTAAAACACACCCTGATACTTTAATTATTGTGACCCCTGATCATACTCATAGTGGCTCTATTAGTGGGGTAGTACACGACGATAAACCTGGCCCCTTGCGTGAAAAAGTGGGCGTTTATGCAGCAGCTGGATACCCTAACTACCCTAAGGCAGATATCAAAGGTTACCCAAATCAGATTGATGTCTCGAAGCGTATTGCATTCTTTTATGGCAACTATCCTGATCACTATGAGACTATGCACCCTAAATTAGATGGCACCTTTGTTCCTGCTATTAAAGATGCATCGGGTCAATACGTGGCGAATCCGAAATATATTCAATTGCAAGAAGATGCGATTCATGTAGGCGGTAATTTGCCATTGAAGCAAGAAGTGGGGGTTCATACCGCTGATGATGCCGTTCTCAATGCGATGGGCCCAGGTTCGGAAAAGTTCAAAGGATTTATGGACAATACTGAAGTATTTAAAGTGATGGTTCAGTCCTTAGGCCTTGGAGCAAAATAATTTCATGGAATTCATCAACAACATTAACTACGGATCGCTCATCGATACGGCAGTTAGTCTGAGTGCTGCCTTTATTCTCGGTGGATTAATCGGCTTAGAGCGTCAGTACCGTCAGCGAACAGCAGGCTTGCGGACCAATATTTTGGTAGCTATTGGAGCGGCTATTTTTGTGGATGCTGCCAATCGTCTGACTGGAAATGAGGGTGCCGTGCATGTGATGGCCTATGTGGTTTCTGGTATCGGATTCTTAGGTGCTGGCGTCATCATGCGGGAAGAGGGTAATGTTAGAGGTATCAACACTGCAGCAACCCTATGGGCATCGGGTGCAGTTGGTGCTTGTGCAGGTGCAGATTTAATACTAGAGGCTTGCCTAGCAACGGTTTTTGTATTGGCTGCAAACACCTTATTGCGTCCGGTAGTAAGTCTGATTAATCGTCAGCCGTTGGATACCGAAGCGGTTGAAGTAACGAATTCTGTCTACATCATCACTCCTAAGCATGCCCAAAAGCATGCTTTGAAACAATTCATTAAGACCCTTGAGGATGCAGGCTTCCAAACCCAAGATATTGAAGTCCATCAATTTGGAAATGATGATGTTGAAATCCAGGCGGTATTAACCGCATCTGCGGTAGATGGAGATGAGATGGACAAGCTCATCGCGAAGATTGCTGATCAGGAATTTGTAACTCAGGCCTTCTGGAGTCCGAGCACAACAGATTAAGCGCTGAATTTGCTTTTGACACAATATTGAAACATTCATCCTTCAGTATTGCATTGTGAATAAGACTATCCAAGATTTTGAATCTATCGTAACTTGCCCGCATTGTGATGCTTCAGAGGCCATTCATATTGAGCGTGGCACCTCCCATCATTTTTACCGCTGCCGCTCTTGTAGCGCGATTCTGAAGCCGAAGTCAGGTGATTGCTGCATCTTATGCAGCTTTGGTAACCGCGACTGCTCAAGTTCAGAGCAAAACTTAGCTGCCTAGCAAGGGTTCGATCACCCCAGCCACATAGGCTTGCTGCGTTTTTCATCAATGTGTCATCGTTTTTACATAAAATAGACACAATTGAAGCAGCATTCCATTTTTGGGGAACATTTTGGCCAGCAATCCGTTAGATCCTTCCGTAAATTCCACAGACCTCGTTGCTGCTGTGGATTTGGGGTCGAATAGTTTTCGGATGCTAGTAGCTCAAGCAGTCAATACACCTTCTGGCACCCAACTACGTCCTATAGATACTCTGCGTGAGACCGTGCGTCTTGCTGCCGGTCTTACTGAAAATAAGCTGCTTGGTAATGATGCGTATCAGCGGGGACTCATCGCGATTAGGCGCTTCGGTGAGCGTATCCGTGGATTTGATCCGCAAAATGTCAGGGCAGTCGCTACGAACACCTTGCGCGTTGCTAAAAATGCCCAGCAATTTGTGAGGGATGCAGAAGAGGCTCTGGGATTTCCGATTGAGGTCATTGCTGGTGTAGAAGAGGCTAGGCTGATCTATATTGGCGCCGCACATGAGGTGCCTGCTGTCCAGGGCAATAGGCTCGTGATTGATATTGGTGGGGGTTCAACCGAGTTCATTATTGGCAAAGGGTATGAGCCTAAGCTGATGGAGAGTCTCTATATTGGTTGCGTCTCGCATAGCCTGCGCTTTTTTCCTAAGGGCAATATTGATGCGCATGCATTTAAAGAGGCTGAACTGGCTGCCCGCCGAGAAATTCAAGTGATCTCGGGTGCTTATTTAAAAAGTGGCTGGAATCAGGTGATTGGTTCGTCAGGTACGGCCAGGGCCTTGGCAGAACTCATTGGTCTCAATAATCTGAATGGGCATAGTGATGGTTTGACTATGGGGCGCGTTAATGAGGGGAGTGGACTCATTACCCGCGAAGGCTTAAAGAATCTCAAAAAACATTTACTAAAGTACGAGCATGTCAATCAAGTCGAATTGATTGGATTAAAAGATGACCGCAGGGCGGTATGGCCAGGTGGCCTTGCGATTATGTTGGCGGCATTCGATGAGTTGGGTATTGAAGCGATGGAAGTGACAGATGCCGCTTTACGTAGTGGTGTCATTTATGACTTACTGGGCCGCTCACAACATCATGACATGCGCTATGTCACTGTAGAGCAATTTATGCAGCGGTATACAGTAGACCGAGATCAGGCTATTAGAGTGGGGCAATTGGCCGCTGATTTCTTGCAGCAATTACCTAAGCCTGAAGTCGAGAGTAGAGCCGACAATGTAGCCTTGCTTCAGTGGGCGGCAAATTTACATGAGATCGGCCTATCGATATCTCATAATGGATACCATAAACATTCTGCCTACATTGCAGGCAATGCTGATATGCCAGGTTTCTCCAAAAATGATCAAGCAAGACTTGCGGCACTACTTATTGGGCACACCGGTAAATTAGGTAAGTTGGCAAATAATGCTGGCTTTCATGATTGGCGCATGCTCTTTTGCTTACGATTGGCCCAAGTACTTTGCCGAGGACGTAACGATACGCAATTTCCGAAGGTCAAGGTGTCTGAGCATGATGGCTCCTATCTAGTTAGCCTGCCTCAGGAGTGGATCGCAGAACATCCCTTGACTGAATTTAGTTTACTTAAGGAAGCAGCTGAATGGGAACGAGTAGGTCGATCGTACCAAGTGAGTTTTAAGTAATATTAAAAAAGCCACCTCAATTTAAGGTGGCTTTTTAATTTGGGACCAACACTTCTCAAGTTATAAACCTAAGAAATGCTTTGCGTAACGCGGATTAATCTCTGAGAGGCGGAGCATCGTCAGTAGGTCTGCAGTGTTGAAGTCTGGATCCCAGGCTGGAGCACTACAAATTTTTGCTCCAAGCTTCAGGTAACCTTTGATCAAGGGTGGGGGTTGCACATCTAAGCCGCCATTGAGCTTGTCTAATGGCAATGGCAAACGTGGGAAGGCGTGGAACTCAGTTGGAGCCATTTGATCATTGCCTAGGGAGTTATAGAGACTCGCAGCAAAGTGGCCGCCATCAGCCATCGGAATACTCGCGCATCCCAACATGATTTCGTAACCATTCTTTTGCATGTACTGAGCTAAGCCACTCCATAACGCCATGATGACTGCACCGGAGCGATAGTCTTGATGGACGCATGATCTACCCAGTTCTACCAATTTTGGTCGGAGATGATCGATGCGGGAAAGATCAAACTCGGAATCAGAATAGAGGCGACCGATTTCTTGTGCTTTATGTGGAGGCAATACACGATAGGTACCAACAACCTTAAGACTGTCTTGATCACGAATCAATAAATGATCGCAATAGGAGTCAAATTCATCCACATCTAGGCCATCTGCATTGCGGGGCAGGTTAGCACCCATTTCCTCAGCAAATACCTTATAGCGGAGTCTTTGCGCTTCTTTGACTTCACCCGGGGTAGTAGCCCAGACGATTTTGAACGCAGGCTTTTTCGGTTTATCTATCTGGACGATAGGAGCAATATCTGCTTCTCTCATCTCGGCTCTTGTCTTGGTGACGAACTTCTTCCCAAAGAGCTTCTTCGCCAATTTCTTAGCAAACTTTTTTGAGAGTTTCTGGAAAGCATTTGGCATGCTTCGCTTGAAAGCTTTTACTTTCTTGGGTGTGAAAATCTCAAATGAGCCGATTGGATTAGGGATATCAGACATAGTTAGCCTTAGTTGATGACAGTATTAAAATTGTTAGACCTGAAAGATCAGTGGAATACATACTGCAGCCCATAACAGCGCTGCGACAAAGAGGGCGAGCATGACAGCGGCGCTGCCAAAATCTTTTGCCCGCTTGGATAGATCGTGGTGATCAAAGGAAATGCGATCAATGGCTGCTTCAACGCTAGAGTTCAAGAGTTCGATGACGAGTACCATCATGAGCGAAGAAATCAGCAGGGACTTTTCAAGCAGATTGATAGGTAATGCAATAGCAATCGGCGTGAGTATGGCAAACAGGGTGAGCTCTTGTCTAAAAGCACTTTCTTCCATAAATGCGTATACAAGGCCACACCAAGAGTTTTTGGCTGCATGCCATGCTCTTGCAAGACCGCGATTGCCCTTATGGGGATTTTGGTCTATGTGATAGGGAGAGTTCATTATTTCTTTGCTTAGGCGAGGGCAGTAACATGCACATCTGTAGTGGGTACTGGCTTGAGGTGGTTGGCAAACTGCTCAGAAGCCGCTCTCCACGAAAACTTCTCGGCATGGGCGCGAGCTACCTCACGAGGAATCTTCAGGGCTTGCATGCATGCTTCACGTAAGTCTTCATTCATGGCGCCTGAATTAGAGGTGCCCAGCACATCAATCGGACCGGTAACTGGATAGGCGGCAACTGGAGTACCGCAGGCCATTGCTTCCAGTAAAACTAAGCCAAAGGTATCTGTTTTACTTGGAAATACAAATACATCTGCGGCCGCATATACTTTTGCTAACTCATGCTGCTGTAGTACTCCCAGATAGTTCACTTCTGGATATTTTTCTTTGATACCAGCCATCGCTGGACCATCTCCTACTACCCACTTTGAACCTGGTAAATCAATCTCTAGAAATGCATTGATATTCTTTTCCACAGCAACACGCCCAACATACAAAAAGATTGGATGTGCAGTGTTTAATGCTTTCGAATCCTGCATCTTGAAAATATCTAAATCCACGCCTCTTGACCAGAGCACCACATTCTTTAGGCCATATTTTTCAAGATCATCTTTAACGACAATTGTTGGCGCCATGACTGCCATAGATGGCCCATGGAACCAGCGAAGAAATGCATAAGTGATTGCGAGTGGAATACCGGTGCGCGCTTTAACGTACTCTGGAAAGCGTGTGTGATAAGCGGTTGAAAATGGTAAACGGTTTTTGACGGCATAAGCACGGGCTGATAAGCCTAGTGGACCTTCAGTAGCAATATGCATCGCGTCTGGAGCGAATTCTTTAATACGGCGAGCTACTTCTTTACCTGGAAATAAAGAGAGGGCAATATCAGGATAGGTTGGGCACGGAATTGATTTAAAGCCGTTAGGTGTGATCATCTCCACTTCATGACCCATGGCAACTAACTCGGCACGAGTCTGTTTTAGTGTGCGAACAACTCCATTAACTTGTGGATCCCATGCATCGGTAATGATCATGATTTTCATAGTGCAGCCTCTTTAATAAGTGATTCGATAGTGGGTTGAGCAGCAATTTGTGGCGTCTCGACTGGCTCGCCCTTGATATGTGTCCAGTGAATGATTTTCAGTTCACCTGTATGAGTTTCAACTAAGGCAGTCAGGCTCTCGACCCAATCGCCGTCATTGCAATAGAGAAGGCCGTCAATCTCACGAATTTCCGCTTTATGAATATGTCCGCAGACCACACCATCACAACCACGTAAACGGGCTTCTCTAGCCATGATGTGTTCAAAATCCGCGATATAACTAACGGCGTTCTTTACTTGATGCTTGAGGTATTGAGAAAGTGACCAATATTGCAGTCCCATTCTGGCGCGAACCATATTGAAATAACGATTGATGTAGAGAATGAATGAATACAAGTTGTCGCCAACATAGGCAAGCCACTTGGCATATTGCATCACGCCATCAAACTGATCGCCATGCGTTACCCACAGCTTTCTACCATCTACGGTTGTATGAATGACTTCCTCAACTACTTTGACATCACCAAAGGAAAGGCCAAAGAATTGACGGGCACTCTCATCATGATTACCTGGGACATAGATGACTTCACTACCTTTACGGGCTTTACGTAGGAGTTTTTGCACCACATCGTTATGAGATTGAGGCCAATAGAAGGACTTTTTCAGTCTCCAGCCATCAATGATGTCACCAACAAGATAGAATTTCTCTGCTTCGTTGTGCTTTAGGAAATCGAGAAGGTAGTTTGCCTGACACCCTGATGTTCCGAGGTGTACGTCTGAAATCCAGATCGCTTTGTAATGCATCATGAAACAGTATTAAGCCAACAGAGTATGAAAGCAGCATGACAGTTACAAGACAGTTTTATGACGATGCAAGTATTTTTTAAACTTCATTTATATTCTTACTCCATATGAGTCAAATTCCCCTTCAAAAACCTCCCCCATCGCAGCATAGAGCTGCGCTATGGTCATGGGTGAGGGTATGGGTTCATGTTGTTGCGGGCTTGCTGACCTTATCTTTTCGGTTCCCATTTGCGAATCAGGAAGCTAAAAATCAGCATATTCAGAATTGGTCCAAAAAGTTACTCAGTATTTTTGGGATTGAGTTAAGGTTGAAAAACCCAGAAATACTGCCTGCTACTCCATATCTACTGGCCTCGAATCATATCTCTTGGATGGATATCCATGCGATTAACGCTTTTAAGCCTGTGCGATTTGTTGCCAAGTCTGATGTAGAGGGTTGGCCCATCTTTGGTTGGATGGCAAAGCAACTGGGAACGGTCTTTATCAAGCGTGATAACTCTCGTCATGGAAAGCAGGTTGCTAACGAGGTAGCTAGAGTTCTTGAAACTCAGTCTGTGTGCATCTTTCCGGAGGGAACCTCCACAATAGGGGAGAGCGTTCTGCCATTTAAGCCTAACTTATTTGAATCTGCAGTGATCGCGGGGGTGCCTGTCTATTCTCTAGCGATTTCCTATAAATCCTCGCTCACAGGCAAAAATAGTGATGTAGTGGCTTTTGTAGGCGAGATGGGGCTATTAGAGTCTATGGCTCAGATTTTGCGTGATCGTCAGCAAGTCGTAGAGCTAGTCTTTCTGGCTCCTTCGGGCGCTGCTCCAGAAGCCCCTAAAGATCGAAAATGGCTGGCTTTACATAGTCAAGAGGCTATTTCAAGCTATTTAAAGGGTGACCAATGCTTTATGTAATAAAAGTGTCATCATTCCTCTTTATAAGTATTGTCAAGGAGCGGAACTAAATGACATCGAAGCATAAAGAAATGGCGGAGTGGTATCGCCGTGCTCAAGAAGAAATTCTGGATAGCATGGACGAAGAGCTTGAAATGGAGCTTGATGATGATCGCTTATCTCCAGATGGTGATAGTGAGTCTTCTGTCCCCCGCAACGTCTACTTTAAAGAGTTGTTTAGATTGCAAGGTGAGCTTGTAAAACTCCAAGATTGGGTAGTCGCCAATAAGGTCAAGGTTGCAGTTTTATTTGAAGGTCGTGATTCTGCTGGTAAGGGTGGGGCAATTAAGCGTATCACCCAACGACTCAATCCCCGCGTTTGCAAAGTTGTCGCTTTACCAGCGCCTAACGAGCGCGAAAAGACCCAGTGGTATTTTCAGCGCTACATCTCACAGCTACCTGCTGGCGGTGAAATCGTTCTCTTTGATCGCAGCTGGTACAACCGTGCAGGCGTTGAGAAGGTAATGGGTTTTTGTACTGATTACGAATACGAAGAATTTTTAAGAACCGTTCCTGATCTTGAGCGCATGATGATTAGCTCAGGGATCATTCTCATTAAGTATTGGTTCTCTATTTCCGATGATGAACAATACAACCGCTTCATGATGCGTATTCATGATCCACTAAAGCAATGGAAGCTCAGTCCAATGGACTTAGAGGCCCGTCGCTTGTGGGAGGCTTATACAAAGGCTAAAGAAACGATGTTGGAGCGTACTCACATCCCAGAAGCGCCATGGTGGGTTGTTGCGGCCAATGACAAGAAAAAAGCACGCTTAAATTGCATTAGCCACCTTTTAAGTCAGATTCCGTATCAAGAAATCGACCATCCAATGATCTCATTACCGGAGCGTGTTCATAATCCAGACTATCTGCGTGGACCGGTTCCTCCGGATATGTATGTTCCGGAAGTGTTCTAGCACTTTATTTTTCTAATTTAGTTAGCTTGCCGTCCCACTGAAAGGCGATTTCTTTATCGGCTTTGAGTAGGTCTTTGGCTTTTCCTGGATAGGTCACTTTAGAGAGTAAATCTCGAATTAAATTCAAATGGGCTAACTTTTTATCGTTAGCTCTCACTATCGTCCAAGGCGCATCCTGAGGACTAGTTTTTTCTAGCATTTCATTACGACATTTACTGTAAGCGTTCCAATATTTTTGCGCTTGCTGATCAATCGGGCTAATTTTCCATTGCTTGAGTGGATCATCTTCTCTGTCCTTAAGACGTTGCGCCTGTTCTTTTTTAGAAATATCTAAATAGTACTTAATCAGAGTAATGCCAGACCTTACCAAGATGGATTCAAAATCATTCACCGTATCCATAAAGGTTTTGTATTGATCTTTTGTACAAAAATTCATGACACGCTCAACCCCGGCGCGGTTGTACCAGCTACGGTTGAAGAGAACGATTTCTCCCTTTTTAGGTAATTGAGATACGTAGCGTTGAAAGTACCATTCTGCCGACTCGGTATCGGATGGCTTCCCTAGAGCGACAACCCGCGTTTCTCGTGGGCTTAAGTTTTGAGTGATCGCTTTAATGCTGCCATCCTTACCTGCGGTATCACGACCCTCCAGAATGACGACTATTTGATCGCCATTGCTGATGAGACTATTTTGCAGTTTAACTAACTGAATCTGGAGCTCACGGAGCTGCGACTCATAGCTCGCCTCCTCCTGTTTTTCCTTAGCTTTCTGACCCATTAGTTAGCTGTACTAGTGTTTGCCGTTTTAGGGGCAGGGGTCTTTTTAGCTGCTGCCTTCTTGGCCGGAGCTTTTTTGGCGGGAGCCTTCTTCACAGCCGCTTTTTTCACCGGTACTTTTTTTGCAGGAGCCTTTTTAGCTGCTGCCTTTTTTGCAGGCGCCTTCTTCGCAGCTACTTTTTTATCCAGTTTGTCTAATGCTTTTGCAAGCTTATCGATGAGCTTCTCTCTATCGGACTCTAATTTATCGAGCTTCTTTAATAACTGCTTCACTAACTTCTTTTGGCTCATGACGGTTCCTGGGTAAATTGATGGATTTGCGCTATTTACAAACCCTTGAGCCAATCCTACGTTTTATTTGCAGCACTTTCAAGCGTTTATGACAGTTATATGCCTCTTAAATGGGGTGGCTTGTCATAATCCTGAAATATATATTTCTATATAATTAGAAATATGAAAAATTCAAATGCCATCAAAGCCTTTCTAGCCTTAGGCCAAGAAACCCGTTTAAACATATTTCGCTTGGTTGTTCAGCGAGGTGATATTGGATTAACGCCTAGCCAAATTATCGAAAAGCTAGGAATTCCGAATGCCACACTGAGTTTTCATCTAAAGGAATTGGTTGGTGCTGAGCTATTAGCGGTAGAGCGCCAAAGTCGTAATCTGATTTACCGTCCAAATGCTAACTTGGTGCAAGAGTTGAGTGGATTCTTGCTAGAAAACTGCTGTGGTGGAAATTCTTGTGAAGCTACTAATAAAAAGAAAGTGATTTGCAAATGAAGAGAATTCATATTCATGTGGGTGTAGCCGATATCCAATCCTCCATTCCTTTTTACGAAAAGATGTTTGGCTGCGTACCATCCGTTGTTAAAAGTGATTACGCTAAATGGCAGCTAGAAGATCCTAAGGTAAATTTTGCTATTTCGGCTCGTGGTGCCTCGGTGGGGATTAATCATTTAGGTATTCAGGTAGAAAGCGACGTTGAGCTCAAGGAGATGAAAGCTCGACTAGATGTAATTGATGGTGCGGTAATAGAGGAGACTGGGACAAGCTGTTGCTATGCAAACTCTGATAAGTATTGGGTAAATGACCCAGCTGGTATTCCTTGGGAAACATTTCACACTCTAAATACAATCCCCGTTTTTAATAATGCCCCAAGCGAGGATGAGGCATGCTGTGTGCCGACACCCTTAGCTACTGTTGCAGTTTCATCTATCGCAAAAAAATCTTGCTGTTAATTAATTAAGGACTAGTAATGAAGCAATACAACATCTTATTTTTATGTACGCATAATTCTGCTCGCTCAATTCTGGGTGAGGCACTGGCATCTACTCATCCCAGTGGTCAGTTTGTCGGTTATTCGGCTGGCTCAACCCCTGGCAGCAGCATTAACCCCATTGCAGGGCAAATGGCTGTCGAGATGGGTATGGACCCTGCAAAGTTGAAGTCTAAGAGTTGGGACGTTTTTGGTCTCCCTGATGCCCCGAAGATGGATTTCATTATTACCGTTTGTGATAACGCAGCTGGTGAGCAGTGCCCATTTTGGCCTGGTACTCCGGCAACTGCACATTGGGGCTTTCCTGATCCATCCAAAGTTGAGGGCACCGATATGGAGAAGAAGGCTGCTTTTGTTGAAGTCATGAACGGACTCAAGAAGCGTATTGATATTCTTGCTGCAATGCCATTGGAAAAATTAGACTCAATGAGCCTAAAAGAAATCCATACCAAGTCATGAGTACCGTTACTAGTAAGCTTTCCTTTTTAGATAGATACCTCACAGTGTGGATATTTTCTGCCATGGCAGTAGGTATTGGCTTTGGATACTTTATTCCTGGAGTAGAGGGGTTCATTAATTCATTTCAATCGGGCACTACGAATATTCCGATCGCCATTGGTTTGATATTGATGATGTATCCACCATTTGCCAAGGTGAAGTATGAAGAGTTGCCCGATGTATTTAGGGATAAGAAAATATTTGGTATCGCTTTTTTGCTCAATTGGATTGTGGCACCTACCTTGATGTTTTTCTTGGCTCTGATCTTTGTTCCGAATCAGCCAGAGTACATGGCCGGGTTGATATTAATTGGAATAGCGCCTTGTATTGCCATGGTGATTGTATGGAATGACATTGCTAAAGGCTCAACTGAGTATGCGGCAGGACTAGTAGCGTTTAATGCTGTCTTCCAGGTGCTGTTCTTTAGTCTATACGCTTACGTTTTCTTGACTGTGTTGCCGCCGTACTTTGGGTTTGAAGGTTCCGTTGTCAATATCACTGTTGGAGAGATTGCTAAAACAGTGGCTATCTATCTTGGAGTTCCTTGCGTAGCTGGGTTCTTGACGCGTTATGTCATGCTGAAGTTTGTGTCAAGGACTTGGTACCAGGATGTCTTTGTGCCTAATATCGGTAAGCTGACTTTGATAGCTTTACTCTTTACCATTGTGGTCATGTTTAGCTTGAAAGGGAAGTTGATTTTGCAGCTGCCGATGGATGTTATTACCATCGCCATCCCATTGCTCATCTTTTTCCTAGTGATGTTCTTGCTGACATTCTTTATTACCATCAAGATGGGTATTGAATACAAGCGCTGCTGTACTTTGTCGTTTACTGCCTCTAGTAATAACTTTGAATTAGCTATCGCTGTAGCGATCGCGGTATTTGGCATTAACTCCGGGGCAGCATTTGCGGCCGTTATTGGTCCTCTGGTAGAGGTTCCGATTATGGTGGGGTTGGTGTCAGTTGCACTGTGGATTCAAGATAGGGTTTTTAAAGCTTGAACAGCCGCAGGCAATATCGTTCGAAGAGATAGGCATATCCTTCAAAATGCTAAGATTGGCATTACAGAAGGGTTGCCCTCTATCGAACTGGAATCAGAATGCAAATTGTAAAAATCGTTGCCGCATTGGGATTAGTGTTTGGCTTGATCGCCTGCTCAACCCCACATAGTGAGTTTGGCGTCTATCAACAATCTGATGGCACCATTGGGGTACATGCGCCTAAGGCTGCAAAAGAATCTGAAGCTCAGGAAGCTGCTTTAGTGGAGTGCAAGAAGCAGGGCAAGAGAACCGTGACAATTCTGGAAAGTAGGAAAACGGTCAATGACCGTTTTCCTTTGACATACATCTACTTGTGTAGATAAGCCCTCATGTGGATTGCTAGTTTTGAACTTGTTAGCTCAGCAACCACTTCTTAATAGACTTATTGACACACATTGCATCTAAAGCAAGGCCAAAGAATTCAGAACCATTGGTTACCATGCTTTCAATCGCTTCTACTTTGCCAGACTTGATCCCGCGCAAATAGGTTGCTGCACGATAGCGCAAGAAATGCTCTGTTACACCTTCTTCATTCTCGGTAGGGCAGATTTCTAGATTGCCATAGCGAGTTTCTGGGTTGATATTGAGAACCGCAAGGCTCAGGGCTCCTACCAGCTTCTCTGGTACTGGAATAGGAACATAGGAGTAGAGGGAGATCATCATTTCCTCTTCATCCACTTCAATGATGTGATCGATGTCCAGCACATCCTTTTCGGTTAACTCAGTCTCGCCAGAATCGCCGCCACCAAAAGTAGATTCAAACTGCAGCATGGCAGTATTGCTTCCTTTAGAGATTTCGATCATGTCAGGATAGCCGAGTAGACCTTTCCACCAATACATCAAGGAGAAGGTGCACGGCTTTACTTCAACCAATCCTTTGTTAGTGGACTTTGCAAAATACAGGCCATAAAACTCATCATCTTGTTCTAGACCGTATTGGTCTACCTTTGTTGCTTTAGATGAAGTTGATTTAACAGCCTTCTTGGCAACTTTCTTCGCTGCTGGCTTTTTAGCTGCAGGTTTCTTTGCCGTTGTTTTCTTAGCCGCTACTTTTTTAGTGGCAGGCTTCTTTGTAGCCACTTTCTTGGCTACTGGTTTTTTCACTACCTTTTGGGCTGTCTTTTTGCTTGCAACTTTTTTAGCGGCAACTTTTTTAACAGCTTTCTTTGCAGGGGCTTTTGTTACCACCTTGGTAGCTACTTTCTTTTTTGCTGGAGACTTCTTTGTAGCCATGGTTTATTACCCTTCTTTTGGTAGTTATGTGCCTAATGCACTAGCTGATATTACTGCAAATTCCTAAGGGAATTCGCCTTTCCTATATGGGGTTTTTCCTGCGGATTACAAGAGTAGGGGGCGAATAAAAAAATGATCTTTGCCATTGTTCTTGGATGGCACAGTTGCTACACTAAAAACAGGCAGTTTTGTACAACCTAAATATCCAGAGGATCTATGTTTCCAGAATATCGTGAACTCATTACTAAGTTGAAAACTTCAGACCGGCACTTTTCTCATTTGTTTGATAAGCACAATAATTTAGATCACAAGATTCAAAGAATGGAGGCGCATAGCGAGCCAAGTACCCCAGAAGAAATTGAGACCTTGAAAAAAGAAAAGCTTTTACTAAAGGATCAGATTTATGCGGTCTTAAAAAAGGCGAGCGCTTAAATCAAGGGGTGATCATTCATTCGGATATGAAAAGCCTAGATTCGTGAAGAACTAGGCTTTTTTCAAAAAGCAGGCCTTGAGCAGCATATTGCCTGCTTCTGTTTTGCAATCGACCTCATGATCTCCAGGCACCAAACGAATCCCTTTAATCTTGGTACCAACTTTAAGGGTGGTAGATGAACCTTTCACCTTGAGATCTTTAACCAAGGTAACAGTGTCACCGTCGGCCAAGAGATTGCCATTGGCATCTTTGACGATTAAACCGGTCTCTACCTCTTCAACAGCACCTGCTATTAGCCATTCGTGGCCACACTGGGCGCAAACGTAATTTTCCCCATCGGGATAGGTCATATCTTCCTGGCAAGCAGGGCACTTCGGCAAGTTATCTGTACTCATTGGCGTATTTTAGTCTAGGGCCCACCAGACTCCACTACTCATCTTTATAAGATTTAGAATGGGCATGTGAATAAAACACTCAAAATTTCGCTAATTGCCTTGATGGCATGCCTTGCTATTGCAGCCTTAGGTGCTTGGTATGCTGCGTCTTTTATTAACCCCGCGCAATTAACTAAGCTCCTGAGCTCATCGGTCAAAGAATCTACTGGGCGGGATTTGAAAATCACCGGACCGGTAAGTCTGAGTCTTTTTCCGTCCATCAGCGTCAAAGCTGAGCAGATTTCTATTGGTAATGCTTCATGGGCAAGCAATCCCAATTTCCTTACTTTCAAGCAGATTGAGCTCGACATCAGCATATGGCCACTTTTAAGCGGTAATGTTGAGATCAATAGAATTGGCGTATCTGGCCTAGAGATGAATTTACAAACCAATAAAGCAGGTGAGGGAAATTGGAATTTGACTCCCCCGGCACTGGCAGCGAGTAGCCCTCCAAATCAGGCTAGTAATTCCAGCTCTACTGGCAGCACCTTTGTGGCATTAAAGACTTTAGATGTTATGGATGCACGCATAAGCTATCAAGATGTTAATCAAGCAGTAAAGGTAATTAATTTGCCCAAAGCATCTATAGGTAATAGTTATGGAAAGGCTACGATCAATATCGATGCGCAGTATGCTAACTACACCCTTAATCTCAAAGGGAAGTCAGGTTCTATTCGCAATACTTACTTTGCTTGGGGCCAGGCTCCAGTAAAAATGGATTTAGACCTCATTCTCACCTTGAATGGAAAGTCGCTCGCGATTACAGGAGAGGTAGACAAGCAGCCTCAAACAATGGCGCAATTTAAAATTAATTTAAATTCCAAATCTTTTGATTTAGCTCCTTTAGCGGGATCGGCTGTAGTTGCTGGCGCTGCCGGAAAAGCCGGTCCCACTACTACACATCAGGCGCAGGGCAAGTATTTTTTCTCCGACGATGCCTTACCCTTTGATATGCTGCCGCTAGCTGACGGCTCTATCAAGATCGATATTGCTGAACTTGGTGTGCCAGATCAAGCGCCATTTACGAATTTTAAAACTACCTTGCAATTTAAGAACGACAGAATTGACGCAAATGATTTGAGTTTCAATGTGGGTAAAGGCAAAGCTCAGGGGCAACTTTCAATATCGGAATTTAGCAGCCCATCACCTAAAATTTCCTTTAGAGGAATGGCCAAGGACTTTAGCTTAGAGCAAATCGTTCCGCTTACAGATTCGCATGCAAGAGTTTCTGGTGCCGCTACGCAGGTTGCTTGGAATGTGAAAGGGAGTGGCATAAGCCCCCATCAATTTGTAAGTCGAGCCTCTGGAGCGATTCAGGTTTCGGTAGGCCAGGGCGCATTAGATGCAAAGTTTATCAACAAGGGCGGGGACTTCGTTATTACAGTGTTTGATGCAGTGAATCCGCTATATAAAAAATCTACCCAGACTACTTTGGAGTGTGCCGTTGCCTATTTACCAATCAAGAATGGCATAGTGAACATCAAGGATTCGGTCGGGTTTGTAACGGATCGTTTGAATATCGTTCTATCGGGCTCGATTAATCTCAACAGTGAGGCGCTAGATATCAATATCAGCCCAACAGAAAAATCTGGCCTAACAACAGGAATTGATCTAGGCGGGCTTGTAAAAGTTGAGGGAACTCTGCAAAACCCACAAGTTGGAGTGAATAAGACTGGGGTAGTTAATAGTGCCGTCTCTATTGGATTAGGCTTTTTAACTGGCGGCCTTAGCATTGCTGCTGAGAATGCTAAATCACTAGCGACCAAAGTACAGCCTTGTAAAACAGCGCTGCATTCTTGGTCTGATATTTATCCTACAGGCAACTAAGGACGGCTAGTAATAGCCATCCCATGGACAATATTTCTTAGAAAACCAAGCCACTCACAAAGAGGCTGAATAAAGAAATAAAGATACTGGCAAAGAAAGCGGTCCAGAAGCTAGAGATCGTAAAGCCGCTGACCACTGCAGAAACTAGCATCAATACCAAGGCATTAATTACTAGCAAGAACAGACCCATTGTTACTACCGTAAGTGGCAGTGTAAAGAGAACCAGCAATGGCTTAACGATGGCATTGGCAAACCCCAAGAGCAGGGCAGCGATCAACAGTGAGCCGCCATCTGCAAAACGTAAGCCGCTAAAGATATAGCTAGCAACCCAAAGGGATAAAGAAGTTAAGCCCCATTGGACTAGAAATAGCGTTAAGTTACTCATGAGTAATTCCTCAGATAGGTTATTTACGGCCTTTGCACTGTGACTATATTAGCAGTTGATTAATAGTGGGGTGGGATTTCATCTTTGAGATTACCACCCCCGCCGCCACTACTGCTAGCCTGCTCTTTGATTGCTTTTAGTTCACGATACAGAAATTCAATTTGCTGCTGCTGTTTGTAAACAGTCTCATTGAGCTTTTCGATGAGGTCTTCAGTAAAGCTCAACTTGATCTCGAGATTAGTAATTCGTTCTTCTGACATTTACGCTTGTCTTTCTTATTCTGAGATGAGCTCAAAGCGCCCATCTTCCATTTCCGTTTTAGGTCGAATCCAAAAATCATGGGACTGCATGGACTCATAAACATATGCTGGCTCCAATGTCGCCTCTACGTTAGCTAAAAAGATGACTTTATAAAAGCCGCCAGTTTTAATGTGCTTAAGTTTGCTACCTGGTTTAAAGAGGCCATCATCAGGATCGGCCATTTTGGGTTTACTCATGTCAACATTGTGCTTTCTCGGTATGATCTAGCGATGGCAAATCCCATCCCATACTCCATTCTAGATATATCTCCTATCCCACAAGGATTTACTGCTGCGGATGCGCTGCGGAACTCTTTGGATGTGGCAAGACATGCTGAAAAATGCGGTTATACCCGTTATTGGGTGGCAGAGCATCACAATATGACCGGTAATGCGAGCTCAGCAACTGCTGTGCTCATCGGCTACATTGCCGCTGGTACTAATCATATTCGAGTGGGTTCTGGCGGCGTGATGTTACCTAACCATGCTCCCCTGGTGATTGCTGAGCAATTTGGCACCTTAGAGTCTTTATATCCTGGTCGTATTGAACTTGGATTGGGAAGGGCGCCCGGTACTGATCAAATGACTGCCAGGGCTTTGCGTCGAGATTTATTGGGTAGTGATGATCGCTTTTCTCAAGATGTCCGTGAGTTACAGCATTACTTTGGCCCCCTGCAAGAAGGGCAGTCGGTGAAGGCGATTCCGGGGTTGAATACCAATGTGCCCATCTGGATCTTGGGATCGAGCTTATATGGCGCTCAGCTGGCAGCGCACTTTGGTTTGCCCTATGCGTTTGCTTCCCACTTTGCGCCAGAGCAATTATTAGAGGCGATGAAAATGTATCGTGATCTGTTTAAGCCGTCTGCTCAGCAGGCTAAGCCGTATTCAGCTTTCGTAATGAATGTCGTGGCTGCTGATACTGATGAAGAGGCTCAACATCTATTCACCACGCTGCAGCAGAACGTCGTCAGAATGTGTAGGAATACGAGAGGGCAGTTACCACCCCCCATCGCTGACATGAATGAATTTTGTGAGCCTCATGAACAGGCAGCAGCAGATCATACCCTTCAGGTCTCCGTTGTTGGATCACGAGAAACTATTCAAAAGGGAATGCGACGTTGGTTGGATCTTACTGGTGCGAATGAACTCATCTTCACTGGTCAAATCTTTGATCATCAGGCGCGCCTCAAATCTTTTGAGATTGCCGCGCAGGCTGCGCAGGGGCTATAACTCTAGCGCTGAGTAGTCCGCAGTGATTACTACTTGTTCTTTTGCTGCCGGATTAGCAAATCGGAGGACTTCATTGTCTTTACTCATCAAGATGCAAGGCTTAGCTGTATAGGCGAGATCTAAGAAAACCTGATCATCAAGATCGTGGCATACCCAGGGGGCCTTGTTTAAGTTTTTATCGTCCTGTATTTGCGCTAGACCATGCCACTGCTGACGTATTTGCTCTTGTAGTGCTTCATCAAGAGAGAACAAAGGGCGTGCAATCACATCTGCGAACTCCTCCAAAGTGCTTTGAGTGGCTAGAGCCGTCACTTCTCCTGCGATAAGTGCTTGCTTTAAATGAAGCGCCCTAAAGTCATTGAAGACAAATAGATCCAATAAGACATTGGTATCAAAAATAACTACTTTCATATTCCAAGTCTATTGATTGTTACGCCAAATCTCAGGGGTAATAGTGACTTGCCCTTTATCTGAAGAAACATATGCTTCACCATCTTGAATATTGACATGGAGAACCATGCTGCGTTCAACTAGCTTATTGAGTTCTTCTGCCTGCTCTGCTGGAATCGAAACTACTTGTAAGTTACGTGCACGCGTCAGTTTATTGGCGATGCCATCCCACCAAATCTTACTGGTGTGGCCACCATAACAATAGACGATGACCTGATCGGCGCGACCACAGGCTTTGAGAATGCGGCGCTCATCTGGTTGGCCAATCTCAATCCATAGTTTGATGGCGTCAGTGAGATCCTTAATCCAAAGATCGGGTTCATCGGTATCACTTAAACCCTTAGTAAATACCAGATCCTCATGGGCTTGCAATGCAAAGGCGATGATCCGAATCATCATGCGTTGCTCAGTTTCTGAGGGGTGCTTAGCAATGGTTAGGGAGTGACTGCCATAGTAATGACGGTCAGAATCTGCGACGTGAAGGTCGGCTTTGTGAATAGTTGCGCGTAGAGCCATGACGCATTATCGCCTTTATGACTGGGCATATAGCATCACCTGGGTCCACAACCAGTATTATTTGCCTTATGGCTCTTGATGAGCCTGAAAAAGCCTCAAATTACTGTGTATCGTAGAACCCATGATCCGTATTACTGAACTGCGCCTGCCAATTGACCATGCTCCTGAAGCTTTGGAGATGGCCATTCTGAAGCGCCTCCATTTGGCAGCCAAGGATTTAGTTCAATTTCAGGTTTTTAAGCGTAGCTACGACGCTCGTAAAAATGTGGCGCTGTCATTTATTTATACAGTGGATTTGTCAGTCAAAAATGAAGAAGCGCTACTGAAGCAATTTTCTGGCGATATACATGTAAGACCATCCCCGGATACGAGCTATCACTTTGTTGCAAAAGCACCTGAATCTATTGCTGACGGAAAGGCACTTCGCCCAGTGATCGTAGGATTTGGGCCCTGCGGAATTTTTGCCGCTCTTGTTTTAGCGCAAATGGGCTTTAAACCCATCGTTCTTGAGCGTGGCAAAAAAGTACGTGAACGTACACAAGATACTTGGGGCTTGTGGCGTAAAAATGTGCTGAATCCAGAATCCAATGTGCAGTTTGGTGAGGGTGGGGCTGGTACATTTTCTGACGGTAAGCTTTGGAGTCAAATTAAAGATCCGAAGTTTTATGGACGCAAAGTTATTCACGAGTTTGTGAAAGCAGGTGCACCAGAAGAAATTACCTATGTAGCCAAACCCCATATCGGAACCTTCCGCTTGGTAGGCGTGGTCGAGAAGATGCGCCAAGAAATTATTGACCTTGGTGGTGAGATTCGTTTTTCGCAAAAAGTCATCGGCTTTGATATCGAGAACGAGCACATCACTGGGGTGAAGATAGAGGGGCAACCTGACCTACCTGCTAGCCATGTCATCCTAGCACTGGGGCATAGTGCGCGCGATACTTTTGAGGTCTTACATCAAGCAGGTGTCTTTATGGAATCCAAGCCATTTTCAGTAGGCTTTCGGATTGAGCATCCGCAGTCATTAATTGATAAAGCACGCCTTGGCCCCCATGCTGGCAATGAGCTGATTGGTGCAGCAGATTACAAACTGGTTCATCATGCTAAAAATGGCCGTTCGGTCTATAGCTTTTGTATGTGTCCAGGCGGAACAGTCGTGGCTGCCACCTCCGAACCCAATCGTGTTGTAACCAATGGCATGAGCCAATACTCTCGTAATGAGCGTAATGCTAATGCTGGCATTGTTGTGGGAATTACTCCAGAGGATTACCCAGGGGGTCCACTGGCTGGCATCGAGTTTCAGCGAGCAATAGAATCCAAGGCATTTGAATTAGGCGGCAGAACGTATGAGGCACCAGGGCAACTGATCGGTGATTTCCTGGAAGGCAAGCCATCGACAGAATTTGGTAGCGTTTTGCCTTCTTACAAACCTGGCGTTCATTTAACCGACTTGGCAGATAGCTTGCCAGCGTATGCCATTGAGGCGATTCGGGAGGCGATTCCTGCCTTTGAAAAGCAAATTAAAGGCTTCTCAATGAAAGACGCCGTACTAACTGGGGTAGAGACACGCACATCCTCTCCATTACGGATTACTCGAGGCAATGATTACCAAAGTCTCAATATCAAAGGTCTATATCCAGCGGGTGAGGGCGCTGGCTATGCTGGTGGAATCTTGTCTGCAGGTGTAGATGGGATTAAAGTGGCTGAAGCAGTAGCGCTCGACTATTTGTCAAAGTAAACCCACACAAGCACTTCATGAGCTCAGCAACCAACCATTTAGCAGCGGAAGAAAAAGAAGTCTTATTTCATCCAGAGTTGTTGAAAAAGTTTGATATCAATGGACCGCGCTATACCTCTTATCCCAGCGCAGATCGTTTTCACAGTAATTTTTCTGAGGCTGACTATTTAGGCGCCCTCAATCGAGTTGCTAAAGCAAACGAGCCTCTCTCCTTATATTTTCATTTGCCATTCTGTCCGAATATTTGTTACTACTGTGGTTGTAACAAGATTATTACCAAGGATCATGGACGTAGCGCTAAGTACATCAAGTACCTTGCTAAGGAAATGACAATGGTTACTCAAGCCATGGGTGCTCAGAAAAGGATTCCAGTTACTCAATTGCATTGGGGTGGTGGTACGCCGACATTTCTGTCGCATGATGAGATGACTGAGTTAATGCATCACACCCGAGAGCATTTTGAGTTGTTACCTGGCGGTGAATATTCAATCGAGATTGATCCGCGCCGTGTGACTGAGCAAGATATTGCGCTCTTAGCGGATTTAGGCTTTAACCGCATCAGTTTGGGTGTACAGGACTTCAACTTGGCTGTACAGGAAGCCGTACACCGTGTGCAAACAATTGAGGAAACTCAAGCAGTCATGGACTGGTCTAGAAAATATGGATTTAAATCGAGAAGTGTCGATTTGATCTATGGTCTACCAAAGCAAACGCCAGAAACTTTTAAAGAAACTGTAGACGCAGTATTGGCTATGAATCCAGATCGCTTATCGGTCTATAACTATGCACATCTACCCCATATTTTTAAGCCACAACGCCGCATTGCTGAAGCTGACTTACCAGCTGCTGCTGATAAGCTGGATATTCTCTCGAATACGATTGCCCGTTTAGCTGACGCTGGTTATGTCTTTATTGGCATGGATCATTTTTCTAAGCCGGATGATGAGCTGGCGATTGCCCAAAAAGAAGGAAAGCTCCATCGCAACTTTCAGGGCTACTCCACACAGGCAGAATGTGATCTTTTAGCGTTTGGAATTTCATCGATTGGCAAAGTAGATGACTGTTACTCACAAAATGTTCGTACTCTAGACGAGTACTACGAGGCATTGGATAGCAATCACCTGCCAGTGCTCAGAGGGTTGCAGCTTGATAAAGATGATCTTCTGCGCCGCGAACTCATCGGTGAGTTGATGTGCCAGTTTTCTTTGGATACCAAGGTTTTCGCAGCATCACATCAAATTGATTTCCCGACCTACTTTAAAGTCGAGATAGAAGAGCTTAAGAATCTTGAGGATGCTGGGCTGATGGATTGGGAAGGTGAAAGTATTTTGGTTCCCACTAAAGGCCGTCTCTTAGCAAGACGTGTGGCGATGACCTTTGATCGACATCTTAGAGAATCTCAAGCAAAAGGATCCTACTCCAAGGTTCTTTAGAGTTAAAACAGTGGCGATTTGATCTAGATCAAATAAGCACAAAAACTCTGTTGCTTTTTAGCCAATAAAAATTTCTCAGATGCTTGTCTTTTGATTTGCATCAAATTGCCCAGTCTGTATCAATTCGAAAATGATTGCATCGATATTGATAACAAAAAGGGAAACCATCATGCGAATTAAGTCACTCGTAGCAGCAATGGCTGCAGTAGCATCCTTAGCCCCAATCGCGGCTCAGGCTCAAGCAGAAGAAAATCCGTGGATGGTGCGTGTACGTGCAGTGGATTTGCTTTGGCAGAATGGTCAGTCAGGAATTGCTCAGGCAGCCAATATTAAGGCAAAAAATCAGTGGATACCTGAATTAGATGTTTCCTATTTCTTTACAAAAAATATTGCGGCCGAGTTGGTTTTAACTTGGCCACAGCAAGTCAATATCACAGCCAATGGTACTGATGCGGGCAAAATTAGCGCGCTTCCTCCATCACTCTTAGCGCAATATCATTTCACTGATTTAGGGGCTTTTAAGCCTTACGTTGGTGCTGGTATTAATTACACTATTTTTGGCAATCGTCAAAACTTCTATGGTCCTGGTGCTGGCTTACAAGTTGAGCCATCAAGCGTAGGATTTGTAGGTCAAGTTGGCATGGACTACATGTTGGATAAGAACTGGGGCTTAAACGTTGATGTCAAGTACGCAACGATGGCTACGAATGTGCAGGCAGTTTCTGGCGGTGCAAACCTTGGCAAGTTGACATTGAATCCATGGATGCCTGCTGTAGGTGTAACTTATAAGTTCTAAGAATTCAGTTCTTAGGTCTTGAGGTAGGGCTCCTGAGGAGCCCTATTTTTTTGTTTTCGCTAATCCCGCTATTTCACTAAGTCGCTTATGAGCTTTTTGAAGGCAGATTCATTAAAGGAGAGGTTATTAAAGCGATGTAATGCAGGATGACTTGGGGGTTCGGTTCTGCGCTGAGCGTATTGACCCCAATGAGCTAGTTTCCACTCATCCCTAGGATCGGCGCGCTTGATCATTCTCTGCTTAGCTTCTATCTCCTCTAGATCAATCCAGGCAATCTGAATAGAAGTCTGTAGCGGCACACCTAATTCTTGGGCGTTAAACATTTTTCCACTTTGCAGTTCTTTTGAGAATGGACCGACTAGGATGACATTAACTCCCAGGAGTAAGTTTTCTCTAGCTACATCAATTAAGCCCTGGTATTCCCAATCGCGTAGGTTTTCTAGGTAAAAGGGGCTATCACGGTCATTTGGGTTCTGGGTAGTGAGCTGCATGACATGAGAGCTAAAGGCACCATAAACGGTATCTTTGTCTAAAAAGAAAAAATCTTCACCAGTTTTTTCAATAATTAAAGGTAGCGCTTTTTTAGCTAGAGTCGATTTTCCAGTGCCAGCATGTCCTGCAAACAGGATAAGGCGGGGTGCGGAGGGGGTAAGCTTGCAAACCATATGGCATTAGTCTCGCAGAAATCACCAGAAATATCTCCTGTTTTGAGGAAGTGACGATAATGTCGCCATGGCTTTAATCGTACTTACTGATGCAAAACTGGCTTTTGGCCACGTTGACCTCCTCGCAAACACTGCTTTTTCACTCGAATCGGGTGAGCGTGTTGGCTTAATTGGCCGTAATGGCACCGGCAAATCTTCCTTGTTGAAGATTTTGGCTGGTATAGAAAAAATGGATGATGGCCTGCTGCAGTATCAGCAAGGCTTACGCATAGCCTATGTTCCTCAGGAGCCTGTATTCGAGGCGGAAGAAACTGTTTTCGAAGCGGTCTCTAAAGGGGTGGCACAAGCAAAAGCGCTCCGTGAGGAATATGAAGCTCTTAGCGTAGGCGAATGGGATGATGCCTCTCATCATCGTTTGGACGAAGTGCAGTCTCAGTTGGAGGCTCTGAGCGGCTGGAATTGGGAGCAGCGCGTTCATGAAACTTTAGATCGATTACATCTAGAGGCTGATCTCAAGATTAATACACTCTCTGGTGGTACAAAAAAGCGAGTTGCATTAGCGCGTGCTTTAGTCGAGATGCCGGATGTACTATTACTAGATGAGCCAACCAACCATTTGGATTTAGATTCGATTGCCTGGTTAGAAGAATTACTAAAGGAGTATCAAGGTTCTGTCATTCTGATCACCCATGACCGCGCATTCTTAGATAACGTCTGCACACAAATTGTGGAATTAGACCGCGGCATTCTGCGTAGCTATCCTGGAAACTTTACTCAGTACGAAGTTTTAAAAGAGCAAGAATTGAACTCTGAGTCATTAGCTAATGCTCGTGCAGATAAATTATTAGCGCAAGAGGAAGTGTGGATTCGCAAAGGGGTTGAGGCCCGCCGTACCCGCAGTGTTGCCAGAATTGCTCGCTTAGAAAAGTTACGGAGTAGCCGTGCTGAGCGCAGAGATGCGATGGGACAGGTGAAGCTGGCAGTTTCTGCTGGTGATCGTAGTGGCAAGATTGTGGCTGACCTACAAAATGTCAGCAAGACTTACGATCGCCCGATTGTGAAAGATTTCACGGCGACGATTTTACGTTGTGATAAGGTGGGCCTTCTAGGACCTAATGGCGCTGGTAAGACAACCTTGCTGAAATTAATCCTAGGGACTATCGCACCAGACTCTGGTACTGCAACCATGGGTACACGAATTGAAGTGGCGTACTTTGATCAAATGCGCGAAGGTTTGGATCTCAATGCCTCCTTAGAGGATTACATTAGTCCAGGAAGTGAATGGATTGAAATCAATGGCAATAAAAAGCACGTCAAGAGTTACCTGAGTGATTTCTTATTCGCGCCCGAGAGAACCAATTCTCCGGTAAGTACTTTGTCAGGTGGTGAGCGCAATCGTTTGTTATTAGCCCGCCTATTTGCTCGTCCTGCAAACGTCTTAGTCCTCGATGAACCAACTAATGACTTAGATATTGATACCTTAGATTTGCTGGAGCAGCTCTTGCAAGACTACAAAGGTACCGTCTTCTTGGTTAGTCATGACCGTTACTTCTTGGATAACGTCGTTACAAGCATCATTGCCAATGAGGGCGATGGTTTTTGGCGCGAGTATGAGGGTGGTTACGAGGATTGGAAAATTCAGAAGGCACGCTCAGACAAAATTCGAGCCGCGAATGCAAAATCTGGGGATAAGGCAGAGGCTAAGCCAGAAGTTAAAGCAGCGGTAAAGGCTGAAACTAAGGTGGAAGCAAAGGCAGAGGCTAAGAGTGGCGTTCAAAAGCTCAATGGTAAGGAGCGTCAAGAGCTAGAAGCTTTGCCATTACAAATCGAGGTATTGGAAACAGAGCAGGCCGATATTGGTATTGCGATGAGTAATCCGGATCTCTATAAAAATGAGCCAGAGCTAGCTGCCAGTATGCAAGCGCGACTGAGTGAAATTACTGCCGACCTAGATTTAAAACTGCAACGTTGGGAATTACTCCTGAGTCGCTCAGAATCTTAATTCGTTGTAGCTCAATTACTTTAAGCGAGCGCGTAGTTGAGAAATTTCATCTAGCAGGTCTAGAGCCAAAGCAACACCTGGCACATTTAACTCTAAGTCATGTGTGAGATGGGCAGCAGTTTTCGCTCTTTTCAAAGAGTCGCCACTGAAGCGCCAATCTTCAGGAGATGATCCTGCAGGACTCAGCACTCCCTCTGAAACCCAGGTCATGATGAGATCTTCTGGTGTGCGTGAGGCATGTGAGAGCTCCACAATTGTCATGTTAACTTCAGTCTCCACAACCGTGCCTTCAATCCAAGTGATATTAGTCTGTGTCATGTCGATCATCCCTTCAAGTGAGTTCTAGGATTGAAATCAAAAGCTTTTTCAAAGGCTTGATAAGCTTCTTTATGAGAATCTGTGTCAGCTGGTGGTAAAGCAATTGAAGGCACTACATAAAGATCCCCCGGCTCTGCGCTCGGTATACCTTTACCCTTAAGTCGCATTTTGCGACCAGCTACTGTTCCTGCTGGAATCTTGAGTTCAAGTGTGCTGCCTGCTGGAGTGGGCACATTAACTGTTGTTCCCAGGGCAGCCTCCCAGGGCGCCAAGGGAATATCAACAAAGACATCTTTTCCTTCAACGCGGTAAATCGGGTTAGGGTGAAAATCAATCTCGAGGTACAGATCACCGGCGGGGCCTTCAACAACGCCAGGCCCACCTTGGCCAGAGAGTCGGAGGTTTTGTCCGGCTTTAATTCCTTTGGGGATGCTGACATCGAGCTTGCGCTCTTGAGTGCTGACATGGCCATTGGTATCTTGTACGGGCATATGCAATGCAATCGTTCGCTTGGCTCCGTTGTATGCATCAGCAAGATCAATCAAAATTTTGGCGTGGTGATCTTGGCCTTTGAAGTTCATGCCCTGACGAGTATTGCCACTACGTCCACCTTGACGATGTTTACCTCTACCGAAAAGAGATTCAAAGAATTCACTTTGATCGCCTTCAAAGCCTCCGCCATAACCTGGGTGACTACCACCAAATCCGGCATCAGAATATTCAAAGCCTTCATTCCAATTTGGGGGAGGGGTAAAGTCTTGACCGTTCTTCCAGTTTTCGCCAAAGCGATCGTAAGCGGCTCGTTTTTCAGTATCTTTTAAAACGGCATATGCTTCACCGATTTGTTTGAACTGTTCTTCAGCGCCAGCCTCTTTATTGACATCTGGATGATATTTGCGAGCCAGTTTGCGATAGGCTGCTTTAATTTCAGCTTCAGTAGCGCCGCGAGCAACGCCGAGTGTTTCGTAGTAATCCCTAAATTTCATAAGCCTGTTTCAGTTCGTTTCTATCTGGGTTGAGCTAATAGGATTAATTCTACAGTTGTCTTAGCTCATTACCCCAATTTGCCATGGAACAAATTCATAGTCTCCTAGCCCCAGGAGTTCGCTTTTGGAAGGCTCGCCAGAGGCAGTGCGTAGAAATAACTCAAAGATCTGCTGTCCCATCTCTTGAACGGAGACTGTGCCATCCAAGATCTCTCCGCAATTGATGTCCATATCTTCGGTGAGGCGCTGATACATTGGCGTATTGGTGGCTAACTTGATGCAGGGGGCTGGTTTAGAGCCAAACATGGATCCGCGGCCAGTAGTAAAGGCGATCAGGTTGGCGCCTCCTGCAATCTGTCCTGTGGCAGAGACAGGGTCAAAGCCAGGGGTATCCATAAATACAAAGCCCTTGGTAGTCACTGGCTCAGCGTATTTGTAGACCTCCATCAAGGGGCCAGTGCCGCCTTTCATGGAAGATCCGAGGGATTTCTCAAAAATATTGGCTAGGCCGCCAATTTGATTTCCAGGGCTAACTTGACCATTAATTTGTACATCCCTGCCAACGGAGTATTCATCTTTCCACCAGCGTATCCGTTGAATGAGTTTTTCGCCAACAGCTTTACTAACAGCACGGCGGGTAAGTGTGTGTTCAACACCATAGATCTCTGGGGTTTCCGAGAGAATACCTGTGCCACCATGACGAGACAAAATATCAATTGCTGCGCCTAAGGCGGGATTGGCTGTAATGGAGGAGAAACCGTCCGAGCCACCGCATTGCAAACCAACACATAAGTGGCTGGCAGAAACTGTTTCGCGTTTTGCTTTATTGGCTTCCGGTAGCAATGCTTTAACTGCTTCAATCCCTGCTTCAATGGTTTTGCGTGTCCCACCGGTTTCTTGCATGATGAAGGTATGCAGATTGCTACCTGCGACGAGATCCTCTTGCTCCATCAACCCTTTCAGTTGATTGCGTTCACAGCCAAGCCCAACAATCAGAGCGGCTGCTAGGTTGGGGTGACGCGCATAGCCAGCCATCGTCCGACGCAGCAACTCCATGGGCTCACCACTCATTTCCATACCGCAGCCAATGTCGTGACTAAACGCCACGACACCATCGACATTGGGGAAGTCTTTGAGGCGCTCTGGTGTGAACCAGTCGGCAATTTTATTTACTACCGTTGCTGAACAGTTAACGGTGGAAAGTATGCCAATGAAATTCCGTGTCCCCACTTTTCCATTCGCCCTGACATATCCTTGAAAGCTTGCCCGCTCTGATTCAGGTAGAAGATCAGTTGGCTTATATTCGCTTGCATAAGCATAGTCACGATCAAACTCACGAAACTCAGTGTTGTGACTATGCACCATGGTGCCAGCTTCAATATCGGTGTTAGCAAAGCCTACGGTCACGTTGTACTTCAGAATAGGCTCGCCCTTGAGAATATCCTTGGCGGCAATCTTATAACCTGCGGGTACCTGACTGCGACTTGTAAAATTTTCGCTAGGTACTTTAGTGCCAATACCAATATCTACCCGAGCAACCACGATGTTGTCATTGGGATGCAGCCGAATAATCGAGCCAGCCAGTTTTTTTCCAGAGGTTTCAATCATGATCTTGAGGTTTAATGGTGATAACTGATCGTATGCTGAACTAATGAAAAATTTAATGACTCAAGTCAAAAATCAACACTTCTGCATCTACCCCGGCACTAATTTCAAGAGAGGATTCATTCTCAATGAAAAGAGCATCTCCGCCAGACAGTTGTTGGCCATTAATCACCAGTGCTCCACGAATGAGGTGCACATAGCTTTTGCGTTTAGGATTTAGTTCTAATTTGGCTGATTGAGCGCCATTAAAAAGTCCCGCATATATCTTCGCATCAGCATGTATTTTGACTGAGCCATTTTCTCCAGAAGGAGAGGCAATAAGACGCAGCTTTCCCTCTTTTTCAATTGTCGGGATTGCTTGCTGTTCGTAACTTGGTTCAATCTCTAAGACATTAGGCTCAATCCAAATTTGTAAAAAATGGGTTGTTTGATCTTTGGCGTGATTGAACTCGCTATGGCTTACTCCGCTACCTGCACTCATGCGCTGAACATCGCCCGGTGGAATGCCTTTGATATTTCCCATACTATCTTCGTGCGCCAATTCTCCTGACAGAACGTAGCTAATGATCTCCATATTGCGATGGCTATGTTTGCCAAACCCCATTCCTGCGGCTACACGATCCTCATTAATAACGCGGAGGTTCCCCCAGCCCATGAAGTCGGGGTCATGGTAGCCTGCGAAAGAAAAGGAGTGGAAGCTTTTCAGCCAGCCATGGTCGGCATAGCCTCGATCTTGGGATTTTCTAAGAATTATCATGGTTTAAAGGGCTCATAAAGATCAGTTGAATGAATCAGAATAAGCCCATTATCATTAGCTTTAACGAAATTTGCAGATCGGTAACGAATGGGAAGTTTTAAACAAGATATTCAAGAAACATTCTTAGGTCTTTCTGAGAGTATTTCTCAGCAATGGGATGACTTTACTCAATTCCTGCGAGAGACTTGGCCTATTCTGATTCTCTTGTTATGCATCTTGATTGGCATCTGGTGGTATGCGGACCCCCCTCCGCCAAGACATGTACTCTTGGCAACGGGATCGCCTGGCGGCTCATATGAGGCTCTTGGGAAAAAGTATGCAGAATTTTTCAAAGAGAAGGGCATTACCTTAGAGCTTGTCCAGACCAAGGGTGCGCAAGAAAATATTGATCGACTAGCTGATCGTAATGATCCTTTGCAGGCGGCTTTTGTTCAGGCCGGTGTAGATTATGCGAAAGAGTCCAAAGGAATCCAGTCTTTGGGGGCTGTTGACTATGACCCAATATGGTTTTTTTATCGTGGCTCAGAAATAAAGGATGCGAATCTTGAAGCTGTAGATGGCGGCCTAAAGTATTTTTTGGGTAGAAAGATTTCTATTGGCGTTGAAGGTAGTGGCACGCATACTCAGGCGATAAAAATACTCCAGGCTGCGGGCTATGAAAAAGGGGCTCGATTTATTGGTCTTCCTGGACACGATGCTGTCAAGGCGCTGCAAAGCGGGGAGATCGATGGAGCATTTATCGTAGACGCGTATGAGGCTCCTAATGTACAAGCTTTGCTAAATGATCCAGCCATGCATTTGGTCACCTTTAAACGTTCAGCTGCCTTTGCTAAATTGATCCCTTACCTACACATTTTGGAGGTGCCTCAGGGTTCGTTTAATTTAGCGAGGAACACTCCCCCAAAGGATATGAAATTACTTGCTACGACAACCAATCTATTGATTGATGATCGTATGCATCCAGCTATTCAATTTTTATTTCTTGAGGCCGCAAGAAATATCAACGGCAAGGAATCCTTCTTTTCTAAGCGAGGAGAGTTTCCGTCTTTCAAGGATTCAGCACTAATTGAAAGTCCGGTTGCGGTTCACTACGAAAAAAATAACTATCCTTTATTGGCTGCCTATTTCCCTTTTTGGATGGCAGAACTGATTAGCCGCCTCGTTTTCATCTTGCTCCCATTTTGCGTATTGGGCTATCCAATTTTGCAGGCTTTGCCGAGCTTTCGCGCCAAGCGCATGCAAAATAAGATTAATCGCTTGTACGGCGCATTAAAATCTTTAGAGCAAGAGCTGCTGAATGGCTTTGATGATGAGCAGCGCGATGAGTATCTAAGAAGGCTAGATTTGCTGGAATACCAAGCCTTAAAAATCACTATCTCGATGCGCCTGTCGAGCGATTACTATGGCTTGCGAACCAGTATCGATTACGTACGCAAATGCTTAAATCGGGGTGTACATCCTTACAAAGTCGGCGATGATCTGGATCCCAATTTAAGTACTCATTCGCCATCTCCTGACCTACTGGGGAATTTAAAGGATGCATAGCGAACTACAGCATTGGCTAGAGCCAAAATGAGGATGGTTAATCCCATATAAAGAATGGGTAGATCCGCCTCATGCTTAGTATTTACTAGGTCAATAATGAGGCGCGTAACAGCAGTGATTGCAACATAGATCAAAAAGCGAACAGGCATGTGATTGGTCTTGAAATAAATACCCACCATCGCACCAATTTCTAGGTAGATGAAAAGTAATAGCAGGTCTTCAATGGAAGCCGATCCCTTGTGCACCATTCCTAAAAATGCTACAGCTGCAGACCATACGGTAGCCGCACCGATTCCAAATAGCGCAATTCGATGAAATAAGGAAACGAATAAATTTCCAATGGGTACAGTCCACTTTTCAATAGCATCTTCAATGCTAGATGCGTCTTTCGGTGAAGTTGGGGGCATGTTCATCAAATCTCCAAATAGTGAATATGTTTTCCCCAGTATAGGTATCTATCGGAGTATGTAAACAAAAAAAGAGGCGCTAAGGCCTCTTTTTTTGGAAGTGTTGACTTTGGTCAACCTAAGCTATCAGCCCAGATATTGTGAGCCCAACCCCAGGCATAAACCCCTTCTAGGGTTGATGGAGCAGGGGATAGGCCACCAGAGCCAGGAACTGTTTTAAAGGTTTTCTCAGCTGCGTTGTATTGATGAACGCTGGCAACGTGAACTACTTCCTTGGAGTTAACAAAGCTATAGCAGGTATTGGTTAATACCGGCGCTGGATTTACTTCCCAGCCACTGAGCTCTGCAACGATAGCAGCAGCAGCTACTTTGGCGTGTTGATTGGCCATGTGTCCAGATTTTGGCATCGCTGGCGCAATCTGAATGGCATCACCTAGTACGTGAATGTCCTTACGTGCAGTTGATTCAAAGTTGAGGAAGTTGACATTCGCCCAGCGACCATTTGAATTTGCTAAGCCAGTCTTAATAGCAATTTCACCAGCGGCCATTTGTGGCAGGACATTGAGTACATCCGCCTTCACATCATCTTCAACTTCGAGTTTAAGTGTTTTAGTTTTAGCATCAACGCCAACGACATTGCTTTTTGGTCGGTACTCAATAATTCCGGCGTACTGCTCAGCCCAAACCTTTTTAAACAAAGCACCCTTAGATGTGACATCCTGGTTGGCATCCAAAATGAGAACCTTGCCTTTAGGATTATTTTGCTTAAGGTAATTGGCTACTTGGCATGCACGTTCGTATGGGCCAGGAGGGCAGCGGTATGGTGCCTCTGGAATGGTGATTGCAAAAGTCCCGCCTTCACGCATGGCGGCAATTTGTTTATGCAGTGCGATTGTCTCTGGACCGGCTTTCCAAGCCTGGAGGGTTACACCATCTTTATTGGCTTGAGCAAGACCTTCAATGCTCTTGAAGTTTAGAGATACTCCTGGAGATACAACGGCCTTGTCATATCGTAAAGTTTTTCCAGATGCCAGTTTCACAATCTTTTTATCTGGATCAATACTAGCTACGCTATCTTGAATAATTTTGATGCCATGACGCTTGCTGAGTGTGTCATAGGGTGAAGTGATTTCAGCTAAGGTGCGTGAACCACCAATGACTAAGTTAGACATTGGGCAAGAAATAAAAGAGGTATTAGGCTCAATTAAAGTTACCTTTGCGGTGTTATTTGAAAATAAGCGCAGATATTTTGCGGCAGTAGCACCGCCATATCCGCCACCAATCACCAGAATTTCTGCTTTTTGTAAGTTAGCACGAGCCTGACCCGAAAAGCCTGCTAGTAAGCCGAGAGCAGCTGCGCTGTTCCCAATAAAGTGTCGACGATCCATGATGTGCTTCCTTATTGTTTCTTGCCAAGTTGATTGGCGATGGTTTCGAGTTGCTCGTCGGTATAGCCTTTAGCTAACTGCGGCATGATGGTGCCTTCACGGGCGCCAGACTTAAATGCTTTCATTTGAGTCAGAATCTGTTCGCTAGTGAGGTTGTTGATTAATGGCATGCCGCCGTCAACAACACCTTTGCCATCAGTTCCATGACAATTAGCACAGGTGGCAGCAAGGCCGCGTTTATATAGATTGCTAGCATCAGCGTTTTGTGCAAGGGCAGTGCCACTCCACTGACTGATACCAATACATAGTGCTGCTAGGATTGCGGGTTTTAAATACTTTGCTCGCATTGGGTTGGTCTCCATTCGGGGTATTTCTGGGTAATTAGCTACAAATTGCATTGTTAATATCTTAATCAAGAAGCGCCTAAAAAGTGACGTGCACTTCAGATTCGTTTTTCATAAGCTCATTCAAAAATACAGGGGGTCTCCGTTTTATTGGAAATTCCGATAAGCCCTATAAACTATCGCTATGCGTGGCTCATTTTCTTACCGTTCTGCCGTATTAATCCTTCTTTTAGGTGTATTTACCTATCTTTATGGCTTAGATAGTCGATTTGCCCCTAAAAACGGTGATGAGTACCCGTACATGCATATTGTGCGGATGACGGCAGACTCAGGTCATTGGCTACCTCTCCAGTCGGAGATGGATGGCATTAAAAACACTAAGCCACCACTCATTTTTTGGCAGGGAATTGCGAGCACCCATTGGGCAAGTGAATGGACCTTGGCTAATTTACGTTGGCCTAGTGTTTTATATACCGCACTTACAGCATTTTTATTATTTCTAGCAGTGCGCCGCTTTAGTGGCAAAACACAAACTGGCATATTAGCCGCCTTGGTTTGGCTCTCGTTTTTTGCGACCTATCGCTATGGGCGCCCATTCTTGGCGGATCCTCCGGAAGTGTTCTGGATATCACTACCATTTTTCGCTATCTTGTATTGGGGAAAGAGTGCGTTTGAATCCAAATTCTTTTTTCCACTCTTAGCCGGTCTTTGTTTTGGTTTGGCTTTATTTGCTAAATCGTTTGCCTATATTGTTCCCGCTTCTTTTGCCTTGGGCTTGTATTACTGGCGCTGGCGGCAGTGGAGTATTCCACAGGTACTTATTCGGGATTTGTATAAACTCATTTTTATTGCGGCCTTGGCTCTTGGCGTATTTGCCCTATGGTTTGCCCTAGATCCTTATCCAGAAGCCGTTTGGAAAGAGTTTGTATTGGGTGAGAATGCCGGAAAGTTTGCGGCACGTCAGTCTAGTTATTTAATGGATCTAGTTCGGGGTGGTGACAGCATATGGCTCTTAATATTGACAACGATAGCCAATGCCGGTTTGTTTAGTTTTGTATTGATTTCTAGTTTGATACAGAGTTGGCGTACACGTCGTTTTCTCAGTCTAGAGGAGGTATTGCTTCTACTGTTGATTGCTGCATTCTTTATTGTGTTCAGTTTGCCGAGTCAACGTTCAGGTCGCTACCTTTTGCCGGTAATGCCAGCATTTGCAGCACTCATTGCTTTGTATTGGGATAGATTGCCCTTATGGGGATTTCGGATTGCATTACTTTTGCAGCTCTTAGTGCTCTCTCTGTTGTTATGGATTGGCATTAACCTCCAGTTCTCGCAATGGATGGGCGATGCGGGTATATGGACATATTCCTATTGCCATTGGGTTCTTATGGCGGCGGGGATATTGTTAGTCTTGCTTGGATTATTTAAGAGTGGCTTTACCAAAACCTGTTCCTTAGCAGCTTGCTTTCTGGTCTACTGCGCTTTAACAAGTAGCCTTACTCCCTTAGAAGGCCGCTTAGGGCGCTACTCAACAGAAACCATTTCTCAGCTGCAAGGTAAGGATGTTTGGGTTCCTTGTGACTATCGTGCCAAAGATGAAGAATATCGCTTGTTAATACCGGGTGCAAAACTCCATGGCTTTTTAGCTAAAGAGGCAGGTGATATTGCTGGTTTAACTTCAGCCTATCCCTTGGTGGCGGTACATGCACCTTTAGGTGCACAGCCTATACTTTGTGAATCTTGTCAGATTGTTGGACAAAGAATGGAGATGAAGGCGCGTCACTCCAATGAGGAAATTACTGAGATGTTAATGGGGCAGATTGGTAAACATTTATTTGTTACGGAGTACCTCATCTCCACTCCAGCTAGTAATCCAGATTTAACAAATGTGAAGGATGTTTGTAGATGAGTCGTGTCATTGCCCTGTGTTTCTTATTGCTTGCTGCAGTGATTGGTTTTCTGCATATCGATAGTCGTCCAGCTTGGACGCCATTTGCTATTTCTCCTTACCAAGTCGATGAGGAGCTTGAAGAGCCGGTAGGGACCAAGTCAAAAGGCTCAATTAAAGCGAGCATTCCTGCGCCCCAAGCCAATTGGTTGCCCGATACAGGCGCCCCTTCGGTACATGCTGCATCAATGATTGCTCTAAAAGATGGTGCAGTTCGGGCATTTTGGTTTGCTGGTAGCCGCGAGGGTGCTGCAGATGTGTCGATCTATAGCTCCGTGTATGACCCAAAGTCTGCTTTATGGAGTACACCTACTGTTGCCATCGATCGCATTAGCGCAGAGCAGGGGCTTTCAAGATACATCGCTAAGCTGGGTAATCCTGTTCCCGCTAGATTGCCTGACGGACGACTGCAATTATTTTTTGTGACGGTTTCTGTTGGAGGTTGGGCGGGAAGCTCAATCTCTTCGCTCACATCGAATGACGAAGGTTTGACTTGGAGCAATCCACAGCGCCTGATTAGCTCTCCCTTAGTGAACTTAAGTACGCTTGTCAAATCTCCCAGCATTGTATTTACAGATGGACTCTTAGGCGTGCCTGCCTATCATGAGTGGATTGGACGGTTTGGAGAGTTCTTAAGAGTAGATGCAGGGCAAGTCATTGATAAACGTCGTATGAGTTCTGGCCGGAGTGCGATTCAGCCGCTTGTATTTGTGAATGATGCTCAGGATGCAAACGCATATTTTCGGCAGACACGGAGTGCAGGCCTACCAAAACAAATTCCTGTAAGCCATACTCAAAATGCAGGTCAGAGTTGGCAGCAGTCGGAGGATTTGGTGATTGCCAATCCGAATTCTGCAGTTGCTGGACTGGTTATGAAAAATGGTATGCGTATTTTGGTTTTAAATAATATTGAAAATGGTCGCTATCGATTAGCCTTACTCATGAGCGATGCCAAATCTGGAAAATGGCAAACGGTTGAAGTGCTTGAGGATGATGAAGCATTACCAGATGCTCAACGTAAGGAATTTTCATATCCATACTTAATTACTGTTGATGGCAATGATGTGCATTTGGTATACACCTGGGATCGTAAGAGAATCCGGCATCATTATTTCTCTGGCGCTTGGATAAAGCAGGCTTTCAGTAAGATGCAGTCGCAAGCTGCAGATGAGCAACGTCAGGAGACTCAATAATGAATTCATTCATGCAAACTTTCGCCTTGATTGAGCTATCCATTACCTGTGCAATAGTTTGTATTTGGATATTGCAAAAGTTTTCCCCTAATACTTTGCCGTTTGCCGTAAAAGCATTCTTGGTGATTTTGATTGGAAACTGCTTATATTGGCCGTTCGGTATGAATTTGCCTTTGGTTGCTTATGTTCGTGGTGCAACTGGTGACCTCAGCATTGTCTTGACGCTATTGCTGTGGAGTTCATTACTTCCCGCCATTAAACCTATACCAATCACTTTTAAATTTGCGGCCGC
The DNA here is from genome assembly GCF_018687955.1 of Polynucleobacter ibericus. Classification (NCBI taxonomy): domain Bacteria; kingdom Pseudomonadati; phylum Pseudomonadota; class Betaproteobacteria; order Burkholderiales; family Burkholderiaceae; genus Polynucleobacter; species Polynucleobacter ibericus. The sequence continues at coordinate 1,185,242 of NZ_CP061309.1, read as the reverse complement.
AATTATTTCCTTATGTTTTTATCCATTCGCTTTAGGTTTGGGGATGATTGATCCTTATGCATGGGGCTATGGATCGATTCTGTTTCTGGTGGCAGTGCTATTTTTTGCTGTAGTTTGCGGATTAGCTAATTGGACAAGGGGTGTTTGGATTATTGCGATTGCCATTATTGCTTGGGCAGCCCATTGGCATGAGTCAGCCAATCTTTGGGATTATTTATTAGATCCATTCCTAGCCATCTGGGCAATGACTGCCTTTATTGCCATGATTTACAGAAGACGTAAAGATAAGGCTCGCTCCGGTTATTTATTCAGACCAGGTTAAAAGCTCATTTAATTACCTAGGCCATGGAAGTGATAGAAACAAAAAAGCCAGCGTTGCGCTGGCTTTTTTGTTTAGTACTGTAATGCTTAGTCTGGAATATTTGCTTTACGGATCACAGGACCCCAAACGTTGATCTCTTTATCAAGATGATCTTTCAATCCTTTAGCAGACATCTTTTCTGCTGGGACGATATCAATGTTGGCATCTTCTAAACGCTTCTTCACGTCAGGAGTGTTCAAAGCTTTCTTCAAAGCTGCATTGATCTTGTCCAAGATTGGTTGTGGAGTACCTTTTGGTGCATATACACCGTGCCAAACCTTAACTTCGAAGCCTTTGAGGCCTTGTTCGTTCAAAGTTGGAACATTCGGAATAGCTGGCAAACGCTTCATGGTAGTTGTACCAAATGCTTTTACACGGCCATCCTTGATGTAAGGAATGGTTTGTGTAGTCTGGTCGCACAAGAGGTCAACCTGACCGCCCAAAAGGTCTGTTAAAGCAGGGCCAGTTCCTTTGTAAGGAATGTTGGTGAGCTTCACACCCAAACGGCTTTGGAATAAGAGGCCGCAAAGTTGTGACACGGCACCTGGACCAGCATTTGCCATAGTGACTTTAGAGCCATTAGCGCGGATGTAGGCTTCAAGCTCTTTAAAGTTGTTTGCTGGCAAATCTTTTTTACCCAATAACACCATTGGTACGTCAGCAACTTGGCCGATGTATTCAAAGCTAGTCATTGGATCGTATGGGAGCTTGTCATACAAAGCTTGTGCTGTAGCCATACCCATATGGTGGATATAAATGGTGTAACCATCTGGTGCAGCACGCGCTACTTTAGTAGAAGCGATTGTGCCGCCAGCGCCAGGGACGTTCTCAACCACAACAGTTTGGCCTAGGGCTTGACCCATCGGCACTGCGATTAAACGAGCGATGGAGTCAGTTGGACCTCCGGCAGCAAAGGGAACTATCAGCTGAATTGATTTAGTTGGCCAATCTTTTTGAGCTTGGACGCTAGTACTGAGGAATGCACCAGCGGTTAATGCTGCGGCAATTCCAGAAAATAAGAACTTCTTCATTTTCATATTGATCTCCATATTGTTGTTATGTGAGCCAATTTTGCCAGTTTTATTGCTTTTTTGTAATCAAAGACCCTAGTGTTTACCAGTAATTGCCATGGTTCTCTGGGCTAATAGCACCACCGGTCTGTCGATCATCCGGCCATCTAGCTTTATCGCACCCCCCTTGGAGGCCTTATCCGCCTCAATTACTCGCTGAGCCCAGACCAGTTCTTCGTCTGTAGGAGTGAATGCCTTCATAACAATGGAAACCTGCTTGGGATGAATACATAGTTTGCCTCCAAATCCCATCCGTTTAGCGCGTTGTGCGTCATCAGTGATGCGCTCAATGTCATCTGTCGATGGTGTAACCCCATCTATAGGAGGGGCAATCTGCGCAAGGCGCGATGCTAGGACGATTTGATAGCGCGCGGTCTGCAATTCAGTTTCTTGACGATCGCAGACCATGCCTAGGTCGGCTTGTAAATCAAGGTTACCCAAAGCAAGGCGAATCACTTGATTGGAATTGGCGATTTCTTTTAATTGATCCAAGCCGATCGCAGTCTCAATCATGGGAATGATTGCGGTATTCGGTAATATCAATGCAACACCATTAATTTGGTCGCGTGATTCGCTTTTAGGAATGAGTAGGCAAGTAACCTGGAGTTCTTGTGCCAAGATGAGATCGGCTGCGTAAAACTTGCTACCAGGGGAGTTCGTGCGCATGACTAAGCGTTTCTTTTGCTCCGAACTAAAGTGAGGCCAAGCACTGCGAATGGCATTGCGAGCACTCTCTTTATCTTCTTCGGCAACAGCATCCTCAAGATCTAGTACTACACCACTAGCGCCACTTTCAAGGGCTTTCACAAAACGCTCAGGACGAGTCCCTGGCACAAATAGAAAGTTGGTACTAAAGCCGAGAGGTGTGTCGAGTGGGTTCATATCAACTTAAAAAAAGGGATAGTTAGGCAGCTTATGCCGAAGGAAGTAAGGAGCCTATCTTGGCTTGATTGCGGATATTCCACAAGCGGTCAATTGCCTTACTCATTTCTGCTGGACTAGCGCCGCCGCTAAATGCAGCCAGGCGCATCGCTTTATCGGTAATTTCTGCGCGAGTTAGGGTATTGCCGGGATCGCCTTTTGGTTCATCAACGCGCCCATCGAGAACTTGACCATTATTCAGATGGACTTTGACTTTACCAATCCAACGTTGTGGGTAAGCGCCATCTACCTCAGGATCTAAGATCATCGAAACCCGTTCACGGAATGCGCAGATCTCAGCGTCATGAAAGTGCTGATCAAATTCCTGTAAACCGGCAAATTGATAATAGGCAACTAAGGCCAGCACAGTACCCATCGAGAACTTTGATTGATGCACAGTTGCTGGATCGGTGACAGGGCCCAAAACATCAATGGCGCCTTGGTGAACTAAAGTTTCTACTTTGGCAATATCACTAGGTGAGAGCTTATTAGCCAGCATCACTTGTAGCAGGGCATCTGCTGCAGGGTGTGTATGACGGCAGGAGGCGTAATACTTAAAGCTGGTCTCCGCTAAAGCCCAGCGACTTCCTAAGCGATCTACTAGTTTGCTCGGATCACTATCGCTAGACATGCCTGCCGCTAAACCTTGCTTGCCTTCGAGGATATGCTCGGCGCCGGTAAAACCAGCTTGCGCAATATAAGCAGACATTAAGCCTGTTGAAGCAGCATGCGCGGTATGCAGTTGCTTGGAATCTGCGGCATCCCGGAGAAACTCCCAGAGGCCGGCTGATTGTGTGCCTGCAGAACCAAAGGCATTAAGCATTTGCTCTGGGTTCAGTTTAAGCAAGCGTCCAACTGCTGCAGCAGCAGCTATGGTTCCAGCTGTACCTGTTGTATGAAACACTTTGTAATGTGAGCGACCTAAAAATTCACCAACTCGAATACCGACTTCGTAACCCGCCACTGCGGCAACCAATAATTCTTCACCGGATGAACCAATAGCTTGTGCGCATGCCAACACCGGAGGAAATACCACTGTAGCCGGATGAAACACGGAGCCATTGTGCACATCATCTTGCTCAGCAACGTGTGACGCTGCTGCATTAGCCATGGCTGCTAAAAAAGGGCTGGAGGTTTTGCGGGAAACGAGAATCTCAGAAGGGCCAATATGTGACGCATCAAAGCCGCCCATATTCTGCGCAAATTGGGTAATGAGTTCTACAGGACGAGATCCTTTGCCTGCAATGGCTGAACCAAACCAATCGACCAATAAATCTTCGGCACGGTTCATCACATCCGCAGGAATATCCGTAGCCTTTAAATTCGCTGCAAAGCTAGCTAGTTCACGAGAGAGATCTTGTGTGCTCATCTGTTGATTTATCCTTCTTAGGCTAAAACAGCGGTAGCTTGCATGGTGAGCCAGCCTTCATGATCTTGCGCCCAAATGGAAATCGTTTTGCCACTAGGATCTTTTTCTAGATCAGGCTTGGCATTGACTTTGAAGATATTGATATCAAAAGTAGGCCGAATTGCGCGGAACTCAAAACTCTTCAGTTTGCACCTCGGAATACTTTGACGCACTAAATCCACTAACAAGGTAGCAATCAATGGACCATGAACAATTAAGCCTGGGTAGCCTTCTACTTCAGTGACGTATTTGCGGTCGTAATGAATACGATGGCCATTAAATGTCAGTGCTGAATAACGAAACAGCAATACATCATCAGGAGTAATGGTTTTGCTCCACTGGGCATCAGTAGGTGCCGGGGTAGGGGTAACGGGTTTGTCATCTGGTCCTGGCGCATCGCGATACACGATATCGTGTTCTTCAATAATGGCTAGACCTTTTTGATTAGAGATCTTGTGATTGACCAAGACAAAAATCAGATCACCAGTACGACCTGCTTTATGGGTGACTGACTCAATCGTAGATACACGCTCAATCTCATCGCCAACACTCAGTGGCTGTAACCATTGGATACGACTGCCTGCCCACATGCGACGCGGTAGTGGCACTGGTGGTAAAAATCCACCGCGTTTGGGATGGCCGTCGGGCCCAATTTCAGATTCACGAGCGTGCGGTAAAAAATACAACCAGTGCCATAGTTCAGGCAAAAAAGTACCCGGACTTGGCGCGGGATCTTCGCGATCCAATGTGGCTGATAGTGCACGTACGGGCGCTGCTGTGACGGTGTCTTGAAGTGACTCGGTTTTACCAAGCCATTCTTGCAGGTGGGTGATGGTTTGAGGTTCGATTCGCATAACTTCCATTATGCCAATCTTGTGAAAAACTCACCCCAGCAAAATAGAGGTGTAATGAAAGAGCAATCCAGCTAGGGCTGAGCCGCCTAATACCGATAGAACACCTTTTTGAAACTTAAATAAGGCCAAACCAGCTAGAGCGCAGATCAGGACAGAGATCCAAGAAATAGAGCCACTAAAGCCTCTGGGTAAAAAGACGTAATAAGCAAAAAATAGTCCCAGGTTGGCAATGACGCCTACAACAGCAGCTGTGATTGCTGTGAGTGGGGTGGTAAAGCTGACCTTGCCGTGGGTTGATTCAATAAGAGGCCCACCTACTAAGATAAAAAAGAAGGAGGGCAAGAAAGTAAACCAAGTGGCTACGCAGGCACCAATCACACCAAACCAAAATGGATTGCTATTGCCAATGAGATATTGAATATGTCCAGCAAGATAGCCCACAAATGCAACCACCATGATCAGTGGACCAGGTGTAGTTTCACCAAGGGCTAAGCCATCAATCATTTGGTTAGCACTGAGCCAATGAAACTGCTCGACTGCGCCTTGGTAGACGTATGGAAGTACGGCATAGGCACCGCCAAAAGTTAGAAAGGCGGCCTTAGTAAAGAACCAGGCGATGTTCACATACAAAGTCTTCCAGCCAAAGATGGCTACTAAAGCGCCAATAGGAACTAGCCAGCAAGTAAACGCTACTAGGCTATGGCGTATCGTTTTTACATAAGAAAATCTCGCATGTTCAGGAGTGGGTGTGTGATCATCAATGATGGCGCTGCCATATTGTTTTAATTCTTTTGCGCCGTGCCCACTGCCTTGCTGGAAATATTCCGGGTAGCGTTTGCCTCCCCAGTAACCAATAGCAGCAGCGATGGCAACAATAATTGGAAAGGCGAGATTCAAAACAAAGATCGCCAGAAAAGATCCTAACGCAATCCACTTTAATGCTTGGTTATGAAGGGTGCGTTTACCAATGCGCACGGCTGCATGCAAAACAATGGCAACCACTGCAGGCTTAATACCAAAAAAGATCGCTGCAATCCAAGGCACCTGTCCAAAGGTGAGATATATCCAAGACAAACCGATCAAGATGAACAAGGAAGGAAGTACAAAAAGTGTGCCTGCCAAAATGCCACCCCAGCTGCGGTGCATAAGCCAGCCAATATAAGTTACTAGTTGCTGGGCTTCTGGACCTGGAAGCAGCATGCAGTAGTTGAGCGCATGTAAAAAGCGCCGCTCAGAAATCCAGCGACGCTTCTCGACTAACTCTTGATGCAGGACGGCTATTTGTCCTGCAGGTCCACCAAAACTAATGAAGCCTAGCTTGGCCCAAAACTTCAGGGCTTCGCGTAGTGGAATACTCAAACTTCATCCATTCCGCCGACTACTTGGCTAAAGCCGTTATCAACATAAATGATTTCAGCGGTAATGCCGTTTGCTAAGTCAGACAATAAGAATGCGGCAGTGTTACCCACATCATCAATCGTGACGTTGCGACGGAGTGGCGCTGTTTCTTCAACGGCTTGCAAAATTTTTCCGAAGCCTTTGATACCTGAAGCTGCCAGGGTTTTAATCGGGCCAGCAGAGATGCCGTTAGCACGAATACCTTTAGGACCTACTGAGCCAGCGAGGTAGCGAACGGAAGCCTCAAGTGAAGCTTTTGCTAAGCCCATGGTGTTGTAGTTAGGAACATTCTTCATCGATCCCAAATACGTCAAAGTGAGTAATGAAGATTTGTCACGCAACATTGGGAGCGCTTCTTTTGCCATTGCAGGGAAGCTGTAAGCAGAAATGTCATGCGCAATCTTGAAGCCTTCGCGAGAAAGACCTTCTAGAAAATCACCCGCAATCGCTTCACGTGGGGCAAAACCAATCGCATGGACAAAACCATCAAACTGGGGCCAAGATTTGGCTAAATCCTTAAAAAGAGCGCTGATTTGCTCATCACTGCCTACGTCACAATCAAAAATCAGTTCGGTATTGAATTCTTTAGCAAAATCAACAATGCGGTCCTTAAAGCGCTCACCCACATAGGTAAAGGCTAATTCAGCACCTTCGCGGTGGCAGGCCTTGGCAATGCCATAGGCGATAGAGCGGTTGGAGAGGAGTCCGGTGATGAGGATTTTTTTGCCGGTGAGAAAGCCCATGTTGTGTCCTTTGCTTCAAATATGATTAGCTATCTACAATTGTTGCATATATGCCTACCTTAAGACCCATTCACCAAATTGCCCATTTCTTGCTGCTAGCCCTGCTAGTAGGGCTTGGAGCCAATGTAGTTCAGGCAGGGCAAGGTATTTCGCAATACGGCAAACCTAAGTATCCCGAGGGATTTGCCCATTTTGATTATGTAAACCCCAATGCACCTCGAGGCGGAACCCTGGTTTTGCCAAATCCCGGTCAAAGAACCAGTTTCGATAAATTCAATCCATTTACTCTCAGAGGTATCACCGCCCCAGGGATTGATTTGATGTTTGAATCTCTGGCAGAAGGAAGTGCGGATGAAGTTTCCAGTATTTATGGATTACTGGCGGACGATATTCAGGTAGCCAAAGATCGCAAGTCCGTCACTTTCCATATTCGTGCAGAAGCCAAATTTTCGGACGGTAGCCCCGTGCTGGCTGCTGACGTTAAACATAGCTTTGATACTTTGATGAGTGGGAAAGCACACCCGCGTTACAAAACAACTTTTGCAGATATAAAAGAAGCAGTTATTTTGTCGGATCGATCTATTCGTTTTGATTTTAAGAATGACAATGCCGAGCTTCCCATCTTGGCAGGAACTTTTCCAGTCTTTTCGCGTAATTGGGGTAAGCAGCCAGACGGATCGATTATCCCGTTTGAAAAGTTAGCCTTTAATGCGCCATTAAGTAGCGGCCCTTACTTGATTGAATCCTTCAAAGCGGGCAAATCGATTGTCTACAAAAAAAATCCGAATTATTGGGCCGATCAATTAAGTAAACCGCTGAATATCCGCGTTGGCTTTTATAACTTTGATCACGTGCTCTATAAGCTCTATAGCGACGATGCTGTCAGGCTCGAAGCCTTTAAGGCAGGGGAGTTTGATGCCCTGGTGGAGTATCGCGCCAAGATCTGGGCCAAAGGATATGTGGGTTCTAAATTTGATAAAGGCATTCTTCTCAAGAAAGCATTCCTGAATCACAACGGTGCTGGCATGCAAGGCTTTGCTATGAATGTACGTCGACCCATCTTCAAAGATGCGCGCGTGCGTGAAGCTTTGGGGTATGCACTTGATTTTGAATGGCTCAATCGCCAAATCTTTTTTGATCAGTACGGTCGTATCAATAGTTACTTCACTAATAGTGATTTAAGCGCCAACTTTGATGGCCCCCGTAAGCCAACGGAGGCTGAGCTGAGATTGCTCAAGCCCTTAAAAGCAAAATATCCCCAGTGGGTTCCGGATGCCGTCTTTGGGCCTATGCCAGCAGCGCCATCTACCAAGCCTCCAGGTAGCCTGCGTCAGAATTTGAAGAAAGCGCGTGAACTTCTCATGCATGCTGGTTGGCAATATCGTGACGGCGCTTTGCGAAATGAAAAGGGCGAGCCGTTTCGCTTTGAGATTGTGGAAGATGGTGGATTCTTCCTAAGAGTGATTTCTGCATATGTGCGTAACCTCGAGAAATTAGGGGTGCAGGTGGATATTCGGACTAGCGACTTTGCCTTGCATCAAAAGCGTATGAATGAATATGACTTTGATATGACGACCGTGCGTTTTCAGGACTCGCAGAATCCAGGGAATGAACTTTGGGATCGTTTTGGCAGTCAAGCTGCCAAAGAAAAGGGCTCCGATAATGTCATTGGTGTTCAATCGCCAGTGGTTGATGCTCTAATCGAAGAAATTACTAAAGCCCAAAATCGTGAACAGTTGACAACCGCAACAAGAGCGCTGGATCGAGTCTTATGGAATAGTTATTACGTAGTCCCTCAGTGGTACAACCCAACACATCGTGTTGCATTCCGTCATGAGATGCGCTACCCGGAGCCTCCTTTGTATTACTCGGCTGAGCTCTGGATCATGCAAAATTGGTGGAAAGAAGAGACTAAATAATGCAAGGTCAAATGCGCGCCTATATTTTTAAACGCTTGCTCTTGATGATTCCAACCATCTTGGGGGTACTAACACTTACCTTTGCAGTTGTGCAATTTGTCCCTGGTGGCCCCGTAGAGCAGATGGTTTTGGAGTTAAAAGGGAAGGGCGGCGCTGCTACTGGCGGTTCTGAGTCTTCGGGCTCTGGCGCAACGTATCGCGGTCGTCAAGGTGTTGATGCTCAGCGCTTGGAAGAGGTTAAAGCTTTATATGGTTTTGATAAGCCACCGCTCGAGCGATACTTCATGATGTTAGGTCGTTTTGCAAGATTTGATTTGGGACAAAGCTATTACCAGCACCAAAGCGTTTGGACTTTAGTGGTCTCTAAATTACCAGTGTCTATCAGCATTGGTCTATGGACCTTCTTCATTACCTATTTAGTATCCATCCCGCTGGGTATTGCTAAAGCAGTACGCGATGGCTCACGTTTTGATGCGATTACTAGCAGCATGATTCTGGTAGGTTATGCGATTCCTGGATTTGTTTTAGGTGTTTTGTTGCTGGTGCTCTTTGGGGGTGGAAGTTTCTTGCAGCTATTCCCGCTACGCGGGCTGACTTCAGACAACTGGAGTGATCTGAGTTTGATCGGTAAGGTCATGGATTATCTGTGGCATTTGGTATTACCAATTACCGCTTCAGTTCTCGGTAGTTTTGCAGTGGTCACCATGTTGACGAAGAACTCTTTCTTGGAAGAGATTCGCAAGCAATATGTGTTAACGGCTCGTGCGAAAGGCCTCACTGAGAAACAAGTGCTGTGGAAACACGTATTCCGCAATGCACTCTTACCGCTTGTGACCGGTTTCCCAGCCGCATTTATTGGCGCTTTCTTTACCGGATCCCTGTTAATTGAGACTCTATTTTCATTAGATGGACTAGGCTTGTTGTCATACGAGTCAGTTATGCGTCGTGATTACCCAGTAGTGTTTGGCACTTTATATTTGTTTACGCTGATTGGCTTATTTACCAAGTTAATTTCTGACCTTTGCTATGTTTATGTAGACCCACGCATTCAGTTTGGTGCGGGAGGCGGTTCATGAGTCGTTGGCAGCGCTTTAAGAATAGCCGGATGGGATATGCAAGCCTATGGATTTTCATGATCCTGTTTGGTTTATCCATGTGCGCAGAGTTCATTGCAAATGATAAACCTTTGGTAGTTCGTTATGAGGGGCGTTTTTATTTCCCGATTGTGAAGAGTCAACCTGAAACTGTTTTTGGCGGCGACTTTGCTACACCTACAGATTTCTTGGATCCTGATATTCGTCAGAACATCACTAGCAATGGCAATTGGGCAATCTACCCACCGATTCACTATAGCTATGAGACGCTGAACTACTTCTCTAAAGTTCCTAATCCAGCGCCACCTTCCTTGGAGAACTGGTTAGGTACTGATGATCGTGGTCGTGATGTGCTTGCCCGTCTGATTTATGGCTTTCGCTTGTCTATTCTCTTTGGTCTAGCACTTACCTTTGTTGGGGTGACTGTGGGCATCATCACGGGATCTCTGATGGGATTCTTTGGCGGTAAGTTTGACTTGGTCTCGCAACGACTGATTGAAATATGGTCTGCTATGCCCGAGCTGTACTTGTTAATTATTTTTGCTTCTATCTTTAATCCCAGCGTTTCATTGCTGATTATTTTGTTGGCCGCTTTCGGTTGGATGGGTTTATCGGATTATGTCCGCGCAGAATTTTTCCGCAACCGTGCCTTGGAGTATGTTCGTGCAGCACGCGCATTGGGTTTGACCAATGTGCAAATCATGTGGCGTCACATTCTGCCCAATAGCTTGACACCAGTAATTACTTTTTTGCCATTTCGCATGAGCGCTGCCATCTTGTCTCTAACAAGCCTGGACTTTTTGGGATTAGGCGTTCCTCCAGGAACACCAAGCCTGGGTGAATTACTCTCCCAAGGCAAAAGTAATTTAGATGCTTGGTGGATTTCTTTATCTACCTTTGTAGTCTTGGTTGCCACTTTGCTGTTATTGACTTTTATGGGTGAGGCCTTGCGCAATGCCTTTGATTCTCGTAAAGCTGGCTTGATGAGTGGAGGCCGCTCATGAGTTTGCTACGCTACGAAGACCTTTGCATCTCTTTTGGTTCAGGCCGCCGTGAAAAGTTTGCCGTTAATCACCTCAATTTAGAAATTGGTATCGGTGAGCGTGTGGCTCTGGTGGGTGAATCAGGCTCAGGTAAGACCTTGACTGCCTTGGCACCATTACGACTCGAGCCAGAAGGCGCCAAAGTTTCCGGAAAGATTCTGTGGAATAAAAAAGACGGGAAGGGCACAGTAGATTTACTCTCGATGTCTATGCAAGATATTCGTGAGGTTCGTGGCCGCGAAATTGCCATGGTCTTTCAGGAGCCAATGACTGCACTCAATCCTCTGTTTACAGTTGGCAACCAAATTATTGAAGCAGTACAAATCTACCAACCCTTGATCTCCAAGGCGGATTCGATTGATGCTGCTATCGACTTACTCAGAAAAACCGGTATTCCCGAGCCTGAGCGTCGCTTTCATTCTTACCCCCATCAACTCTCTGGTGGTCAACGACAGCGCGCCATGATTGCAATGGCATTGGCATGCAAGCCGCGCCTACTGATTGCGGATGAGCCAACCACTGCTTTGGATGTGAGCTTGCGTTTGCAAATCTTGGATTTATTAAAGGAGCTCCAAGAAGAATCTAAAGATCATGGCGGCATGGGAATCCTGCTGATTACGCATGATCTCAATATGGTGAAACATTTTGCACAACGTGTAGCGGTCCTGAATCAAGGCAACCTATTGGAGTCTGGACCAACTAAGCAAGTATTTGAACATCCTGAAGATCCCTATACGCGCGCTTTGGTCAACAGTGAGCCTGTGCGTGACTTAGCGCCACTCATGCCTTTGGCCCCAGTGCTGTTAAAAACGGAAGAGTTGTCCGTTGCTTATCCAAGTTCAGAGTCAGTTTCTTGGTTTAAAAAAGCGCCCCCCCATAAAGTGCTAAAAAAAGTCAGCTTTGCATTAAAGCAAGGCCAGACTATTGGCGTGATTGGTGAGTCTGGCTCTGGTAAGACAACATTGGGTATGGCTGTGCTGGGTTTACTGGGCGATTCCTCTGCGGAGGTAACGGGTAATGTTGATGTGCTTGGCAGTGATTGGCAAAAATTAAAGCCAATTGAGAGACGTGCAATGCGTTCTAGTTTGCAGGTGATTTTTCAAGATCCCTTTGGATCGCTGTCACCACGCATGAATGTCTTGCAAATTATTTCCGAAGGTTTGGATGTGCACTTCCCGAAACTCTCTACTGCAGAACGTGAGACTCGTGTAGTTGATATGCTCAAAGAAGTGGGGCTTGATCGTTCGGCGCTGTTACGTTACCCCCATGAGTTTTCTGGTGGACAACGCCAACGGATTGCCATTGCACGCGCATTAATATTACGACCACAAATTTTGGTTTTGGATGAACCAACTTCTGCATTAGATGTTTCTATTCAAAAACAGGTGCTGGCACTTCTTACTGAGTTACAGAAGAAATACAACTTGGCCTATCTCATGATTAGCCATGATTTAGCGGTGATTCGGGCAATGTCCCATGAGGTGATGGTTCTCAAGGATGGGAAGGTGGTGGAGTTTGGTGATACCGAAACCCTCATTAAGCATCCCCGTCAGATATATACCAAAGAGCTATTTGCAGCTGCTGAGCTCACTTAAAGTGGGGTAGGGCGAAAGCTAAAACCCCTCTAATATGGGCTAAATTGGTGCATCTGCCCTCGTTTAATGCAAAATTATGTTTATAAACAATGACTTAAGTCTATATTCAAGACTTGGTGAAATATGGGTTCTTTGTTAAACTGATCTGATGTCATTGAAAAAAGCACTGTTTTCAAAAGTACTGGGCCTGAGTTTGGGTGCTCTTATCTCTGTATCTGCCTATGCGGCCGATCCAGCGGTTGAGGCATCTGCGGAAGCTGCGGTTCCAAAAGAAAGCATGTTCCAAGCAGGGCGTTCATATATTGCCCGCGTATCAGATCGCTTGGCTGATACCGTCACTGGAAAATCAGAAGAGTTGATTAACCGCGCTATGGAAGTGATTGGTGTGCGTTACCGCTGGGATACAGAACTGCCGCAGTCCGGTTTGGATGGCAGCAGTTTTGTTGGTTATGTATTCAAAGATAAGCTTGGTTTTTTACTGCCGCGCAAGTCAACTCAAATGAGTCGTGTTGGTAAGCCGATTACCCGCGAAGAATTACAGCCGGGCGACCTCGTATTCTTTAACACCATGCGCCTCACTTTTTCTCATGTGGGAATCTATGTGGGCGATAACAAATTCATACATTCGCCATCTAAAGGTACGAATGTACGTGTGGATGATCTCGGCAGTCTTTACTGGGACAAACGTTTTGATGGTGCACGTCGCTTAGACGGTAGCGATAGTCTCAATGACTCCGAGCGTCAAGAGTTGCTAAATGAAGTAAAAAATCTTAAGCGTAAGTCACGCAATCTATAAGTAAGCACCTTAAACAAGCGTGTGCTCTTGAAGCCATTGCTTAAGTGCCAAATCAATTTTAGTTTGCCAGCCATCACCAGTAGCTTTAAATGACTCAATCACATCTCTAGATAAGCGAATAGTCATAGAAACTTTTGTTGGCTTGGCTTGGGGTCCCCTTGATTTGCGGGATGCCAATTTTTCTTGTAACGATTTTGGAAGAGAATTAATCTTTTTGGAAGATTTTATCTCCGCAGCAGTCCATTCGAAGTCGTCTTGATCACGCTTTATTTTTTTGTTCATAACTTTCAATCTCTCGTTTATTTGCTTTCCTAAAGCTAATCACTGGAATTCCTTTTATCGTTTCTGTAAACACCAACGCATGCAGTCTGCTGCCTAAATATCCAAGGGTGCATCTTCGAATTTCCCCGTAGTTTTTTCTTTTATCAATTGCGAAGTTTGCTGTTTCAAAGTCGAACTCCCTTACTTCCTCAAATGAAAGATTACGGTGTCGAATGTTGTGCAGGTTTTTTGATTGGTCATAGGTAATCTCCATACATCAAATTGTAACTACAATTAGATGTATGGAACCATACCACGACAACAAATGGGGATTAAGCGCCTAGCTTTTGAGCTTTTCTTTAATTAATCCCATTTGCTCTTGTGCTGCGGCTTCACCAGCAAGGATGGCTGCATTTCTGGATTTGAAATCACCACCACCCATTTGCTTAAGTTGCGGCTGAATCACAATATCGGCGCTCTTTAATTCATATTGATTGATGCTTCGCTGCATGATGGAGATGGTCTGCTGTAACACGCCGAGAGTTCCGCTGGCATCTTGATGAACTGGTTCAGAAGAGATGTTCACTGCGATCACTAAGGTTGCGCCCATCTGTCTGGCATAACTGACTGGTACTGGTGCCACTAATCCACCATCTACATATTCTTTACCGCTGATGACTGCCGGCTGAAATACGCCTGGCACGCTACAAGAGGCGCGCACCGCTAAGCCAGTGTTACCAGTCCTAAACAGAACACCTTTGCCTGATTGCAATTCAGTAGCAACAATTCCCAAGGGAATACGCATTTGTTCAATAGATTTATTTTGTACTTCACGGTTGACCATGTTTTGTAGGGCATCACCTTTGATAAGGCCGCCAAAGCGTCCCGCAAAGGGCAGACCCCAGTCAGCAATTGTGGCTTCATCCAGACTCAGAGCCAGGCGATTGAGGTCATTGCCTGTGGCTCCTGAGGCCAATAGGGCGGCAATGACACTGCCTGCACTACTTCCAACGACGATATCTGGTCGGATACCTTGAGCTTCTAAGGCCTTAATGACTCCCACATGGGCAAAACCTCTTGCAGCGCCTGCTCCCAAAACCAAGCCAACTACCGGTTTTTTATTACCTATGAGGCTGCAAGAGCTTAGGCCGGCACCCCCGATAAGCGCTCCCATGCCAATGCCAAGACTCAGAAGTCTACGGCGCTCCATGGAATCTGGGGTACTAGGCACTAACAAAGGGGATTTGGTGGAATTCTTATGCATATAGCTATTGTATTGAGCCTACCTTATAATGGGTGGAAGGTGAACGAAAAGGACTTCGTTTCAGCGCGGACATATTCCAATAAGAACTGATGAGATGGATTGTCCGTAGTCGCTAGAGAACACCAAAACCCATTACTAAATACATTTTTAAAGCCTAATCAGGATTACTCCTGGTAGCCCGAATTTTATGGACGATCACAATAAGCGTGTAATTGAAACAGCCCTCCTGTGCGCACAGGAGCCACTCACCGTTGCTGATTTGTCTCGTTTATTTATTGAAGACATCACTACGGCAGATATCGATGAGGCATTGGTCGAGCTACAGCGCACTTGGGATGACAAAGGCATGGAGTTGGTGCATATCGCAACCGGCTGGCGTTTTCAGAGTCGCCTTTCGATGCGCGAGTACCTTGATCGCCTCACACCAGAAAAGCCGCCAAAGTATTCACGTGCTGTGATGGAGACATTAGCCATCATCGCCTATCGTCAGCCAGTAACCCGTGGTGAGATTGAAGAAATTCGTGGTGTTGCAGTAAGTAGCAACGTCATGAAGCAGTTAGAAGACCGTGGTTGGGTTGAGGTGATTGGCCATAAAGAAACCATTGGCCGACCAGGCTTGTACGCAACCACCAAACAGTTTTTGGATGATCTCAGTCTGACAAATTTACAAAGCTTGCCAATCTTGGAAGATGCTGCGCCAATGGCTGCTGCAGCGCAATTAGGTCAAGCAGTAATGGAGTTTGATCCATCCGCCACAGTAGAAACAGTCATCATTGATGCTGAAGCGCAAGAAGTAAGCGCAGCTGAAGAAGTAATGAAAGAAGAAGCAACTAACGAAGTTGCTCATGAAGCTACCGAAGAAGTTACCCCTGAGTCTGAAGATAAAGCAGACGAAACAAAATAATAATTAATGACAAGCTCTAACGAAAACGATTCATCCCCGGTAGTAAAACCATCGGCAACCCCCTCCAGTGCAGAAGCTACGCCATCCAATACTGATGGCGCAAAGTCTGAGGGAGGAGAGCGTGCGGAACGTGGCGAGCGTCGCCCCCGTCGTCAAGGTGCAGGTGGCACCAAACACCCTTTTAATAAGAAACGTCCATTCAACAAGGATAGGCCACGCCGCGAGGGTGGTGAAAGCAACGGTCCGCGTGAAGGCGGCAACAATCAAGGCAATCAATCTGCCAAGTTAGCTCCTAACCCAGCAGAAAGCGAAGCGTTGTTTGCTTCAGTAGTTTCTGGTGAGTTTGATGCTGCTTTGGATGCGCCTGAAGTTGAGGAAGTTAAAAATCCCGATGGTGTGAATGAGAGTGAGATCTCTCATCAAACTGGTGCAGAGCGTCGCGCACAACGCGCTCAACGTTCACGTGAAGATGATGATTCGGATGCGCCAACAGATGAAGAAATGAGTAGTCTGCAGTTTGCGAATGTGGATGATTTACCGCTTAGTTTGCGAGATGAAGTTTGGTCTGACCTAGATGGTCTAGATGACGATGCAGATGACGAAGATACCGTAAAGCTACACAAGGTATTGGCTGACGTCGGCATGGGATCCCGTCGCGATATGGAGGACTTGATTATTCAAGGGCGCGTATCGGTTAATGGATTACCAGCACATATCGGTCAGCGTATTGGACCAACTGATCAAGTTCGTATTAATGGCAAGCCGGTACATCGGAAGATTCAGACTAAGCCGCCACGCGTGATCATGTATCACAAGCCAGCTGGCGAAATCGTGAGTCAGTCTGATCCTGAAGGTCGTCCAACGGTATTTGATCGTTTGCCAAAGCCGCGTCAAGGACGCTGGATCGCAGTGGGTCGCTTGGACTTTAATACTGAAGGACTGTTGTTGTTTACTACTTCAGGTGAATTAGCCAATCGCTTAATGCATCCACGTTATGGTGTCGAGCGTGAATATGCTGTGCGTATTTTGGGTGACTTGAGTCAAGAAAATACAGCGCTATTAAAGAGCGGTATCACGCTTGATGATGGCCAAGCCAAATTCTTGCGCCTAGCAATGGGTGGTGGCGAGGGTGCTAATCGTTGGTACCACGTTGCCCTAACTGAAGGTCGTAATCGCGAAGTACGTCGTATGTTTGAGGCAGTTGGTCACGTAGTATCTCGCTTGATCCGAACTCGTTATGGCATTTTCTTATTACCTCCGCGCTTACGTCGCGGTAAATGGGAAGAGATTGAGGCCGGCGGCATCTATAACTTGATGAAGTCTGCGGGCTTAAAAATGCCACAGCCACAAGATAAGGGACGCAATCCTAATTCCAACTCTAATAATCGCGATCGTCGCCCTATGGGGGAAGACTTCCAACCAGATCCAATGCAAACCTCAGTTTCTTACTGGGGTTCTCGTGACGCCTTAACTCTCGCAAGCGGCCATAACGGCCTAACGCATCAGGGCAGAGGCGGCAAACCTGGCGGCGGCGGTGGTTCTGGTGAAGGGCGCGGTCCTTTCCGTGGTCGTACCCAGGGCGGCAGACCTGGTCAGGGGCAAGGCGGTAGAGGCGGTCAAGGTGGCCAGGGCGGGCAAGGTGGTCAGGGCCAAAACCGCAGTAAAGGTGCCAAAGTTCATCATGGACAGTCTGCTTTTGTGACTGCCAACCCCCAAAGCCCCGGAAATGGACCTAAAAGGGGAGCACCAAAAGGGCGCAAACCCTTTAATAAAGGGCCTAGAAAACCGCGCAATCCGGGCGAAAGCTTCTGATTTGTATCAGTTTTCTCCCAAATAGGCTATAATTTTGGTCTTACAGCAGGGTTTTGCTGTTTTTAGTGGTTACCGACTGATGTTGCGATCAACGTAAGTCGGCCTGTTCTGAATTTCGAGAATATGGGCTTTGAAGCCCATTTTTTTTTGCCATTTTGGTATGAAGGGGTGTCGTGAAGGATCAGCAGGTAATTTCTGCAGAGCTGGAAAACTTGGGTTACACGCTAGTAGAAATTGAGCGTGAAGCCGGAGGATTGCTGCGCGTCACGATTGAAAACCCGGATTACGAGCGCTTAATTAATGTTTTGGATTGCGAGAAGGTAAGTCATCAATTGAGCTACACCTTGCCAGTTGAAAACATTCCTTACGAGCGTTTAGAGATCTCATCTCCAGGATTGGATCGTCCAGTGAAAAGTGCTGCTGATTACGAGCGCTTCGCTGGTATGCAAGTAGATTTGAAGTTGCGTGTTGCAGTTGGTAACCGCAAGAATTTTCGTGGTGAGTTGCAAGGTTTGCTGAGTGGTGAATTAAATTCACCGGATGCAAAGTTTGGTTTGGTATTTGAGGGTGCTGATGGTCAGCCTTCTCAATTGGAGTTCTCTTTAGCCGAGGTCGATAAGACTCGGTTGGTCCCTGTTATTGATTTCAAAGGAAGAAAGTCATGAGCCGAGAAGTTCTCATGTTGGCAGACGCGTTAGCGCGTGAAAAGAACGTTGATCAAGCGATCGTATTCGAAGCGTTGGAGATGGCTTTAGCCTCTGCGACTAAGAAGCGCTACGCCACAGAAGACGTGGATATCCGCGTTGCGATTGATCGTGAAACTGGTGAATACGAAACCTTCCGCCGTTGGTTGGTTGTGCCCAATGAAGCCGGTTTGCAAGAGCCAGATAAAGAGATTTTGCAATTTGAAGCGCAAGAGCAACTCGCTGACATGGAAGTTGGCGACTATATCGAAGAGCAAATCGAATCTTTAGCCTTCGGCCGTATCGGCGCACAAGCTGCTAAGCAAGTGATCTTGCAGCGCATTCGTGATGCTGAGCGTGAGCAAATCTTGAACGACTACCTAGAGCGTGGCGAAAAAGTCATGACCGGTACCGTGAAGCGTGCTGACAAGAATGGTCTGATTATTGAATCTGGTCGTGTGGAAGCATTGCTGCGCCGCGATCAAATGATTCCAAAAGAGAACTTACGTTCTGGTGATCGCGTACGTGCTTACATCCTTAAAGTGGATCGTGAAGCACGTGGTCCACAAATCGAACTCTCACGTACTTGCCCAGATTTCTTGATCAAGTTGTTTGAGAATGAAGTTCCAGAAATGGAGCAGGGCTTGCTAGAGATCAAAGGCGCCGCCCGTGACCCTGGTGTCCGCGCAAAAATTGCTGTGATTACTTATGACAAGCGTATCGATCCAATCGGTACTTGCGTTGGTGTACGTGGCACACGTGTGACTGCAGTTCGCAATGAAGTTGCTGGCGAAGCAGTAGACATCGTATTGTGGTCTGAAGATCCGGCCCAGTTTGTGATTGGTGCTTTGGCTCCAGCCCAAGTGTCTTCTATTGTGGTTGACGAAGAGCGTCATGCCATGGACGTAGTAGTTGACGAAGAGAACTTGGCAATCGCAATTGGCCGCAGCGGACAGAACGTTCGTTTGGCGAGTGATTTGACTGGTTGGCAGATCAACATCATGACTCCAGAAGAGTCTGCTGAGAAAACTGAAAAAGAAGCATCTTCTGTGCGCCAGTTGTTTATGGACAAATTGGATGTAGACCAAGAAGTAGCTGATATCTTGATTGAAGAGGGCTTTAACACATTAGAAGAAGTGGCTTATGTGCCATTGTCTGAAATGTTAGAGATCGATTCTTTCGATGAAGACACTGTGAATGAGTTGCGTACTCGCGCACGTGATTCTTTGTTGACCATGGAGTTGGCAAAAGAAGAGCGTATTGGTGAAGTTTCACAAGACTTGCGCTCCTTAGAGGGAATGACAACAGAACTGATTGCTAAGCTTGCTGACAATCAAGTTCATACCCGTGACGACCTTGCTGAACTGGCTGTTGATGAGCTAGTTGAGGCGACACAAATTGACGAAGAAACTGCGAAAACGCTCATCATGAAAGCGCGCGAACATTGGTTTACTTCATGAGAGGAAGTAGTGCATGGCAACAACAGTAAAAGTACTCGCTAAAGAATTAAAACGTACCGCGCCAGACCTCTTGGAGCAGTTGAAGGCGGCCGGTATCGATAAGGGTTCTGAGGACGATAGCATTACCGAAAAGGACAAAACTGTCCTGCTTGAGCATTTGCAAAAAGCGCATGGCAGTGTAGATTCTGGTGCGCGCAAAAAGATCACCTTGATCAAGCGTGAGAGTTCAGAAATTCGTCAAGCAGATTCTGCAGGGCGCACTCGTACCGTGCAAGTTGAAGTTCGTAAAAAGCGTGTGCTCGTTAAGGCTGGAGAAAAAGCTCCTGAGACAGCAGTAGAAGATGCGCCACCAAAAGTGGCAGCAAAAGTAGCACCTGCTAAGCCAGTTATTTCTGAAGAAGAATTAGAGAAACGCGCAGCGGAAGCCACACGCCAAGCTGAGTTGTTGGCTCGCCAAGAAGCAGAGATGAAAGCGGCTGAAGAAGCACGCCAAAAAGAAGTCGCCGCTCCAGCGGTTAAAGAAGAGGCGCCTGTAGATGCGGCTCCAGCTGCTGCGGCAGCTGCTGCTGAGAAAAAAGCCGCAGCTGATAAGGCAGCTAAAGATTTAGCTGCAAGCAAAGAAAAAGAGTTAGCAGATATTCGTGTGCGTCGTGCCGCTGCTGAAGCAGAGGCATTAGCAATTCGCGACATGATGAGCGCTCCTGCTCGCATTCTGAAGGCACCAAGTGAAATTGCTGCTGAAGAAGCTAAAAAAGGTACCTTGCATAAGCCTGCAAAAGCTGAAGGTGCTGATGATAAGAAGAAGGCTGTTGCAAAAGTTGGCGGCAAGACCATTAAATCCGCTGAGACATCATCTACTTGGCAAGAAGAAGGCGCCAAGAAACCTGGCGGCTTAAAGACTCGTGGTGATTCATCTGGTGGTGTTGGTGGTTGGCGCTCAGGTGGCGGCCGCAAGAAGCAACGTCAAATTGCAGAAGCAAACGTAGATACCAACTTCCAAGTACCAACAGAAGCTATCGTGCGTGATGTTCACGTACCAGAAACCATTACTGTTGCTGAGTTAGCTCATGCAATGGCGGTAAAGAGCGCGGAAGTAATTAAGTTATTGATGGGTATGGGCCAGATGGTCACCATCAATCAAGTACTCGATCAAGATACGGCGATGATCATCGTTGAAGAAATGGGTCATAAAGCTTTTGCTGCGAAATTGGATGATCCAGATTTAGATTTGGGTACTGATGGTCATGATGCAGAGTTGTTGCCACGTCCGCCAGTTGTAACAGTGATGGGTCACGTTGACCACGGTAAAACTTCTTTGCTCGATAAGATTCGTGCAGCAAAAGTAGCTACTGGCGAGGCTGGTGGTATTACTCAGCATATCGGCGCATACCATGTGGAAACTCCACGCGGCATGATTACCTTCTTGGATACTCCGGGTCACGAAGCCTTTACGGCAATGCGTGCTCGTGGTGCCAAGGCAACCGATATCGTGATCTTGGTGGTAGCAGCTGATGATGGCGTGATGCCACAAACTAAAGAAGCGATTCACCATGCGGTAGCGGGTGGCGTACCTATTGTTGTGGCGATTAATAAGATTGATAAACCAGAAGCGAATTCAGAGCGCGTTAAAACTGAATTGGTTGCAGAGCAAGTAGTCCCTGAAGAATACGGTGGCGATGTGCCATTTATTCCAGTGTCTGCTAAAACTGGCGAAGGCATTGATGCCTTGCTAGAGAATGTACTCTTGCAAGCAGAAATCTTAGAATTGAAAGCACCGAAAGATGCTCCAGCGCAAGGATTAGTAATTGAAGCGCGCTTGGATAAAGGTAAGGGCCCAGTGGCTACTATCTTGGTTCAATCCGGTACGCTCAAACGCGGCGATATGTTATTGGCTGGCTCCACATTTGGTCGCGTACGCGCCATGATTGATGAAAACGGTAAGCCATGTAATGAGGCTGGCCCATCGATTCCGGTAGAGATTCAAGGTTTGTCAGAAGTTCCTGCGGCTGGCGAGTCAGTGCAAGTAGTTCCTGATGAGCGTAAGGCTCGTGAGATTGCATTGTTCCGTCAAGGTAAGTTCCGTGATGTGAAGTTGGCTAAACAGCAGGCATTCAAGCTTGAAACCATGATGGAAAACATGGAAGAAGGCGCTATTGAAGCCAAGTTATTACCACTCATCATCAAGGCAGACGTTCAGGGTTCACAAGAAGCTTTGGCTCAGTCATTAATGAAGCTTTCTACGCCAGAAGTGAAGGTGCAAATCGTTCACGCTGCAGTAGGCGGCATTACAGAAACTGACGTGAACTTGGCGGTTGCTTCTAAGGCGGTCATCTTCGGCTTTAACTCTCGCGCAGATGCAGCAGCGCGTAAGCTAGCTGAGAACAATGGCGTGGATATTCGCTATCACAACATTATTTATGATGCTGTAGATGAAGTGAAACTAGCCTTGAGCGGTATGTTGACTCCAGATAAGAAAGAAGAAATCACTGGTCTGGTTGAGATCCGTCAAGTCTTCTTGGTATCTAAAGTTGGCGCAATTGCAGGTTGCTTGGTGGTTGACGGTATCGTTAAACGTACTTCAAGCGTTCGTCTCTTGCGTGACAACGTGGTTGTTTGGACTGGTGAATTGGATTCTCTCAAGCGCTTCAAAGATGACGCTAAAGAAGTTCGTGCCGGTGTTGAGTGTGGCTTGTCATTAAAAGGCTACAACGACATTAAAGAGGGTGATCAGCTTGAAGTATTTGAAGTAACTGAAGTGGCTCGTTCACTCTAAGCAAGATGCACAAGACTAGTCCGCATCGTAACCAGCGTCTCGCCGATCAAATTCAGCGAGACCTGGCCGAGCTTATTCCACGTGAATTGCGTAGCTCTAGTTTGGGTTTGATTACTTTACAAAGTATTGAACTCACACCAGACTTGGCGCACGCTAAAGTGTTCTTTACCGTTTTAGGTGCCGAGCCTGAGCATGCTTTAAAAGCGCTACAAGAAAAAGCAGGGTATTTGCACTCTTTATTGTTTAAGCGTTTGCATATCCATACTGTTCCTACATTACACTTTCACTATGACAGCTCGATTGAGCATGGCATAGAGATGTCTCGATTGATCGATCAAGCGGTGGATAGTGACCGCAGCAGCGACGATAAAGACGAGACTAAGTAATTCATGGCTATTCGAATCGACGGCGTAGTGCTGCTAGATAAACCCGCCGGAATGAGTTCCCAAGGCGCGGTTACAGCTGTCAAGCGCGCATTTAATGCTGATAAAGCGGGCCATACAGGAACTTTAGATCCGATGGCAACTGGCTTACTCCCCATTTGTCTGGGTGAAGCTACTAAGTATTCTCAAGACTTGCTCGAAGCTGATAAGACTTATATTGCGCGAGTGAAGTTTGGTTCCCGCACAGATACTGGCGATGCTGAAGGCCTCACTATTGAAGAGTTGCCTTTGCCTGTTTTTGCAAGCGTAGCAGAAATCAAAACTGCATTAGATGCCTTGCTCCCAAAATTTACTGGTCCAATATCGCAGGTGCCGCCGATGTATTCCGCACTTAAGCGTGATGGCAAGCCTTTGTATGAATATGCTCGTGCTGGTGTTGAGTTAGAGCGCACTCCACGAGATATCACGATTCACTCTATTCGCTGGACAGACATCAATTGGCCTGAAGCCACTTTAGAGGTGAGCTGTAGCAAAGGCACTTATATTCGTGTTCTGGCTGAGGATATCGGTAACGCTCTAGGTTGTGGCGCGCATTTGGTAGGTTTGCGCCGTACCGAAGTGGGGCACCTTAACCTCGAGCAATCTTTTACGATCGAATCCATTCAAAGTGGCTTGCAAAATACTGCTGACTATATATTGCCTGTCGATGCGCTCTTGCAAACCTTGCCACACCTCACGGTGGATGAGCAACAAGCCAAGCGCCTAGGCATGGGACAGCGTGTACCGCTTAACTTACCCTCTATCGAAGCATTAGTCCGAATCTATCGCGCGACTGCTGCTCCCCATAACTTTATTGGTACTGCTGATTGGCGTTCTGGAGTTTTACATCCCAAGCGCTTAATTTCCAGCCATTAAATCATTTTGACTTATTTACTCACTAATCTTAATTAACCCGAATTTATATTCTTAACTTTAGAAGCTTCACATGACTAAACGCGCACTTCGTAACATCGCCATCATCGCCCACGTTGACCACGGTAAAACTACTTTGGTTGACCAACTCTTGCGCCAATCTGGCACATTCCGCTCTAATGAAAAAATGACCGAACGCGTCATGGACTCAAACGACTTGGAAAAAGAGCGCGGCATTACTATTTTGTCCAAGAACTGTGCGGTGGAGTATGACGGCACACACATCAACATCGTTGATACCCCAGGACACGCGGACTTCGGTGGTGAAGTAGAGCGCGTTCTCTCCATGGTTGACGGTGTATTGCTCTTGGTTGATGCGGTTGAAGGCCCAATGCCACAAACCCGCTTCGTTACCAAGAAAGCTTTGGCTTTAGGTTTGAAGCCAATCGTAGTGATTAACAAAGTTGACCGCCCAGGCGCACGTACTGATTACGTGATCAATGCCACTTTTGAGTTGTTCGACAAATTAGGCGCTACTGAAGAGCAATTGGATTTCCCAGTGGTGTATGCATCTGGCTTGAACGGTTATGCAGGCTTGACCGATGATGTGCGTGAAGGTGATATGCGTCCATTGTTTGACACCGTGTTAAAGCACGTGCCAGTTCGCGATGACAATCCAGAAGGACCTTTGCAGTTGCAGATTACCTCGATTGAGTACAGCACTTACGTTGGTAAGATCGGTGTAGGCCGCGTAAACCGCGGAACTGTTAAGCCTTTGATGGACGTTGTATTCATGGACGGTCCTGATAGCGTTCAGCGTAAAGGCCGTATTAACCAAGTATTGAAGTTCCGTGGCTTAGAGCGCGAGCTCGTAGATGAAGCACAAGCAGGTGACATCGTATTGGTGAACGGTATTGAAGATTTAGCGATTGGTACAACCATCTGTGCGCCAGACGTTCCAGAAGCATTGCCAATGCTCAAGATTGATGAGCCTACTTTAACCATGAACTTTATGGTGAACACTAGCCCATTGGCTGGCCGTGAAGGTAAGTTTGTGACTAGCCGTCAGATTCGTGAGCGTTTAGACCGTGAATTGAAGTCCAACATGGCTTTGCGCGTTAAAGAAACTGACGATGACACCGTATTTGAAGTATCTGGCCGTGGCGAATTGCACCTCACCATCTTGGTGGAGACAATGCGTCGTGAAGGTTATGAATTAGCGGTATCTCGCCCACGCGTTGTGTTCCATGAAGTAGATGGCGTGAAGATGGAGCCGTACGAGAACCTAACGGTTGACCTCGAAGATACAACTCAAGGCGCTGTCATGGAAGACTTGGGTAAGCGTAAAGGTGAATTGCTCGACATGGTGAGCGACGGTAAAGGTCGTACACGTTTAGAGTACCGCATTCCTGCGCGTGGTTTGATCGGCTTCCAAGGCGATTTCATGACTATGACTCGTGGTAACGGTTTGATGAGTCACACCTTTGACTCTTATGCACCAGCTAAAGACGGTATCTTGGGTGAGCGTCATAACGGCGTGTTGATTAGCCAAGATGACGGTGAAGCTGTTGCTTACGCATTGTGGAAATTACAAGACCGTGGCCGTATGTTTGTAAGTCCTGGCGATCCTTTATATGAAGGTATGGTTATTGGTATTCATAGTCGTGATAACGACTTGGTTGTGAACCCAATTAAAGGTAAGCAATTAACCAACGTTCGTGCCTCTGGTACTGATGAAGCGGTTCGTTTAGTAACACCAATCGCCATGAACTTGGAATACGCGGTTGAGTTTATTGACGATGATGAGTTGGTTGAAGTAACGCCGAAGAGCATTCGTATTCGTAAGCGCTACCTCAAGGAGCATGAGCGTAAAAAAGCATCACGCGATTAAGTTCACTCAAGCTGCACAACAAAAGTCACCTCCGGGTGGCTTTTGTTCTTCATTGAAATCAAATATCCATCAATATAAGTTAGATAAGTAAAAATAGATCCTCATGCTGCCATCCATTGAACAACGCCTTGCCCATGAACTTTCTGCCAAACCTGCTCAAGTTGCTGCTGCTATTGCTCTGATGGATGAAGGTGCAACAGTCCCTTTTATTGCTCGTTATCGTAAAGAGGCTACCGGCGGACTAGATGACACACAATTGCGTTTATTGGAAGAGCGTCTTAGTTATCTTCGTGAGCTAGAGGATCGCCGCAAAACCATCGTAGCTTCAATAGAAGAGCAGGGCAAGATGACGCCGGAATTGCTTAAGGCCATCATGCTGGCAGAAGATAAAACGCGTTTGGAAGATCTTTATTTGCCATACAAACCTAAGAGAAGAACTAAGGCCCAGATCGCATTAGAGGCAGGTTTGGAGCCTTTAGCGAATGATTTGCTAGCTAACCCTAATTTAGATCCTGAGATAGAAGCCGCCAAATATATTAAAGAAGCATTTGACGTAGAAGGGACAAATAACCCTGGAGTACCAGACACCAAAGCTGCTCTTGAGGGCGCACGTCAAATTTTGATGGAGCGTTTTGCAGAAGATGCTGCCTTAGTCCAATCTCTTAGAGAGTACTTACTAGATCACGGTATCGTTGAGTCCAAAGTAATTGCCGGTAAAGAGCAAGAGGGTGAGAAGTTCGCTGATTACTTTGATTACTCTGAACCAATTAAAGCCATTCCATCGCACCGTGCCTTAGCCTTATTTAGAGGTCGTCGCGAACAGATGTTGATGGTTAATCTGCGCTTAGATACTGAAGAAGAAAAGCCTAAATGGGATTCGCCACACAATCCTTGTGAAAACCGTATTGCCAATCATTTCAGGATTAAAAATGATGGTCGCCCAGCCGATGCCTGGTTAGCTGATACTGTGCGCTGGACTTGGCGCATCAAGTGCTCACTTCATTTGGAGTCAGAACTCATGACAGCATTGCGTGAGCGCTCAGAAACCGAAGCCATTAACGTGTTTGCTCGTAACCTGAAGGACCTTTTGTTGGCTGCACCTGCTGGCCCCAGAGTTACCATTGGTCTTGACCCAGGCATGCGCACTGGTGTGAAAGTAGCAGTGGTAGATGTCACTGGAAAAGTGGTGGATACCGAGGTCATTTACCCGCATCAACCCAAGAATGATTGGGCAGGTTCTTTGCATACCCTGGCTAAGTTGGCCGAGAAACATAACGCTACCTTAATCTCAATTGGTAACGGCACCGCGTCTCGCGAAACGGATAAATTGGCTCAAGAATTGATTAAAGCCAAACCAGAACTCAAGCTTACTAAGATTGTGGTCTCAGAAGCGGGTGCATCGGTGTACTCTGCCTCGGAGTACGCCTCAAAAGAATTGCCTGGCATGGATGTGTCATTGCGTGGTGCAGTATCTATCGCAAGAAGACTTCAGGATCCATTGGCTGAGTTAGTAAAGATCGATCCAAAGTCGATCGGTGTGGGCCAATACCAACACGATGTGATGCAAACCCAATTGGCTAAATCACTAGTAGCAGTAGTGGAGGATTGTGTAAATGCTGTCGGCGTAGATGTGAACACTGCTTCAGCACCATTGCTGGCAAGGGTTTCAGGGCTGAGCTCTACAGTGGCTGAAGGCATTGTGGCTTACCGTGATAGCAAGGGTGCATTTAAATCGAGGGCAGATCTCAAGAGTGTGCCTCGTCTTGGTGATAAGACCTATGAGCAAGCTGCTGGTTTCTTGCGCATCATGAATGGCGATGATCCATTAGATGCTTCTGCAGTCCATCCAGAATCCTATCCTTTGGTAGAGAAGATTCTGAAAGATATCAAGAAGGGAGTGAAAGAAGTCATTGGCGATGCAAGTTTGCTGAAATCACTCTCGCCAGAAAAATATGCTGATGGCCAGTTTGGTGTGCCAACGGTTACAGACATCATTAAGGAATTAGAAAAGCCAGGCCGCGATCCTCGTCCAGAATTTACCACCGTTACTTTTAAAGATGGCGTTGAAAAAATCAGTGACCTTAAGACAGATATGGTTCTGGAGGGTGTGGTTACCAATGTAGCCGCCTTTGGTGCTTTTGTAGATATCGGCGTTCATCAAGATGGTTTAGTCCATATTTCTGCGTTATCGAATACCTTTGTTAAAGATCCGCACAGCGTGGTCAAGGCAGGTCAGGTTGTGAAAGTAAAAGTGCTTGAGGTAGATGAAAAGCGCAAGCGTATTGCTTTAACGATGCGTTTAAGTGATGAGGCTCCAAAAACCTCCAAGCCAGAGCAAAGGGCGCCTAACCGTCCTAAGACACAAGATGTCAGAAAGCCACAAGAGGATCGGCGCTCAGCACCTCCAATTAATAATGCAATGGCAGCAGCATTTGGCAAGCTAAAAAAATAGTAGGATCAATAGAGATAAAGTTAAAGAGTGTCTCGAGCCTGATGGAGTGATATGAAGATTAATTCAGAGGGAGTTTCAGCATCGCGGGTATTTTTGCCTGCCGATCAAACACATCCGAATTTATTAACCTTCTTTACCACTCAGTTTCCGCACATTGCAAAAACAGAGTGGGTGGATCGTTTTGAAGCAGGCCTCATTTTGGATCAAGAGGGTGAAGCCCTAAGCGCTAACGCTCCTTATTTACCCAACACCCATTTACTGTACTTCAGACGTCTTGCTCGTGAACCAGAGATTCCTTTTGAAGAGCGGATTCTGTATCAGGATGAACATATTCTGGTGGCGGATAAACCGCACTTCTTGCCGGTGACTCCCAGCGGGCTCTACTTGCATCAAACTTTGCTCAATCGACTCAAGAAAAAGACAGGGATCCAAACGCTCAGCCCTATTCACCGGATTGATCGTGATACTGCAGGCTTGGTAATCTTTTCAGAAAATCCCAATGAGCGCGCTCAGTATCAAAATCTCTTTAGAGATAGAGCGGTCAAAAAAGTCTATGAAGCCATTGCGCCATATTCTGAGGAGTTAGCCAAACAGCTACCAATGACGTATCAAAGTCGAATAGAGGAGTCTGAACACTTTTTACAAATGGAAGAAGTGGAGGGTGAGTCAAACACGGATACACTGATTGAACTCATTGCAGAAAATAATCTTTGGGCAAAATATCGTCTGATACCCGGTAGTGGTAAGAAGCATCAGCTGCGCTGTCATCTCAATGCCCTAGGCATCCCGATCAAGAATGATCAGATCTATCCGATTCTTACACCTTATCAAGAATATGACCTCGATTTTTCAAAGCCGCTGCAGCTCCTGGCCAAAGAGATTGCTTTCCAAGACCCTTTTACTAATAGTGTCATGAGCTTCTCCAGCACTCAAATGCTGGATCTTTGAGTGGAATAGCCTGTTAAGTTAACCTCTAATAGGCATTGCACCAAAAGAAAGCATAAAAATTATCACCTTATTAGCTCTATAGCTAATATCATCCGTTCGTGCTTTCCAAATCCCGCTACCGCTGGCTATTAAATAGACTCCGTCATCAGTCTGATGGCTTAGAGGAATGCGGCCCTGATTTGGTGGTGGAGTATTCAAAGGCAACTGGTGCACCAATCCTTTATCGCCTCAATGACTATCCTCGTTGCCCTCAATTAATTCGTGATTTCAACAAGTTGGTAAAGCACGGTTTAGTAATGCGCAAGCGTTCGTACTTATATGATCTCAACGGTTTTATGGTGATGCCGAGAGCAACTCATATTTATCAGTTGGCGCCCTCCGTACAGAATTCGATAACATGGGTTGATCATTAATGGCTCAAGTTATCAACTCTATAGAAAAGCCATTTGGCGTTAAATCAGAAATTGCTGTGATTGTTGGATTTGCTTTGCTATTTTTGATCTTATCCATTGATATTCTCTCGCCTGATGATTATCGATTTGTCTTGCTCTACTTATTTCCAGCGGCAATCATTGCATTAAATGCAAAGTCAATGAAGGTAGTTGTTGCGGCTCTTATTATTGCTACTGTATTTGAAAATTATTTTCTCCTTAGAGATAATTATTTACCCCTCTACTTTACGAACATAGAGCTGCTGAATATCTTTATTCGTTTTCTAGCAACCCTATTAATCATATGGCTCGCAAGGTCATTGCGCAGGAGTCAACTGCGTGTGAATCTTCTTGCGAACACTGATTCATTAACGGGCTTATGGAATAGACGTTGGGCTCGTATCGTGATAGAGCAGTCGATTGCAAGGCTTGAAGAGTCTGATGAGATATTTTCTGTTGCTCTGATTGACGTAAATGACTTTAAGAAAGTGAATGATGATCAAGGGCATTTGGTTGGTGATCAGGTCCTGACAAAGATTGCGCATACTATGATGGAGTTCTCATCAACTGGGTCTACTTTTTTTCGCTTAGGTGGAGATGAGTTTTTGGTAGTTTCTCCAAATACAAGCGAAGTGCAAATGGAGCAACTTTGTAGTTTGATTGTAAAAACAGTTAATCAAGTTATGAAAGACTCGGGTTATCCAGTTACCCTAAGTATTGGAATGGCCTCTTACAGCGAGAAGCCAAAGTCCGTATCCGAAGTCTTGCACCAAGTAGACCTAGAAATGTATCGAAATAAAACCGACTCTAAAAGAGATAGAAGTAATTCTTAGCTTTTAATTGCAAAGCTCTGCGCTTGGGAGCGATGCCAATACAACTCAAATACCCTTGGTAGGTTTAAGCTTGGATCAATATGCTCGGCATTAAGCAGTAAGCCTGCAGGCATTTCTGGGAGCAAGAAAGAGAGTAGTCGAACTTCATGCTTGTTGATACGCCTGATGATGTGTGGGGCATCAATCTCACCAGGGTGATGTAAGCCTGCTGCCTCCACTAATGCCTTGAGGGTTTTGAGGGTCTCGTTGTGGAAGTTATATACCCGTTCAGCCTTGTTGGGAACAACCAAAGCTTTTTGGCGCACAGGATCTTGAGTGGTAACGCCGGTAGGGCAGTTGCCAGTATTGCAAACCTGAGCCTGAATGCACCCAATCGAGAACATAAAGCCACGGGCACTATTGCACCAATCAGCTCCTAAAGCAAAAGCTACTGCCATATCAAATGCGCTAATGATTTTTCCTGCGCAGCCAATCTTAATGTGATCGCGCAGATTAGCGCCAACAAGAGTGTTGTGTACTAGGCGTAGACCTTCTTGCAGTGGTGTGCCTACATGGTTAGTGAACTCTACTGGCGATGCACCAGTTCCGCCTTCAGAGCCATCCACCACAATAAAGTCTGGATAAATGCCAGTCTCTAGCATGGCCTTCACAATGCCGAACCACTCCCAAGGGTGACCTACGCAAAACTTAAAGCCAACTGGCTTACCACCAGAGAGATCGCGTAATTTTTTCACAAAGTGAATGAGTTCAAGCGGGGTAGAGAAAGCGCTATGTGAGGCAGGGGAGACACAAGCTTCGCCCTCTTTTACGCCGCGTGCAGCAGCAATCTCAGCCGTCACCTTAGAGCCAGGCAAGATCCCGCCATGACCAGGCTTGGCGCCTTGACTGAGTTTGATCTCAACCATCTTGACCTGAGGGTCTAAAGCATTCTCAGTATATTTATCGGCATTAAAGCTGCCATCTGGATTGCGGCAACCAAAGTAGCCAGAGCCAATTTCCCAAATCAGATCACCGCCATGCACGCGGTGGTATTGAGAGATTGAGCCTTCACCAGTGTCATGGGCAAAGCCACCCTTTTTAGCCCCCAGGTTTAATGCCAGAATAGCATTTGCACTGAGGGAGCCAAAGCTCATCGCAGATATATTGAAGATGCTAGCTGAATACTTTTGCTTACAATCCTTGCCACCAATCTCTACTCGAAAATCATGGCTAGGCAAGTGCGTTGGAGCAAATGATTGGTTCATCCATTGATAGCCTGGAGCCATCACATCTAAGGTTGTACCAAAGGGGATTTCATCGGGAACGGCTTTAGCGCGTGAGTAGACTAGGGTGCGTTGTTCTTTTGAGAAGGGGGTTTCATCATTGTCACCCTCGATAAAGTACTGACGAATCTCCGGGCGAATAAATTCCAGCATGAACCGCAAATGACCAATTACTGGGTAATTGCGCAGGATGGCTGTTTTGGTTTGGAGAAGATCGTAGATGCCTACCAGGGTTAAAAACCCAAACACCAGGAAAAATCGAAATGCTTGCTGATGGAGTTCAATGGCGATGAAGCTAGCAATAGTCACCAAAATACAAAGGCTAAATGGTATGTATCGAATAGGTAGGTATTTGTTAGGAGACATGGCCATATTGAACTGGAGTTTGAATGATCTCAGTATACGAATTTAATGCAAATGCGTTCAATTTGACTTAAATCAAGCTAAGCCCTCACTCCCAAGCTGGGCAGGAGTATTCTTAAAGGGTAGTTAATATCAATAATAGGAAGAATATGTCATTAAATCATGCAGTTATTTGGATTGACCATCAAGAAGCTCACGTGATGTTTTTAAGCGCAGATGCTAGTGAGGCTGAAGTAATTCGAAGCAAAACCACTCATGCACATTTGCACCACAAGGGCGGGGAGGTCGGTAGCGGTAGATTGGCTCTAGACTCTAAATACCTACATTCAGTCATTAATGCTGTGAATGAGTCCAAGGAAATTTTGATTCTTGGACCTGGCTCTGCAAAATTAGAGCTCATTAAGCATGCCCACAAGCATGACGCGAAGATTGCAGAGAATATTGTTGGTGTAGAAACAGTGGATCATCCTTCTGATAAAGAAATTCTTGCCTATGCACGCAAGTTTTTCTATAAAGTAGATCAAATGCTATAAATCTAAATTGCATAGGACGACACAAATGACTCAAGAAGCTTTAGGACCGGATGGTCTCCCAGGACACGATTACTTTCTAGATGCAGTAAATCATATTGATGAGGCTGTAGCGAACAATACGATCGCTGCAGGCGCTGCTAAAGGATTGGTATTTAGCCTAGTTGAAACCTTAGGCGCAATGGTTGGTGATCCTGATCTGCCGAATCATCTGAAGTCAGGATATATGGGGGCTTTAGATCTTGCCGTTGAGCTAGAGGCAAAGTTATCAAAACTGCGCTAGAGCGAATCTACTAATTTAGTCATTTCCAGCAGTAAAGGGGCAGCTTCGGTTGCCCTTATCCATTTAAAATGACACGTATATTGCACTTTTGTAGAAGTTTATGAAAAACCCCTCAAAGAAACGCTTAGCGGTCGCCCCAATGATGGAGTGGACAGATCGTCATTGCCGTTCTTTTCATCGCACACTTACTAAAGAAGCTGTTCTATATACAGAAATGGTTTCCACTGGTGCACTCATGCATGGTGATGTTCCGCGTCATTTGGATTATTCGCAAGACCAACATCCAGTTGTTTTGCAGTTAGGTGGATCAGAGCCTTCTGATTTGGCAAAGTCTGCTGAGTTAGCGCAGCAATGGGGTTATAACGAGATTGATTTGAACTGTGGCTGTCCATCGGAGCGAGTGCAGCGCGGGGCCTTTGGTGCATGCCTGATGGCTGAGCCTAACTTAGTGGCTGAATGTGTGCGCTCCATGAAAAGCGCAGTAGATATACCAATCTCCGTAAAGCATCGCTTAGGTTTGGATTCTATGGATGCCGCCAACTCAGAAGCTGATTATCAATTTGCATTGAATTTCATTTTGGCTGTTGCCGATGCTGGTGCAAGTCAAGTCACTATTCATGCTCGTAATGCAGTGCTTAAAGGTTTGTCGCCTAAAGAGAATCGTAGTAAACCGCCACTGCGTTATGAAGTTGCTGCAAAGCTTCGCTTAGATGCGCAAAAGCAATTTCCAAATCTCAAGGTGTTGCTCAATGGTGGTTTAGAAACCAATGAGCAAATTGCTGGCCACTGGAATGATTTCGATGGCTTTATGGTGGGTAGATCTGCATATCATTTCCCCGCATTGCTACTTGGCTGGGATGACATGATCAACACTGATGGTGATGCTGCTGGTTATCTGTTTAGTGAAACCGAGTGGCACCGTATTCAGATTGCATTGGTTCATCAGGTTCACGCTTGGTTTGATGAATGTCAGGCCAAAAGCAAGCCTTTCTATATTGGGGCATTCACGAGACATATTCTGGGTCTAGCTCACGGTAGGGCGGGTTCGCGTTATTGGCGTCAGCGGCTCTCAGATCACCATGCTTTAGCCAAAGTTCAGAGCAAAGCGGCTATTACGGACTTTTTTATAGACGCTAGCTTATGCCTTGGAGATTGGGCTGCTTTTGAG
Organism: Polynucleobacter ibericus; assembly: GCF_018687955.1. Taxonomy (NCBI): domain Bacteria; kingdom Pseudomonadati; phylum Pseudomonadota; class Betaproteobacteria; order Burkholderiales; family Burkholderiaceae; genus Polynucleobacter; species Polynucleobacter ibericus. The sequence goes on along the minus strand of NZ_CP061309.1, from coordinate 1,151,427 downwards.
TTTGAAACTGCTTAAGCTGGGGCTAAAAGGGGTGTTTTTGACACCATTTTGAGCAAAAAGCTATAATCTAGGTCTTCAGTGGCGGACGTAGCTCAGTTGGTAGAGTCCCAGATTGTGATTCTGGTTGTCGCGGGTTCGAGCCCCGTCGTTCGCCCCATAGTATCAAAGTAAGAAGCCCCTAATTTGGGGCTTTTTACTTTTTGGAGATGAGCGCTCATTTCTGATTGCGAGCAGATCTTGCAGACTCAGCAGCAAGATTAGACATCTTCACAGCTTCGGCTGCAGCCATTGCAGCTCTCTTAGTAGCTTCAGCAGCTTCAGCAGAAGCCAAAATTGATGACTCTTCTGCCTGATGGGCAACTGCAGCGGCAGCAGCTGCGGCTGCCGCAGAAGCAGCGGCAGCTGCTTCAATAGCAGCCTCAGCAGAAGCAGCAGCGGCATCAGCAGCAGCTTCAGCGGCATCTACTATTGCCTCTGAAGCAGCAAGCTTGGCAGCAGTGGCGCAGTTTCTTGCGGATAGGGAAGCCTTTTCAGCTGACACAGCCGCTCTTTTGGCCGCCTCTAGGGCGCTGGAGGTTAAAGCTTTTAGAGTGCCCAGTGCTTCAGCATAACGGGCATTGATAGTAATGTAGCCCTGACGCAAGTTACCTACTTCAGTTTCAAGGCTGATTATCTTTGCGTAAATCTTTTCAATATCGTCTTGCATGCGTCCTTAGCGTCTCTTTACATCTCAATACTCTGCTTATTTATTATTTATAGCAAGATCTTTTATAGACTTTTAGATCCATAATAAAAGTATGAATAATAAGTCTTCGCAGCCCTCAATTGCAATAACCCAAGAGGCAATCCAGGATGAGTTGGAGAAGCGGGGTTGGGCCTTATCTGCTCTATCTGAAGCGGCTGCCGCTTTGGCTCGCGCAAACTCAACTGAATTGCTGATACAGGAAGTTTGTGAGGCAATTGCTATGAAGGGTCCTTATGTCCTTGCATGGGTTGGCAGAGCAGAGGCCGATACCTTTAAGACGGTAAAAGTAGTTGGCGCTGCCGGAGCATCAAAGGGATATATAGAAAATATTATTGTTAGTTGGTCAGAGTCTGAGCAGACTGGTAAAGGGCCAGCGGGTCGTTGTATACGCGGCAATGAAACAAGCATAGTCATTGATAGTGAAACAGATCCTGGGTTTGAGTCTTGGCGTGAACGCGCAAGAGAATTTGGTATTCGCTCTGCAATTGGTTGCCCAATACCGGACGGAGAGACCGCCATGCCTTTTGGTGTATTACTGGTTTACTCGGCTGTGCCAAATACATTCGGGATCTCCGAGGTTCAATTATTCGAAAGTCTTGCTAAGGAAATTGGATTTGGTTTACGTTCAATCGAGCGTCAGCATAAGTTGGATGATCAGATTCATGAAAAGGAATTAACACAAGAGCGCTTATCAACTGCGTTGCGATCAACCATTGAGGCGATGTCCAAGACGATGGAATGGCGAGATCCTTATACAGCTGGCCATCAAAAGAGGGTGGCTAGTATTTCTATGGCAATTGCTCGTGAACTGGGTTGGGATAACGAGCGAATTCAGGCTCTTTATATGGCCGCGATGGTGCACGATATTGGCAAAATGGCAGTGCCTTCCGAAATACTCACCAAGCCATCTCGTTTAACCGATATTGAGATGCAGTTAGTTCAAGGGCATGTAGAAGCAGGCTATCAAATTCTGAAGGACATCCCATTCCCGTGGCCTATTGCCGAGATGGTGCATCAACACCACGAGCGCCTTGATGGCAGTGGTTATCCAAATCATCTTCAGGGGGCTCAAATCTGTGAAGAGGCCAGGGTGTTGGCTGTGGCAGATACTCTTGAGGCGATGGCTACCCATAGACCCTATCGTCCGGCGAAAGGCTTGGCTGCTGCGCTAGATGAAATTAGATTGGAAGCAGGAACTAAGTTGGATGCCAAGGTAGTTGATGCTGCATTTATGCTTATTAAAGGTGAAAATGAACTACAACAAATAATTGATACACAATAAAAATGTTTACTAAGTATTGCGCGTTGTTTTTTTATATCTTAGCAGTGGGCGCTCAGTGTTTTGCTGCTGCTTATGCAATCAATTTATTTTTCCAGTCTAAATCCTATCGGCTGGCTAGTGGCCTTTTAGCAGTTGCCTTTGCTTTGATGGTTGGTAGAAGACTTTCGCCTCTAATACATTTTTACAATGATGGTCATTTCAATCTCTTTGATGCTTTTTTAGCACTCTCAATCTCAGCTTTGATTGTTTTTGGTTCTTTCGAAATAAAAAAAATAATCCTAGAATTAGAGAAAAAAAACTTTCTTCTTGATTCTGCTGCCAAGGTTGATTTTTTAACGCACGCATTGAGTAGGTCGGAAACGTTTGCCAGAGCGAAATTGGAAATCGAAAGATCGCTACGTAGTCAAGAGCCCGCAGCCTTTCTGATGCTAGATATTGATCACTTTAAAAAAATTAATGATCAATATGGGCATCCACTTGGGGATGTTGTTTTAGTAAACCTGGTAAAGCATTGCCAAGAAGAATTGAGGGTGATTGATATCTTTGGCAGGGTTGGTGGAGAAGAGTTTTTTGTCATTCTGCCTGGGAACTCCATAGACTTGGCTCATGAGGTGGCTGAACGCCTGCGTAAGAAGGCGGCTTCTTTGCCTTGCGCCGTAGTAGATGGCAAAGAGGTATTTATAACTATTAGCATTGGAGTTGCGTGCTATAGCCCCCAAAGCCATGGTGAGACTAAGGCAGATATTGTTTTGAGAGCGTTTTACGCTAAAGCCGATGAGGCCATGTATCGAGCCAAGACGAGGGGTCGCAATCGCACTGAGCTCTGGAGCTAATAGCCTCATAATATGGTCTTTATTGCTATTAAATCTTACTGTCATGCCAAAAAAGCGAAACATTATTGATGCGACTATCAATGCCCTTGATGGTATCAAGGAACTCGCTCTTCAAAAGGCGGCACGTCGAGAGTTAATCTTGGTAGTAGTCGCAATTGGATTTTTTTGCTATCGCCCAAATGTCTACACTGTATTAATTGCAGTTTTATCACTCGTTCTTCTAGCTGTTGAAGCTCTCAATACAGCGATTGAGAAAACCTGCGATTTAATCACCATGGAAGAACATCCTGAGATTAAAAAGATTAAGGATCTTGGTGCGGCTGCAGTAATGATTATCGTACTAGCTATTGTCTTAATCTTTGCGCGGTTCTTGTCGCCATTTTTCTGATGAGTAACTTTTATTGCGCCTTTCATATACACATCATCCCAAGAATAGATGTGGAGTCATCGGACGAGGCATCTAATCATGCTGCTCGCGAGAAACTCATTCTTCTCATTGCAAAAATTTGTAAAGATTTTCGTGGGACAAAATTTGCAGGATCTCCTGACAAGCTGATGTACGAGTTTGAGCAAGTCAGTTTTGCAGTCCAAGCTGCTATGGCCATTCAAATAGAGGCGGATGCATTAAATGCAAAAAATCATTCGGCCCCTATAGCTTTAGCTTCTATTGGAATAGTCGCTCTGATCAACCCCTTTACTGGGTTAAAGGAAGACGAGCGCTCACTCCAATTAGCCTCATTTATGGCTGAGGCAGCTGGGGCTGGAGAGCTCTATTTATCCGAGGGGGCCTACAACTCCTTAAAAAATCCAGACACACTCCTATGTCGCTTCACACGGCAGTTATTGAGGACGGGTGAAGATAGGGCGCTAAATGCTTATGAAGTCTTTTGGAATCCAACAGAGGTTGATCCGGGCAAGCTCCATAAAGATCCTAATGCAATCGATTTAGAGCTTCAACCAATTCGTTCCTTTGGCTTGAAATTAGTCGCCGGTATTTTTCTGCTTTTCTTTGGCGTGCTACTACTTACTGTAGGGTATGAAGCCCTATGGGAGTGGTTTATTTATATAGTGAATCGCTAATGTTTTTGCGTGATCGTCATTCCAGAATTACTGCAAGCCTATGCATGTTTGCTCTCGGCATTATTGTCATGATTTACTTTGCCGAGGAATTACTCAATCTTGGTGGCCAGCTGTATCTAGGATGGGGCTCTTTCTTCATTATCTATTTAATGTCGAAGGTGAAGTATTTCCGCAATCAACCGTGGCGTTCTTTATTTATTGTGTTGGCACTATTCGTTAGTTGTCGTTATATGGCATGGCGCATTTACGACACACTAATTTATACCAGCTTCATTGATTTTGTTGGTACAGCCTTATTGTTCTTGGCAGAGACCTATGGCTTCACCTTGTTCTTACTTGACATGTTTGTGAATTTCTCACCGATGTCTAGCGAAGTCATTCCTTTACCCGAGGATGAAGCTTCTTATCCGACTGTAGATATCTTTATTCCTACCTATGATGAGTCTGAGAACATTGTTCGCATGACGGTGACTGCTGCCACTCAGATTCAGTACCCTAAAGAGAAGCTCCAGATCTATATTCTGGACGACGGTGGTACGCATGCAAAGCGTCGCAGTAAAGAAACTGGACATCAGGCCTGGAGGCGTCATTACAGCTTAAGAAGACTGGCAAAAGAGCTTAGTGTGCGATACATCACTCGGGATACCAACCAGAAAGCTAAGGCGGGAAACATCAATCACGCATTGCAACATAGCAATGGTGATCTGATATTAATTTTAGATTGCGACCAAATACCGACTAAAGATATTTTGAGTAATACAGTGGGGCAGTTTTTAAGTGATCCCAAAATGTTCTTGGTACAAACTCCACATTTTTTCATCAATGAAACACCGGTAAATAACGTCATCACTGGTGTCTCTAACCGTCCAGATGAGAGTGAGATGTTCTATCGCAAAATTCAGCCTGCCATGAATTTTTGGAATGCTGCATTTTTCTGTGGTTCTGCAGCTGTTTTGCGCCGTCAGTATCTAATGGAAGTTGGTGGTATTGCCATTAAGACTATTACAGAGGATTGTGAAACGTCTCTCATACTCCATGCGCATGGCTATAACAGTAGCTATATCAATAAGCCAATGGTTTGTGGACTCTCTCCAGAAACCCCGTCGGATTATTTAACCCAGCATTCTCGATGGGCCAAGGGGATGCTGCAGATTTTGATGCACTACAACCCTTTGTTCATGCGAGGGCTTAGCTTACCTCAGCGCTTAGCTTACTTTTCCTCATCCTATTCTTGGCTCTTTGGGTTTGCACGCTACATCTTTTTCTTGGCCCCATCAGCTTTCTTAATCTTGGGTTTAAATGTCTACTCAGCCAATTGGCGCGAGATGGTTGACTTCACTGTTCCCTATGCGCTGAGTATTCTGGTTGTGATTGCCTACTTTTTTGCAGGCTCAAGACAAATTTTCTTTTCTGAGATTTATGAGACGGTAAAAGGGTTTAGGATGATTCGGGAGCTCATGCCAGTGCTTCTCAATCCATGGAAGCAAAAATTCTTGGTGACACCAAAAGGTCGGACCCTAGAGAAAGAGCAGCTCAGTTGGGATGCTTTCCCCTTATTTATTTTGGTGACCATCAATGCTGTCTCTATCTGTATTGCTGTAATTCGCTGGCATTACGAACCTATTTGGCATGACAACATCATCATTACAGCAGTATGGTGCTGCATTAATATTTGGTTGGGATTAATGTCCTTGGGGGCTTTTTGGGAAAAGCGCCAAATTAGAGCGCATTACCGCATAGGGGGCGGGGGAGAAGTAACCATTCTTCGCAATAATGGTATGCCTCCTATAAAAGCAAATATAGAGGATATTTCCGTAAGCGGCATTGGATTTACTATTCCATTAAGTGCAGACTTCACTATTGAAGAATCAATTCAATTGGCAACAGATGATGGTTATGGAAATCACTATGTATTCAATGCACAAATAGTTCGAATACACAAAGAAAATGACCATTATTTTTGTGGAACTCAATTTATTCCCGATGAGATTGCTAGTCCTGAGGCTATCGGCTTTGTTTACGGCGATAGTGGACGATGGCAGAAGATTTGGGATGCCAGTGCGCAATTAACGCACTCCAAACTTCAGCTCTATTTATTGACGAAGTTGGGTCTTCGGGCGGTTCGCGAAAACTCTGCTGGCTACTTTGCCTACATCACAAAGAGCGTTGGTACGTTTATTGTGATGCTTTTTAATCCTTATTTCTGGTTCTATGCGGTTACCGGACTTGCTAATTGGATTATTTATTTATTTTATTTATTTGTGGTTTACACAGTAGGCTTAGTTGATCATCAACATGCGAGATCATTTCCGCGCATGCAAGCTGGTGAAAAGATGACGGTTTATTTCCCCAAGCTTAATGCCACGCTAGAGGGGTGGGCCTTTGATATCTCGCTTACTGGCATAGGTATCAAAGTCAATTTACCGTTTTTGATTGACGATAACGAGTTGGTTGAAGTTTCTGTTTCTGGTGTCACGCGTGATCAACATCGCATGGATTGCATCGTGCGTCGCGTGATTAGGGATGGTGACGAAGTTATCTTGGGCGTTGAATTTATAGTTGATAACAGTAACTTCTTTAAGGTTGTGAGCTTTGTGTATGGCCAGGGATCAAAGATGGTATTTTCTTTGGCGATTCAGAATTTAAGGCGAATTCTTTCCTATCTATTTTTCACGAATGAGTTATCGGATGAGCGTAAAAGCCCTTTACCATCCCCTAAGAACTCAAGTAAGTAATCCCCGTGAAAATAAAAGCCCTTCATCTCTGCTTAAGTCTCGCACTGCTCTCTTCGGTTGGCGTCGTGGGAGTCTCGCATGCCGCTGATAGCAGTCTCAGTAGACAGGAGATAGCAGAAGCTAGAAGATCATTGACCCAGGCAACCATCCTGTTAAAAAGTGGTAAACCAGCAGAGGCTAACGCCTTACTAAAAGAGAGGTTTCCCAATGGTCCGCCCGCAGGAGACTTGGCTGTTGGCTATTACAAAATCATTGCCAGCTTGCCAGGGGGTTGGGACGAAGCTCGCGCTGGGCTGGAGGGTCTGGTTAAGTCGGATCGTAAAAACTTACAATATTCCTTGGCCTTGGATGCTTTACTGAGCTCCAAGATAGAGACTCGCGATCTTGCCTTTCAGAATCTGGCAGCAACATATCAAGAGCGTAAGGTTGATAAACAACGAGTACTGCAAGTTTGGCGTGAAGCGTTGAATGCACAAGAACGAAGCCCAGAGCTAATCCCGTTGTACGAGAAGTACCTTGAATTAGATCCGCATAACCAAGAGATAACAGGTCTGTGGATGGTAGAAAAGGATGCTCTTGTTGAACGTAAGCGTATTGCAAATGATCCTTTGCTTAGACGTCGTCAGGTTGGCTTGGATTTACTGGATAAGGGTGACATCGTCGGTGCAGAGGCGCCACTAAAAGACACCCTTAAAGAGCGTCCAAATGACTACTTGGCATTGGGTGGTATGGGTGTTATTCGGATGCGGCAAAGTAATTATGAAGAGGCTATTGCTTACTATCAGAAAGCCTTGGCACTCAATCCAGAGAATAGTGGAAAGTGGAAGAGTCTAATCGCTACCAGTCAGTATTGGATGCAAATTCGTCAGGCTGAAGACGCTCGAGATAAAAAGAACTACCCCTTGGCGATGGAGAAAACCCGCGCCGCCATTAATCTTGAGCCGCAAGGTGCTGAAGCTATTGCAGTACTGGGGACTATTGAGGCTGAGCGAGGTAATAGCAAAGAAGCTGAAAAACAGTTTCGCGAGGCCTTAAATATTGAAGCGGACAACGGTATAGCGCTGCGTGGTTTGGTCCAATTATTGATTAATGCTGGCAAGCGTGATGAAGCCTTGACCTTAATTAATGCACGAGCACCTGAGACAAGTCCTGCTGGAAAAGGTTATGACTACCTGCGCGTCAAGATATTGAGTTCACAGGCTGATGACTTGGCAAGCAAAGGGCAGGGCGATGCCGCTATTCCCTACCTACAGCGTGCACTCAAGTTAGAGCCTCTTAATCCTTGGCTGCGTTTTCAGTTAGCTGGAATCTATGAGGGGCTAGGAAGAATCGACCAAGGTTTGACGGTGATGAAAGAAGGCTTGCGTCTTGCGCCTAATGATCCCGAGATGATCAATGCGAATGTTCTCTTCTTATTGAGTGCCGACAAAACCGAGGATGCTTTAATTTTGATGCGTAGCGCTCTTGCTAAACCATCTTCTGATGCTACATCTCTGCGTTTAACCTATGCAAACGTGCTTAATCGCCTGCAGCGCGATGACGAATTAAGTCCAGTATTGCTACAACTTTCAAAAGCAAAGTTATCTTCCAGCGATAAGGCTAAATTCACACAGATACAACTTGATTTTGATATTCGTCTAGCGCTCAAAGCGGGTGATACTAAAAAGGCTATTGCTCTCTTAAATCAAGCTATCGCACTCGATCAAGACGAAGTTTGGTTGCGTTTGGATCTAGCGCGTTTATATGCGCAAGTGCATCGCCCTAAAGAGGGTGTAGCGGTATTTGATGCTTTCCTGAAAACCCATCCTAATAGTGTTGAAGGTTTATATGCCTATGCCTTGTATTTATCGGGATTAGAGCAAAATCCAGCTGCACTCAAGGTATTGGAGCGCATCCCGGCATCAGAACGCACCCCTAAAATCACCCGTTTTCAAAGAGGTGTTTGGGTAGATCTCCAACTTACCCAAGTGAAGCGGCTTAATGCGCAGGGTGAGAAAGCCAAAGCTAATGCTCAGCTATCAGCGCTGGAGCATGAGGTCTCTAATGATCCAGACCTTTCTTCATTAGTAGCGGTCATGTGGGGTACTCTCGGAAAAGTGGAGCAGGGCAATGCACTCTTTCAGAAAATTGAAAAAGCTAATCCAAGCCTTTCAGTTGACTGGCATTTACGCTATGCCAATTATCTCTTAACCAATGATCAGCCCGATGCCTTCCAAAAAGAAATGACATTCTTATCCGGCCAAAAGTTCACTCCTGGTCAAAAGCAAGACTACGCAGACCTTCAGCAAGCAGCTGATCTCAGGGCGATAGATCAACTGATTCAGTCTGGTGATATTCGGATGGCTAGTCAAAAACTACAACCCTTAATTGCTGCAGCACCGAAGACAAATAATTACAAAGTGATGTATCGGGATAGCCAAATCCAAAGAAGAGAAGGCTATCTAGATAAAGCAATTGATATAGAGCAACGCGCACTTGCTCAGGCGCCAGTGCCGCTGTCTAGCTACCATAGCCTTTCTACGCTCAAGCCGGTTTCGAGCGCCTCTGGCGTTTCTGTCTTTCAGATTGAACCGCCAATCTTAGAGCCCTCTGCAGCATCATCAGGTAGCGCTTACCAATATAAGCAAATGGCTGACATGATAGATGTGCGTACTAATTGGCTTGATTCAGCAGTCGATTACTTATCCCTTAATGGCACTCCTGGGCAGTCTTATTACCGAGCAACGGAGATTCCACTGGAATGGAAGATGCCAATGCGCTCAGACGAAAGAATGACATTTCGTGCTGATCAGGTAAATATTAATGCCGGCACTATTGACGGGGGCAATTCATATCAAGTTAAAACATTTGGCACTCTTGCGGCATGTACTACAAATTGTCCAACGAGTTTTTCTAATCAATCTGCGTCGGGTACGGCTCTGAACATTGGGTACGAGAAGCAAAACTTTAAGGCGGATATTGGCACTACTCCTTTGGGCTTCCTTACTCAGAACTGGATTGGTGGGGTGAAACAAAAGTTGGATGTAGGCCCTGTAGGAGTATCTCTTGAACTAGCCCGCCGTCCGATGACCAGTACTTTGCTTTCTTATGCTGGTACGCGAGACCCAGTAACTGGCTCTGTGTGGGGCGGCATGATAGCCACTGGTGGAACAATTGGCCTCAGTCTAGATCAAGGCGGTACTTTAGGTGGTTGGACATACTATCGAGCGCGTAGCCTCACAGGTACGAACGTACAAAGTAACAGCGACAATCAATTGATGGCTGGCTTGAACTGGCGCATAGTGAATGAAACTGATCGTCAACTCTCTAGCGGTTTAACGGGTATGTTGTGGGGCTTTAAGCAAAATGCCGGCGAGTTTACTTATGGGCAGGGTGGTTACTACAGTCCGCAGAGTTATCGCTCTATGACGCTGCCTTTAAATTACGCTCAACGTTTTGCGCGCTTCTCCTATGTTGTTGGTGGATCAGTATCCAGTAATTGGTCCCGTACCGATGCTGCACCATACTTCCCAACCAATAACGCCTATCAAACTGCCGCTGCATTATTGGGAAACACCAATACCTACTCTGCAAGCTCAGGACCAGGTAGCGCGTATTCTGCATTGGCGGCATGGGAGTATCAAGTCACGCCATCCGTCTTTGTGGGCAATCGCATTAAGTTAGAGCGCTCGCCATACTACGCCCCAAATAGTGTTGTGCTGTATGTCCGGATAGCGCTGGATGGTACTGCACCAAGTCCAGTTCCATTGCAAACTCAACCAGTAATACCGACCTCTCGCTTTTAATGAACTGTAGACAATGAATCAGCGCACCTCAACTTCAATCTTGCTTTTTTTTGTGATGGGTTTGGTCGCCTCCTCGACACTGAAAGCTCAGCCTTTGAATGTTGCCCCCCAGTTTGATCCCTATCTGCCAGGCGAGTTAAATGAACGCGCTCTCTATGCCTTAAAAGATAACGATATCTCTACTGCAGTAATCCTTCTAGAGCGGGCATATCGCTTAAACCCGAATAGCCCTGATATCAAAGCAAATCTTGAGGTGGTAAAAAAGATTGACCAAGAGAAGGCCTCCATTCAAGTCAATGGTGAGGTTATCTACCTTGATGCACTCGGTAATACAGCTCGTCCTGAACAGACTTTAGAAGTACCAACGCTTTGGCCAGAGCCTAAGCCAGAGTCTCAACTAAAAACTAAACCCTAGTCGAAGACTTAATTATTGGTTTCGAATAGATTCCAGTTGATGTCGTTAGAGCGGAAGTAGTACGAGGCTCCAAATTTCATGATGACTGAGTCTTCATTCTCCGCAACAAAGCGTGTGCTCGGAATATTTTTCAAATACGTTTCGGATGCAGGGGCTGTGCTTCCAAAAGGTGCTTTGCCTACAAACTTAGAAATTAAATCAGATGTAGCCAGATAGCTTGTTGGCTTATTGATGATGTTGGTTTTCACAGGAGCATCTGCTTTACCGGTGAATATGATTCCGACGGGAATGTTAGTCACATTCGGACTGGGAATTTCTCGCATACCCACAATTTCATTCTTGTTTCTGCGTATCGCTGCACCATGTTCAGGAATGAACACAATCACCGCTTGCCTCCCTGAGCTATTGACCTTGGTGTAAAAGCGATCAATATCACTTAACAGCTTACGCGCTCTGCGTGAGTAAGTCTCAACACTATTTTCTAAACGACTGCCATCCAATGCTCGATTGCCATCGTGCAATGAGATCGTGTTGTAAAAGAGGGCGACTCTTTCATTGGGGGACTTCATGCGAGCATCCCACCAATTAGAAAGCACAGAGTAGTCGTCATAAATCTGCGAGCCATCAAAACCCTTTAAGTAAGGAGTAGCTTTAGTGTTATCGAAGAGTGGGGCAGACATGCCACCCTCATTGCGGATTTCCTTTAGGAGGTCGCCGTATTTACCATCATGATTTAAGGCAAGCTGCACTTGAAAGCCGGTTTTATTGAGGTTATTAAATAGCAATGAATCGTCAATTGCTGGCTTATATAAATCGCGTTGATCCTGCTGGCCACGACTAGAGCGAAGTAAGCGAATGATCGAGGGGCCGCTATACGAAGAGGCAGAGTTAAAGCTGGTAAACAAATAATGAAAACGCTGGAATAGAGGGTTGTTATCTTCTTTGATGTAATTCAGGTCATCCCAAGCTAGTGAGCAAACGTTAATTATCAGAATATCAAACGGTACTCCGCTAGCCTTCTGTGATCGGTTGAAGGCGGTGCGGGAAGATTCTTCAATGAAGAAACCATCAAGGGATTCTGTCAGCGCTGTATCGCTAGGCATTCCAATAACTTGGCCGTCCGCATCATAAGCCAATGGTGCCATATTTGCGCCCAGCGGTAGCAAGGTACTCAAGATTGCTAATGAGGCTATTGTTGTCATTCTGATCTTCTTAGAAAGCAGGAGGTAAACAATGTAGAGGCCTAATAGGATGGCTATGACTCGCCAATCAAAAATTCGGGTTAGGAGCTCCAGGTAATACTGATAACTAAACTCGAGTAACTGGCTAATTTTGGGAATGATGTTCCGTAGAGGTGGCAGCGGGCTATCAAAATACAGTAGAGCAATGCCAATAGGTAAAGCGACCCATTTGCGAATACGCAGCAAGGTCGGGTTAGCATGGGAGAAAATGAGTCCCAATGCAAAAGCAGCATTTACAACAAAATGAAAATGAATATAGCCTGTGTAGAACAGGATAATTTTGATCAGGAAATAGAAACTCCAAATTCCCATATTACTTTTTCAGATCCTCTAAGGCCATTTGAGTAAATAGAGACAGCATCGAAGAGTAATATCCTTGAGATGGATTGAAGCTTGGTAGAAGAGTTGAATCTAAAGCGGGATAAGCAAGTGCCATTGCGGCAATACTCTGAAAGCCCTCTGATGCATTGTACGTTGCCGTTTCGCCATTGCTCACATTGACCCAGGCAGGTGGAGATTTGCCGGCATAAGATCCCCAGAAGTTTTGAAAGGGCTTTATAGAAGAGGGTGTAGCCTGCTGACCCCAAATTAAATATAAGGGGATGCGGACTGCGTCATAGCCAAATTGATCGCCATCCACAGGTGTGACCTTCTCGCCCTCCAATGTGATCCAATCGGACGGTAGTTGCCACTTACCAAACCTAGCTTCTTCTATCAACCTTAAGCCACTCACTCTCAATTCTTCCCATTCAGGCGCTGGATCCAAAATGGAGAGCTCATTAATCGCTGGAAAGATCCAGTAGGAGAGATTGAGTTTTAAGAATTCTGGTTTTTCAAAGCCGTTTGCCCCAGGAAGTAAAACAGTACCCTTAGTAGTTTTGCGTAAAAGCTTTGCGCGAATAGATTGACTGACTTGAATGCCAGCAAATAAATAACTGGGCTCATTCCATCTGGTATATGCCCGTGATAAAGCCCAGGCAATAAACAAGTCGCCATCACTCGCATTATTGCTATCGTTTACTCCAGTCTGGGGGGACCAACTCCAAGCAAAAAGCTTGTCGTCCCTCACTTGCAGTTTGGATTTGGTCCAATTCCAAACTTGGGAGAATGTTTCGGGATCATTATTTTGAACTGCCAGCAGTAATGCCATTCCCTGACCCTCGGTATGACTGATGCCATTTTGGCCCTTATCAATCACACGACCATTCTTAATAAAGGCGGATTTAAATTGAATCCAATCATCCTGCGCAAAGGCTGTTAGCGGTGCCGTTAGAGCCAGAATAAAACTCACAAGACAAAATCGAAAGAGGCTTAGGCGGATCACGAGATGATTAAATTTAAATAAAGAAAACGTTAGTAATTGATTATGTTTTGTAATGCTGGGGAATAGGGTACATTATGGATTAACGGCTTCTATTTGGCCTAATTTATTCGGTATTTCATGCAGTTAGCTAATCAAACCTTTTACTTTGCTGTATTTGTCATCCTAATAGGGCTGATGGCCCGTTTCTTGGCGAATAAGGATGATGATCGCGCTCAATTTAGGGTAATTTACTGGCCGGCAGGCTTGAGCTTCTTAGCGGCTTCTATGTTGGGTTATGCCACTGCTCCATGGGGTGGTAAGGTAATTTTGCCTTTGGCAAATATCTTCCTGATTGCTGGCATGGCCAACATCTCTTTACTGTTTAGTTTTTGGAATGGCACTCTTAAGCAGTCCAGCAAGATTGCTGCTAGTGCCATATTTATTGGCGCTTCTTTAGCCTACCTCTACCTACATTTCTTTGGTGTAACACAAGACCGAATTCATTTAATGAATACCGTTCTTAGTATCTTTTGTGTATGGCAGATTGTATCTTTGAGTCAGTTGCTCAAAAAAGACAATGCCTATCAAATTAAATTATTGATTGGTGTTGAAGTATTCCAACTAGGTACCCGAGTTATTCGTTCGTTATTGGCACTGGGGGACTCTGCACATCCTGGAACCCTGTATTTAGAGGATGGTTTTGCTTTCGCCATGCGTATCGGTGCAATACTGGCGATTGCTACGATTTGCATCTTGATTACCAATTACTACATGGAAAAGCTTTGGCATGAATATCGACGTAGCTCACGTGCGATTGAAGATGGCATGCTGAACAGTCTAAATGCACTATCAATGGTTCGTGATAATGAAACTGGTAGCCACATACTCCGTACAAAAAATTATGTACGCGCTTTAGCTGAAAGACTCAAATCTAGTGGTGCCTATACAGATGAATTATCCAAAAAGAATATTGAATATATTGTGCAGGCTGCCCCTTTGCATGACATTGGTAAGGTAGGTATTCCGGATACTATTTTGAAGAAAGCAGGATCCTTGACGGATGAAGAGTGGTTGATTATGAAGACCCATGCCACTCTTGGGCAGGACGTCCTGACCGCAGCTAAGCTTAAGGATGCTAAACACACCAATGTATTGGATGCCGCAATCAATATCGCTGGTTGTCATCATGAGAACTGGGATGGCTCTGGCTATCCACACGGACTCAAGGGTGAGGAAATTCCATTGGCTGCACGTCTGATGTCCTTAGCTGATACCTATGACGCATTAATCAGTGAGCGGGTCTATAAAAAGAAATGGTCTCATGAGGAGGCCTGTGCTGAAATCGTGAGTCTTAAGGGGAGGCGATTTGATCCCTTGGTGGTAGAAGCTTTTATGCAAGAAAAAGATAACTTCTTGCAAATATCTCAACTGTATAAAGACGAGTTATGACTGTAAGCTTTGAACCAAGGTCAGTTATTCGACGCAACTCACTGTTTATTATTGGGGGTGCAGCCCTCCTGGCATTTATCTTCGCCATTAACGCGGTTGTTTCGGGGTATCTATTGCGTCGGAATACGGTGGATGACCGTGCTGAACAAATTTCAACCCTGTCGTTAATTCTCGCTGAGCATACCTCGCAGATTATATTTTCTGCTAATACGGTGCTCCAAAGTATTGAGGATGTGATTGAAGTAGAGAAAATTGAAAGCGAAAAAAGCTATCGTACCTTTGCCTCAAGCAAAAAGAGTTTTGATTTGCTGGAAGAAAAGACTCGGTCCAACTCCATATTGGACGTCGCTACATTTGTTGGTAGTGACGGAAAAGTTCTGAACTTTTCCCGCTCGTATCCTGCTCCTGATATTAATTTGTCTGAACGAGACTATTTCACTTATTTAAAAAATCACAATGACTCTGAAACTTTTTATAGTCTCCCGGTTCGTAATAAGGGTAATGGCAAGTGGGTGTTCTATCTAGCCAAAAGGGTTAATGGAAAAAACGATGAATTTCTCGGGGTGATATTGACCGGTGTCTCAGTAGAAGTGTTTTCTTCGCTTTACGAAAGAATTGGTATCAATATTGGCGAGGGGGTTGGAATCACTCTTTATCGAACTGACAAGACTTTATTAACCCGTTGGCCCTTGGTAGAGAATCAGATTGGTAAAGTTAATACCAATCCCTTTATTGATCAATCTCTTGCGGCTGCAGAAAATGGCAATGGCGTTGTATTCTCCTCCGAAACCGGCTTTACAAGACAGAATGCAGATCCGGAAATGAGAATGATCTCTTATCGCAAAGTAAACGAGTATCCTTTTATTGTGGGCGTAGTAGTTCCAGAAACTTTATATCTATCCAATTGGTATAAAAATGCCTTCGGTGTTTTAATCGCCAGCGTATTAAGTATCATCATTATTTTTATTGGCGCCTATACCTTTCTACTGTCTTACAGAAGGAGTGCTGAGAATAAGTATCACGCTCATCATGATTCATTGACTCAGTTACCCAATAGAACCCTGTTTTCTGATCGTCTCTCAACGGCTTTAACGGCATGTAAGCGCAAGCAGTCAAATCTGGCATTACTCTTTATCGATCTCGATAATCTAAAAACTATCAATGATGTAGATGGCCATACAGCTGGAGATGCGGTATTGATTGAAGTTGCACAACGCATGCAGCAATGTCTTCGTGAGTCAGATACCGTTGCCCGTATTGGTGGAGATGAGTTTATTGTTTTGTTACCCGATGTCGGGACCGAGGAGTCTGCCATGAGTGTGGCGGAAAAAATTCGTTCAGCTCTAATCGATCCGATAGATGCTGATGGAAACCTTCTGACCACTAGCGCTAGTATTGGAGTGGCCATTTTTCCTCTCCATGGCCTCAATGCTACTGATTTAATGAATAATGCCGATGCTGCTATGTATGCTGCCAAATCAAAGGGTAGAAACGCCATTGTGATGTATGGTGAGCATATGGTGAAAACTACATTGAAAGATCTGATCTAGATTTTGGTCTGCATCTGATCCCCTTAATATTTTGAGTACCCATGAAAAAATTTGATATCTCCACCATTCTTTTTGGTTTAGTGCTTACTGCTGTTGCGGTTTACTTCATGCTCAGATCTACTCCGAGCCAAGGCGCGCCTAGTTCTACCATTTCTGCTGTGCAAATTGGTAACGTGATCTGGGATCAAACCGAAATGAATATCGCCGATGTCAAAGCATATTCAACTGCCACTGGTTTTGTGAGTGCTGCCGAGAAAAAGGGCGGTGGTCTCACTTATGAAGGTGGCTTTGTACAAAAACCCGGCTGGACATGGAAGACCCCCTATGGAGTTACTGCCAACGATCTAGAGCCTGCAGTGCATCTCAATCAAAAAGAGGCGGAATCAGTTTGTCGTTATTACGGTAAACGCTTACCTGCAGAGTCTGAGTGGACATCAGCTGCCTTCTTGGAGCAAAGAGCCAATCCTCCCGCTGGCTACACTAAAGGTCAGCGTTACCCATTTCCCGGGGGTAGTACTCCAACGGTTTCTCATTGCCTTAATGGCTGTGGTGATTACAAAGGTTTAGCGCCTGCAGGTGCGCTCAATCGCGGTACAGGGCATGTGACTACTAAAACCACTAAACCAGGTGTCAATGGCTTGTATGACATGGGTGGCAATGTTTGGGAATGGACCGCTACCGAACGTAATGGCGGATACATTACGCGTGGTGCCTCCTGGTGGTATGGCCCGGAGCGGCAGCAAGAGTCCGATGTAGAGTCCAAGCCTGGTGATATAGCAGTGGTTTATATCGGATTTCGGTGTGTGGCTGATGCCGTGAAACAATAAGGCATGACTAGTCCTGTTATAGATTCTTCCGAAATTGAAATCACCCCCGATTACCAAGCGGTAATTGAGGCAATCGAGCGTCACGATCCTTATATATTCGTGAGCGGTAAAGCAGGCACAGGTAAAACGACCTTAATTGGCCATCTGCGGGAGACCATCCCCGGTAACGTCGTTGTTGTTGCACCTACTGGCGTAGCTGCATTGCAAGTCAAAGGGGTGACCATTCATTCCTTCTTTAGATTGCCACCACGCTTAATCTTTCCCGAGGAAGATATCAAACCTCTCAAAGATAAGCGTCTCTATAAAGACATACGCTTACTCATCATTGATGAAATCTCAATGGTGAGAGCTGATGTAGTGGACGCAATGGATTTATTTTTACGCGCTAATGGACCTCATAAAAGTCAGCCCTTTGGGGGCATTCAGGTTATGTTCGTGGGAGATTTATTTCAGTTGCCGCCCGTGGTATCCAGTGGCGATATGCAGGTGTTGGCTGATCGGGGTTATGAGGGGCCTTACTTCTTTTGTGCCATGGCGCTACATCGCAAAGATGTCACCATGGTCGAGCTATCTAAGATCTTCCGTCAAAAGGATGAACACTTTGCAGGCCTGTTAAACCGTATTCGAATTAATCAAGACGTCGATGAAGCTATTGACACTCTCAATGCGCAGTGCTTTCGTAAGGATGAAGTGCTAGATGAGCAAACGATCACGCTGACCACTACCAATGCTAGGGCGGATCAGATCAATGGCGCTGGGCTGCGTGCTATTGCTGCTGATATCAAGGTCTATAACGGTAAAACGACCGGAAAGTTCAATGTTGACGAGCGCAATTTACCGTCCGCAAATAATCTTGCCTTGAAAGTAGGGGCAAAAGTGATGTTCACAGCTACGGACCCAGGCTTTCCGAAGCGTTGGGTGAATGGCACGATTGGGGTGGTGCGTGAGTTATTACCCGATAAGGTGAAGGTCATGGTGCAAAACGGACCTTACGCCAATACCGTTGAAGTGACCGGTCATCAGTGGGAATCATATCGCTATGATCACGACATGATGTCAGGAAAGATATCTCCCAGCATCATCGGCACTTATGTCCAGATACCACTCATGCTAGCTTGGGCGGTCACCATCCATAAGAGCCAAGGCAAAACACTCGATAAGGTAAAGGTTGATCTCTCATCAGGCGCGTTTGCGTCGGGGCAGGTCTATGTTGCCTTAAGTCGCTGCAAAACAATTGAAGGTATTTCTCTACAAAGACCGATTGAACCCAAAGATGTGAGTTGTGATCAAGAGATCAAGCGGTTCTATCTGAATTGCTTACCCTCGAAATAAAGTCTTAAGCAACTTTTCTTATCCTTCTGACGGCGTTGACTTTTGGTTTAACTGCCATTTGTTTTTCAAGAGCCTCACTGGCAATCAACTTAAATTCACCTTCAACGAACCGCTTTAAAGCCTCACGCATGAGAGGCTGATAGCCCATATCATATTTTGTACCCAAGAGTTTGAAAGAGTCTATTAAGTCTTTTTCAAGGCGAATGGAGATCATCTGCAGTCCTAGGGCCTCATCTATTTGAGTTCCAATTTTTTTATCTACCGCTCTGGCATATTTAATATCCATGCCCAATTCACCATCTTCCCAAGCCTCAGCAGTGTTTTGAATCTTTACCTTCTTTGTTTTTGCGATCATCGCTTTCCTCGCCTATAAGCTGTAATTGTTAGTCAATGCGTTAAAGATAGTATTTTTAGTAAGGTATTGATATTGTATTGTATATACGAATTTCTGTTAAATTTGGCGGAAATGCACTTTTTAAATAGATCATTCCATCATTAAATACAAACACCACTTTAATGAGTACTCCGTGATCATTCTCCGAGATAAACCATTCAGTTGGCGGATCTGTTTGATGATCTAGCCTATTATCTAATAGGTAAGAGCGCGTTCTATTGATAAAGCACTGTTCGACATCATTTCGGCTTAAGCCATGTTTTTTGGAGCAATTTTTCTTTAATAGCTGGACTAATGACCAGATTCTTCATGCTCTCACCTCATTATTGTATATACATATATTATCAAATTGGTGAGCCTATGAATGAGTGAAGGAATCAATCCCCCAATAGATATACTGGAATTCATTTCAGAAAATTTTTGCAGAGTAGTCTTATTAAAATTGCAATGCCATTTCACTATTTCTATTCTCATGACAAATGAAATCAACATCAAAAATGAACATGCTGCCACGTCAAGTAAGAGCGCGTTATATCTCAAAGTGCCCAACAAGAGGGTGAGAGTAGGGCGGCGTGAAGGCGCTGAAGCTATCGCCAGAGATGGCGATGATGATTTATTGTTGGGTCAATTCTCTAACACTACAGATAGCAATTTGTATTGGTAGACTACTTTTCTGCAGCTTAACTTGCACCTTAAAATCCAGCCGCCAAGCCATCTCTGCGGTGATCACTGCCAGCAATAAAAGCAGAATCCACATCTTCACTTAACTTCGCAATTGCTTGTGCGCTACCAAAGTCCAGGCTATTGGCTGGTTTTACGGCAACTTCGTGCCCCATTGCTTTCAAACCATCCACAACACTTGCTGGCATCGCTGCTTCAACAGTGAGCTTGCCCAAATCATCGATACGCCAACGTGGCGCATCTGAGCATGCTTGTGGGTTAAGGTATTCATCTACAAAGCGCATCACAAACTGCATATGACCTTGAGGTTGCATATTGCCCCCCATAACTCCGAACGCCATAGTGGGTTTGCCATCTTTCGTGAGGAATGCGGGAAGAATCGTGTGGAAAGGGCGCTTGCCAGGACCAACTTGATTGGGGTGACCATCTTCTAGCCGGAAGCTCATGCCACGATTATGAAAAGCAATACCACCCGGAGCAACAACACCCGATCCAAAACCTTTGAAGTTCGACTGAATATACGAAATCATCATGCCGGATTCATCTGCAGCGCAAAGATAAACAGTGCCACCAGAATGCGGATCACCAGCACCATAACTTCCGGCTTGATTGTGATCAATCATTGCGGCACGACTTGCTAAGTAATCTCTATTTAGCAAACTAGTCACTGGCATTTGCATAGATTTGGCGTCAGAAACATAAGCATAGACATCGGCAAATGCCATCCGCATGGCTTCAATTTGCAAATGAATACGCTGCGCAGAATTAGCGGGGTATTGCTTTACATTGGCTGCTTGCAAAATACCTAAAGCAATTTGCGCGGCGATACCCGAGCCGTTCGGGGGAATCTCATGAAGGGTGTAATCGCCATAATCAAAAGCCAGCGGCTCAACCCACTCTGGCTGATTATCAGCAAAGTCTTGCATCGTAAAGCACCCACCAGTAGCCCCTGCAAAATCCACCATGCTCTGTGCAAGTGGGCCTTTATAAAAAGATGCGCCTTCGGTAGCGGCAATTTCTTTCAAAGTCATGGCTTGCGCAGGGAATTTCCAGATTTGTCCTGCTTGCGGTGATTTGCCGTCAATCAAAAATGAATCAGCAAACCCTGGTTGATTTTTTAAAATCGGAATCGCTTCACGCCACTGTCGTGCAATGACTGGTGAAACTGGAAATCCATTTTCTGCGTAATCAATCGCGCGTTTAAATAATTGAGCAAAAGGTAGCTTGCCAAACTTTCTGGAGAGTTCTATCCAGCCAGCAACCATACCTGGAACAGTGACAGTATTCCAGCCAATCAAATCCATGGCCGACTTACCAGCAAAGTATTCAGGAGTCCATGCAGCGGGAGCTCGTCCCGAAGCATTTAAGCCATGTATTTTTTTACCATCCCACAGAATGGCAAATCCATCGCCTCCCAAGCCATTCATCGTTGGCTCAACCACGGTGAGCGTAATAGCGGTTGCCAGAGCGGCATCTACTGCATTACCACCATTTTGCAGAGCTTCAATACCCGCTTGAGTAGCGAGGGGCTGAGAACTTGCAACAGTATTTCTGGCGAGAACGGGTGCACGACCGCCACCAAAGGGAGGGGATATCAACATAAGGGGCTTATCTATTTATAGAGACTTAATCAACTTTAATGTTCGCTGACTTTACTACTTTCGTCCATTTGTTTGCTTCTTCGGCAGTAATTTCAGCCAATTTCTCTGAGTTTGCAAACTGGGGATGAATGCCTTGCGTTGCCATCCGTGCCTTGAAATCTGGATTGGTCAAAATCTTCCGAATCTCTCGCTCTAATTTTGCAATGATTGCTGGCGAAGTCCCTTTGGGTACATAAACAGCATAGAAATTTTCTACATCAAACTGTTTCATACCGTCTTGTCCAAGGGTCGGCACGTTTGGCATGAGGGGTGAGCGATCTGCTGCAGCGATTGCAATCGGACGTAGCTTACCGCTTTGGATATGTGGAAGTGATGCAGTCACGCTATCAAACATCATCAAGGTATTGCCAGCAATCAAATCAGGCAAGGCAAAGCTACTTCCTTTGTATGGGATATGGGTGCCCGTTGCGCCAATGCGTTGCATGAATAGAGTCGACTCTAGGTGCGAGAGGCTACCATTGCCTTGTGATGCGTAATTAAAGTCACCTTTTTTGGATTTGATAAACGCAATCAGCTCTGGAAGATTTTTTGCGGGTACGGTTGGATTCACCACAATTAAGTGTGGAATGGTGCCGATAAGTGCCACTGGTGCAAAATCTTTTTGCAAGTCAGCGGGTGGGTTTTTAAATAGCGCTGAAGAAATAGATTGATTGGTCATTGCGCTGATATGGATGGTGTAACCATCAGGCGCAGCTTTAGCTGCAGCGCCTAAACCAATCATGCCTCCTGCTCCAGGCTTGTTCTCCACCACAATCGACTGACCCAAGGCTTCGGAGAGAGGGGCCGCTACGCTTCTTGCAAATACATCGGTAGAGCCGCCCGCTGGGAATGAAACGATCGCAACAATCGGTTTTTTAGGCCAATCTGTTTCAGGAGCTGCTAGAGCCGAGTTGCTGACAGTCAGGAGTCCAAGGAGGGTGAAAAGTAGGGATTTGAAATGGTTCATTTAAGAGTCCAATGGTGAGATGAGTACTATAGTATTAGAAATTCAGAATCTAGTATTTAAAACAATTAAATCAGAGAGACGCATGACAACACCTCATAAAACAAGCGGCGGGATTGATATGTCAGCCTATTGGCTGCCATTTACTCCTAACCGCTACTTTGCGCACCATCCGAAGATCATGCGGTCGGCTAAGGGAGCTTACTACTTTGATGATCAAGGACGTAAGTTATTTGACGGCTTATCGGGGCTTTGGTGCTCCCCATTAGGGCATGCTGATCCTCGTATTGGTGCAGCCATTCAAAAGCAGTTTGAAACCATGGACTATTGCCCAGCGTTTCAGATGGCTAGTGAAACTACTTTTAGCTTGGCTGCTCGAATTGCGAAGATGGCGCCCAAGGGTTTGGACAAAGTCTTCTTTACGAATTCGGGTTCAGAGGCCGTAGACACTGCCTTGAAGATCGCCATTGGATATCACCGTGTGATGGGCAATGCATCTCGTATTCGTCTGATTGGGCGAGATCGGGCTTATCACGGTGTTGGTATTGCCGGCATATCTGTAGGTGGCATGGTTGCTAACCGAAAAATGTTTGCCAGCATGATGATTCCTGGGGTTGATCATTTACCTCACACTTTGAATCTATCGCAAATGGCTTTCTCAAAAGGGCAGCCAAAGTGGGGCGCTCATTTGGCTGAAGAGTTGGAGAAGATCGTTGCCTTACAAGATGCCAATACGATTGCTGCGGTGATCATGGAGCCTGTTCAAGGCTCTACGGGTGTAATTGTTCCGCCAGAGGGTTACTTGCAAAAGATTCGCGAGATCTGTACAAAGCATGGCATTTTGCTAATCTTTGATGAGGTAATTACTGGCTTTGGTCGTTTAGGTGCGAACTTTGGCGCCGATCGCTTTGGTGTTACTCCAGACATGATTACTTTCGCCAAGGGAATTACTAATGGCGTGATTCCGCTGGGCGGTGTGATTGTACGCGGCGATATCTATGACAACATCATCGCTAATGGCGGACAAGAGCAGGCGATTGAGTTCTTTCACGGCTATACCTATTCAGGGCACCCAATACCAGCTGCCGCCGGTCATGCAGTGCTCGATATCTTTGAGTCTGATGATTTAGTAAATCGAGCTAAAGCACTAGAGCCTGTTTTAGAAAATGGGCTGCATGCATTAAAAGGCAAATCCGGAATTTTGGATATTCGTAACTTTGGATTATCTGGCGCAGTAGAGCTTGACCCTGTTCCGGGCAAGCCTGGTTTGCGCTCCATGAAAGTACTCGAGGCATGTATCGAGAGAGGGGCACTAGTGCGTGTAGCGGGCGACTGTATCGCTGTAGGCCCTCCATTCATCTCCACGCCAGATGAGGTGCAATTTCTCTGTAATGTCTTAGGTGAGGCAATTGATGTAGCAATGAAAGTCAATTAACCAAGCAAAAATTAGGTTTTAAATGGGCTTGAATAATTGTATAGCAACGCTATACAATATGGTATGATTAATTCGTTCCAGCACAAAGGATTGCAATTGTTTTTTGAAACCGGAAGCCGTGCTGGCATTCAAGTCAATCATGCCACGCCTATCGCGTCAGTTGACCAGGCTCAATGAAGCTCGAAATTGGGAGGATGTGAATATTCCTGGTTGGCGATTGCACTCTTTAGGCGGAAAACTGGTCGGACATTATTCCATTTACGTTAGTGGCAACTGGAGAGTGACTTTTAGATTTGAAGGTGAAGATGTAGTATTGGTGAATTATCAGGACTACCACTAATGATAAAAATGAGAAAAATGCATAGCCCCGCACATCCAGGACTGACTTTGCGTGATGACGTTTTGCCTGCCTTAGGGATCACTGTTACTGCAGCTGCAGAGCAGCTTGGGGTTACAAGAGCAGCTTTATCTCGGGTATTAAATGCTAAGGCTGCAATCTCACCTGAAATGGCTTTGAGAATTGAGGCATGGTTAGGTGTTGAAAACGGCGGCAATGCAAGTATTTGGTTGGCTGAACAATCCGCATATGATTTGTGGAAGGCCAGAAAGACTATTAAGCCAAAAGTAAAGCATGCCCAGATTCCGGATTTATTGGCCGCTTAAAAATTACTTATTAAATATGTGATAGATGATAGGTATTGCAACGGCACTCACCACGCCGTTCATACCCATTGCTAGACTCGCATAGGTGCCTGCCTCTGGGTGAATGCTAAAGGCGCGTGAAGTGCCGATACCATGGGCGCCAATGCCAATGGCAAAGCCTCTTTGCCACCATGCCTTCATGCCCAATGCATTGAAAACAAACGGCGCAAGAATTGCCCCCAGAATTCCGGTGCTGACTGCGAAGATGGCGGTAAGAGTGGGTGAGACACCAATACGCTCTGCAATACCCATAGCAATTGGTGCTGTAACCGATTTGGGGTACATGGCACCCGTAATACTGGAGTCAGCCCCCAGTAGTTTGGCAATCCCAACAGCACTAAAAATCGAGACCAAGCCACCAATGCAAAGCGAGGCAGTGATTGGAATAGATCGGCCTTTGAGACTACTTAAACCGCGATAAATCGGAATGGCTAAAGACACAGTTGCTGAGCCCAATAAGAAGTGAATAAATTGAGCACCCTCAAAATAGGTTGAGTAAGGCATCTCAATAAATTGAATCGTTGTTGCCACAATCAGAATAGCAATAGCCACTGGGTTAGCTAATGGATTCTGATGTGTCGCCTTGTAAATACTTAAGCCAATTTGATAGGCGGCTAGCGTGATAAACAAGGCGAAGAGTGGGCTACCAGATAAATAGACCCAAATCTCCACAATCGAGTGCTTCTCACTCATGAGATTCTTTCTTGCTCAGAAAACGTGCGGTTAGAGCAGTTGAGGAGATGGTGAGAATGACGCTACCAATCAGTGCGCTGATGATGGCCAGGGCATTGGCTTGTAATTGAGGTAAAAAAAGCACCACTCCAACTGCTGCCGGCACAAAAAGCAGGCCAAGGTACTGGCTAAACCCATCGGCCACCATGGCTAGCTCACTATTAATTCCTTTGCGCAACACCAGCCACAGCACCAACAGGACTAAGCCAATGACCGGGCCAGGCAAAGTTGGTAGGAGGAATTTAGAAACAAGCTCACCGAGGCTTTGAAAGAGGAGGATTTGTACGAGTCCAAAAATCATTGCTTGATCTTACAACCCCCAATTTATGTTGCATAGCAATAATTTAATTCTTAAGTAAGATAAACATACCAAAAGCAGGGGTAATTGAATGCCCCAAAAATAATAGAAGAATTTACAGGAGAGCACTCATGGCTGAGTTAACCGTTAACGGTAAGAAATACAAATTGGATGTGGATCCAGAAACCCCATTGCTTTGGGTCATTCGTGAACAAGTTGGGTTGACTGGTACCAAATATGGTTGCGGTATTGGTGCATGTGGTGCTTGCACAGTATTGTTTGAAGGCCAAGCCATTCGTAGTTGCTCTTTACCAGTATCTGCTGCTGAAGGTAAAAAGATTGAGACCATTGAAAGTTTGGAAAAGAATGGTCAGCTCTCTAAGGTGCAAAAGGCATGGGTTGAAAATCAAGTCCCTCAATGTGGTTACTGCCAGTCTGGCATGGTGATGGCAACAACTGCTTTATTGCGTAATACGCCCAAGCCTACGGATGCTCAGATTGATGCAGCCATTACTAATATCTGCCGTTGCGGCACCTTCCAAGAAGTACGCGCAGCTATCCATGCTGTAAGCAAAGCTTAAGGGGAAAATACATGACTACAAATACAAACACTTCCCGCCGCCACTTTGTTATTGGCTCTAGCGCCATTGCTACAGGTTTAGCGATTGGCTTTGATCTTTCTGTGATGTCCACTGCACATGCTGCAATGGGTACAGGCACTACTTCAATGACACCATTAGCTACTCCAGAGATTGGTGTGTGGGTAGTAGTCAAGCCAAATGATGACGTTGTTGTAAGGATCGTGCGCTCCGAAATGGGCCAAGGAACAATCACTGGTTTGGCTCAGATGGTTGCAGAAGAATTGCAATGCGATTGGAAAAAAGTTTCTTATGACTATCCATCACCTGGTGAGAATTTAAAGCGCAATAAAGTGTGGGGTAGTTATTCCACAGGTGGTAGCCGTGGTATTCGTACATCAGAACAGTATGTACGTAAAGGCGGTGCTGCTGCACGCATGATGCTCGTTCAAGCTGCGGCCAATCAATGGAATGTTCCTGTTGCAGAGTGCGTCGCACAAGACAGTGTTATTACACACACACCATCAGGCAAGAAAACTACTTTCGGTAAAGTCTCTGTAGCAGCATCAAAGCTAGAGGCGCCTAAAGAAGTGCCGCTCAAGGATCCAAAAGACTGGAAGCTAATTGGTAAGTCAGTTAATCGTATCGATGGCACGGCAGACAAGGTCACTGGCAAACAAATCTATGCAATTGACTTAAAGATGCCAGGCATGTTGGTCGCAACCATTAACCAATCTCCAGTATTTGGTGGCAAGGTCAAGAGTTATGACGCCACTAAAGCACAGGGCATGAAGGGCGTGAAAAAAGTAGTTCAGGTCGGTGACTCTGCTGTGGCAGTGATCGCCGAGACTTTCTGGCAAGCAAAAGCCGCCTTGGATCAAGTGAGTGTTATCTGGGATAACGGTGCCAATGGTGATGTCTCTAGCGCCTCTATCAAGAAGATGCTGGAAGAGGGTCTTAACGCCACCGATACATTTGTGCTCAACTCCAATGGTGATGTAAAGGCGGCGATGTCTGGTGCTTCCAAGACATTAGAGGCCACCTATTTCTATCCCTTCTTAAATCATGCAACTTTAGAGCCACAAACAGCCACCGCGAAGTGGACTGCCGACTCTTGTGAAGCATGGGTTCCAACGCAAGACGGCGAAGCCTCCTTAGCGGCAGTGATTGCCGCTTCCGGGCTTCCTGCTGATAAATGCAATGTGTATAAGGTGAATTTGGGTGGCGGCTTTGGTCGTCGCGGCGCTTTCCAGGACTACACCACACAAGCCGTAAATATTGCCAAGCAAATGCCAGGTACTCCAATTAAGTTGATTTGGAGTCGCTCAGAGGATATGACGCAAGGTCGCTATCACCCCGTGATGATGTGCAAAATGTCTGCTGCCATTGATGATAAAAAGAATGTCACAGCTGTCAACATGCGCTTATCAGGCCAATCAATTTTGGCAGCCGTTCGTCCAGCAGTGGTGGAGGCTAATAAAGGTAAGGATCCTCTTGTATCCCAAGGTCTTGATACAACAGGTGAGCATGGCATCACCTATAGCTTCCCAAGTCTGAATATTGATCACGCAATGCGCAACACCCATGTGCCGCCAGGTTTTTGGCGTGGCGTGAATGTGAATCAAAATGCGATCTTCTTCGAAACCTTTATGGATGAGATGGCTGAGGCTACTGGCGTTGATGCGGTGGAGTTCCGTCGTAAGCATATGGAAAAGTTTCCTCGTGCCATAGCTGTTCTGAATGCAGTTGCCGATGGTATTGGTTGGACTAAGCCGGCAGCTCCAGGCGTGTTCCGTGGCGTAGCGCAAATGCGTTCTTTCGGTAGCTATGTTGCTGCAGCTTGTGAGCTCTCTGTGAAAAATGGTAACGAAGTGGAGATTCATCGCATTGTTGCCGCTACCGATCCGGGCTATGTCGTGAATCCTGCGCAAGTTGCTCGTCAGGTTTCCGGCTCTTTTGTTTACGGCTTATCGGCATTATTTGAGGAAGAGATTACGATCGAAAAAGGTGCCGTTGTTCAAAAGAACTTCGATACTTTTAATTCGATTCGACTCTCTCAAATGCCTAAAGTTGAAACTATCGTGATTCAAGGCGGTGGCAAAGACTGGGGTGGCGTTGGCGAACCAACGATTGCAGTAGCTGCTCCGGCGGTTCTCAATGCGTTTTATCGTGCAACTGGTAAACGTCTGCGTACAGTGCCTCTCAAAAACAGCGGCATTAAGTTGGTCTAAGAGCCCATTGTGAAATTGTGTCCATGAGTAAGAGGATTGCACTAGCGTTTTTATTGCTAGGCATCCTCGATCTTGGTAGTGCAAACGCTCAAGTCATTACAGGGGACTCGATTTTCGAGTCCCTTTCTAATGAGCCCGGTAATGCAGTGCGGGGTAGGGCAATCGTTGCAAGTCGTCAGACGGGACTCTGTTTGTTGTGCCATAGCGGCCCATTTCCAGAGGAGCGTTTTCAGGGAAATTTAGCGCCTGATCTTAAAGTGAGTGTCGCACGTCTAAATGCAGCTCAATTAAGGGCACGTCTTGTTAATGCCGCACACTTTAATCCGCAAACCATCATGCCTGCCTATTATCAAACTAGTCATTTGAATCGAGTGGCCCCGAAATTGGTTGGTCAAACGATTTTGAATGGTCAAGAGATAGAAGATGTTATTGCTTTCTTAGTCACTTTGAATAATCCAAGTTAACTGAAATTGAGATGAAGAAAATTACACAACATCATCGACGACACTGGCTCAAGCAGGTTCAAGGTCTTGGAGTTTTAGCGATTGGCTTATGTGCAAACCCTTTAGCTGCCTTTGCCAAAAAAGAAGATGCCAATGAAGCAATTAAAAAGATCGCTGGCGGAGCAGTTATACGCACTGGTAAGGTCACCTTAACCATCCCCCCGCTGGTAGAGAATGGCAACTTGGTTGTACTCAAAGTGAGCGTTGAGAGCCCCATGACTGCTAATGACTATGTGAAAACCATTCATGTGATCGCCGAAGGCAATCCACTGCCAAATATCTTCACTGTTTATCTCACCCCACGCTCTGGAAGCGCCAATGTCACTACGCGTGTGCGATTAGCTGATAGTCAGAAGGTTTGGGCAATTGCGCAGATGAGTAATGGTAGTTATTGGCAGGGTTCTGCCGAAACATTAGTCACGCTTTCAGCTTGCACGGAGATGATATGAGTAAGACATCCCGTACATCCATTACGATGCCGACGACGGCCAAAAAGGATTCCGTTATTGAGATCCGAGCGATTG
Organism: Polynucleobacter ibericus; assembly: GCF_018687955.1. Classification (NCBI taxonomy): domain Bacteria; kingdom Pseudomonadati; phylum Pseudomonadota; class Betaproteobacteria; order Burkholderiales; family Burkholderiaceae; genus Polynucleobacter; species Polynucleobacter ibericus. Next base: position 1,122,168 of record NZ_CP061309.1, on the reverse strand, counting down.
CACAACACGATATGGAGTCTGGCTTTCGCTATACCGAGAACGGCAAGCAAATTCCTCGGGACATTATTCGCACCTTTACCTGCACCTATAACAATGTAGAGGTGTTTAAAGCAGATTTCTATTCAGGTATCGGAGCCAACCCTTTAATTATCTTTACCACCGTCGCTGTAGAGTCGGGAACGCTTCAATTTAAGTGGATTGGAGATGATGGCTACGAAGCAGTCAACCAGGCACGCATTACCGTTTCGTGAATAAACAATCCTTTCGTTTTCTGAGCCGTATTTATCTCTTGATAATTACCTATTTTTTTATCGGAGTGGTAAGTGCAGCGCCACCCAAACAGCAATCTAGTTATGAATTAATGTCTCCTGAAAACAAGGCAATGCAGGATGACCCTTCATTAAACCCTGCCATGTTTTGGGTGGGAGATGGTGAAGCCTTGTGGCAGCAGAAGTTAGGCTCACAAAATAAGTCCTGTAGCACTTGTCATGGTGATGCCAAAAAATCGATGCTTGGTGTCGCGACTCAATTTCCAAAAGTGATTAAAGGTAAGCTGCAGACCTTGGAGGGGCAAATCAACCAATGTCGTGTTGGTGCGCAATCATCTCCAGCATTAGCCTATGAGAGTAAAGAGCTTCTGGCTTTAACAGCACTGGTTGCTTTTCAATCGAAAGGAATGCCAATTACGGTTAGAGAAAATTCTGCTAACGCACCCTTCATGAAAAAAGGTCGTCATTCATTTAATGAGCGCATGGGGCAACTCAATTTATCGTGCGCACAATGTCATGAAGAAAGAGCGGGCTTAAAGCTGGGCGGTAGCCTCATACCTCAAGGGCATCCGAATGCTTATCCCATCTACCGCTTGGAGTGGCAAACCATGGGATCTTTACAGCGACGCTTACGTAATTGTATGAGTGGTGTTAGAGCTCAACAATTTGAATACGGCTCTCCCGAAATGGCTCAGCTAGAGTTGTTTCTGATGTGGCGAGCAAGAGGCCTACCCCTTGAATCGCCAGGGGTAAGGCCCTAGAGCGAGTTCAATTCAGTTAGTCAGAAAAGACAACTGAAGTTGCGCCATTGATGAGTACTCGATCATGTAAGTAGTAACGTAGAGCTCTGGAGAGAACGGCGCGCTCTAAATCTCTCCCCTTGCGAACTAAATCATCCGGTGTATCGCCATGAGTAACGCGAGTAACGTCTTGCTCAATGATCGGACCCTCATCTAAATCGCTGGTTACAAAATGGGCGGTAGCTCCAATTAATTTAATGCCACGAGCATGTGCCTGGTGATAAGGTTTGGCACCTTTAAAACTAGGCAGGAATGAATGATGTACGTTGATGCAGCGACCGGAAAGTTTGGACGACAAATCATCAGACAAGATTTGCATGTAACGCGCCAAGATCACCATATCCACTTTTGAATCTGCAATGATTTCTAGGAGTCTGGCTTCTTGAGCAGGTTTGGTATCGGGAGTGACTGGTAAATGGTAGAAGGGGATATCAGCAAAATCGATGCTGGCATAGACTTCGCGAGGATGATTAGAAACAATGCCGCAAATAATCATAGGTAATTCGCCAATACGCCAGCGATACAGAAGGTCTACCAAGCAATGATCCAGCTTGGAAGCCATGATTAATACGCGTTTGAGATCTTTAACTGCACGCAAATCCCAAGTAAGTTCAAAACGCTTTGCAATTTCCAGAAAGCCTGCTCTGAGAGTTTCTGCGTTTGCAGGGCAGCTAAAGCTGACGCGCATAAAAAAGCGTTTCGAAGCTTTGTCGTCAAATTGTTGAGCTTCTTCAATGTCCCCGCCTAGTTCAAAAATATAGGTAGAAACCGCAGCAACGATGCCAGGTTTATTGGGGCAGGTGAGGGTGAGATAGTAGTTTTCGGTAGTCATAGTAAGTCGTCAGTAGCTTGCGTAGTAGTTGTGATTTTAGACTGTTATGTCATGCATCGGGTTAGGCGAGAAACTTATTGTTTAGCAGTTTCTGTTGATAAGTCTGCGGGCCCAAAAAAGGGCTGACTATTATCGGTAATTGTTGGTAGAACAATATCGACACAAATGGGTTTAGAGCCAAGTACATTAAAGAAGCTGCATTCCTTTTTGGTGGCTGCAGATGCTGCGTGCTCCAGCGGGGACTTGCCTGTAGTAGCGGTAGAGGCAAGGCTTGCTGCGGTTCCTGGATTCGCTACAGCAGCGGTGCCAACTGCACTGGCCGCTGCTGATCCTGAACTGCTGAGCATTGCTAGAGGGGCAGCACATGCTGTCAAAAACCCTAATGCGCAGCTGAAAAGACCCCAGCGAACTAGGGTCAATTGCAGAGATAGAAATTTACTTGCTGCGGCACGCAACGTTAAATACCCCAGCAGCCCATGAGCCATTTGGAATGGCTTCAAAAACGCTATCAGGAGTCTTTTGATCGGCTACTACTTTACCTTTGCCGCGATTACCGGTGAATACCTTAAATTCAATCGGACGATATTTTCCAGTACTGCAGTCATATTCATTCAGACCAATAATTGAATTCACATTTTCTTTGGTTTGGGGATCTTGACCTGGTTTCTTGAAGTCCAGCATTGACATTATCTGAGCAAGATTGTCTTGGGTTTGTAGGGTGGCGGTATCCACAAAGACTGTGGATTGATCATTTTGACCAATTTCTTGCCAAGCAGCAACTGCATTACCACTAGTTAATAATGCGGCTGAAATGGCAAGCAGAGAGGTAATCGATTTCATGGGGATTAATTCCTTGGTAATGACGATTGACATTGATATGGCATTTTAAACAGCTGTAGTTTACTTATTCAGCAATTCTAGCTGGCGATTACTCTTTTCGGGCTTCATCTGCAAGGGTAGATATTCATTATTTGCCCAAAGAGGGTTCATATTGCGATACAGCTTACTTTGCACCCATCCAGATTGACCTGTTTGATAGATAAAGAGTGATTTTTCAAGATCTGACAAATCAAAGACTGTCCTTAGGCTTGGAGCTTGAAGAGTCTCGTAAGGATTTTTCGACTGCATGAGCTCTAAGCGCCCGACGTTGATAGAAAAGCCATCTCCCGGAAAGGGTGTCTTGATATTGAAAAGGCTTCCGAGCAGGGGCACCTTGCTAAAGGGGCGATGCTCCGAAATAGCAGTATGCGCCTTACCCCAAGACCATGCTTTGGGATCGTCGCCATACTCTTTGCTCAAGTAGTCCAAAGCTTTATCAAGTGCCTGATTGGAGGAGTCTTGGCATGATTCGATCTGTTCAGTTTTGGGATCATCGCACCATGGGCTATTGGAGTTTTTAACTTGATTGAGAAGTGGCGCACGGTAATTACGGGTCCCATAGTTTTCAGAAAACAAATAACCCAATCTATTGAAAAGATTGCGCGTGAGTTGATCGGCCCAAGCATTAAATAAAAGAGCAGCAGCGCTATCTACTTTCATATCACCATCAAAACCTCTGCCAATCTCCATTGCTTTGGCGCTTAATGGATGTGCGCCTTGGCTGGATTTAAATAGCTCTAGTAGTGGTGTGGCTGCAAGCGATAAGGTATCCGCTTGCATGGTTTTCATATCAACGATGGAATGAATATTTTTAGATTTGATGAGGTCAACAATCCGGTCATAGCGTGTTGGCAGCTCCCAATCACCCGTTAAAGGATTGGGATCATTGACTGCAATGATTTTTTGATTGGCAGTCGCAATCCATCCTTGCTCAGGATTATTGCTTGCAGGAAGTTGCTCAAAAGGAACATAGCCATTCCAATCGTATTGACGCTCCCAGCCGGGCGCTGGCGCCACCCCGTACAAGCCATGATGTAGCATTCTTTTGGGTGCAACCCCAGCTGCCTGGTAGGCGATGTTGCCTTCAGCATCTGCCATGACGACGTTTTGCATTGGGGCGTAATTTTTGCGTAATGCTTGCTTAAATTGATCGAGATCAGTTGCTCGATTCATATCTAGTAAGCCAACGACTGATTGATTCTCAATATCCAGCGCTGTCCAGCGTAGAGCAAGGACGAAGCGATCTGCATCAATCGTACGCTTCGCTCGCGCGTGAGAATCTGAGATGACGGGACCGTGCCGAGTTTCCTTCACCAGAAAAGTCAGTGAAGGAGATCCTTTAATGTCGATGATCTCTTGATGAACTTTGAAGGGGAGTGGGCCATCTGGACCACGATACATGCCCGGATTCTTAGAATCAATTTGCTCTATATATAAGTCTTGAACATCGGGCCCTGTATTGGTAAAGCTCCAGGCAAACTTATCCGTTCTTCCCAAAACCACCCCGGGTATGCCGGGTAGGGTACCGCCCATCACATTTAAGCCGGGAGCTTCGAGATGGGCAAAGTACCAGATGGCCGGTGCAGACAGCCCTAGATGAGGATCATTGGCGAGCAACGGCTTGCCAGTGCTACTGAGTTTTCCGCTTAGGGCCCAGTTATTTGAGCCTATGCCATCTTTGCCACCCATTTGCTCCCACTGACTTAATTCAGTAGCGGGTAAATTTTGCGGCTTGCGTTCTGCAGGACCTGGCGTTGGATGAAATACCTTCATCTCTTTATAAAGCTTGGCAAAATCCATATTACTCACTGGATCGCCTGGTTCATTAGGGGGCGTTACTTCCCAGACTTGTTTCGTTGTGAGGTACTGAGATAGTTCAAGTCTTTGCAATTCCTTCTGCCAATTACCGCCAAGGTCATAAGCCATCATCAGCATCCAGGCAACGCTGTCCGTTGGCGACCAATGACCCGGCTTTGATCCCGTCAAAAAATACTCTACTGGAAGAGCCCATCCTAATTGAGCATTGCCAGCATTTACACCATCAGCATAGGCTTGTAATAATCGTTTGGCAGAAACTGGGTAACGATCAAATTGACGTTCAGCTGCACGCTTGATACCGAGCGTGCGTACAAATCGATCTATCTTGACTGTGTCATTTCCTAATATTTCTGAGAGTCGTCCGCTTGCAATACGGCGATTCATCTCAAGTTGCCAGGAGCGCTCACTAGCATGAATGTAACCTAAGGCAAAGAAGGCATCCGCCTGACTTTTTGCTTTGATGTGAGGAATATCAACCTCATCAAAACTAATCACCACTGAATCGCCAAGACCCTTGATTGCGCGCTTACCGGAGATATTCGACTGAGCGAAATAGAGGTAAGCCAGGGAAGCAGCTACGCAGATCGCAAGACTCAAACCAAGAAACCACAGACTAAGCTTTAAAAGCTTGCCATAGCCAGTTGATTTTCTCGGATCATTCATCAGGATATTTTAGTTACTTTAAGAGGGCCTTCCATGGAGCTTGGGGTAAAAAGGGGTCCAAGGGTTCATAAAGGGCTTGCGTGCTAAAATCTTTCCTGTCTTGATTTATTTAGCACGGCTTTATTGTTAGTGCGAGCCCGAGTGGTGAAATCGGTAGACACAGCAGATTTAAAATCTGCCGACTCAAAAAAGTCGTGCCGGTTCGATTCCGGCCTCGGGCACCATTTCTTCTTCCAATTTCTACCCTTTTTAGTGTTTGGACCCTCATATTTGGTCCAAGACGCTGCTTTTTGGGGTTAATCCCTGTAAAATCAAGGCATTAAGTTGCTAATTGGATGCTTTTGATCGATTTTTCTAGGATTTCATCCTCGCGCTTTCTTCTTGTTAATTCTGACTCCCTTTCTTCTGTAGTTAGGGCTGTATCAAGCCTTTCTTTTTTTCTGTGCGTGCTGCCTGGCGTTGCCCAAGCAGCCCCTCCAACCCCAGCACCAAACGCACTACCCACCAACGGGCAAGTTGTCGCTGGTAGCGCTGCAATTGCACAAACCCAAACTGCCAACTCCGCAACAATGAATGTGAATCAACATTCGCAACGTGCGGTTATCAATTGGGATAGCTTTAATGTTGGTAAAAATGCTACCGTGAATTTCAATCAACCTAATGCAAATTCAGTAGTGCTTAATCGTGTCACTGGTGCAAGTCAATCTATGATTGATGGCGCTGTGAGAGCCAATGGACAAGTTGTTTTTGTTAATCCGAATGGTGTTACTTTCGGCAGAGGTGCTGAAGTGAATGCTGCGGCTGTAGTGGCCTCAACTTTAAATATAGCCAATCAAGAGTTTATGAATGGCATGATGAACTTTAAGGATGATGGTTCTGGGGTTGGTAGCAAAGCTGGCAAGATCATCAATAAGGGAACCATTCAAACCAACCAAACAGATCCGACCAGTTCTGAGGGGGGCTTTATTGCCTTGCTAGCGCCTGAAGTCCGTAACAATGGCTATCTACTGGCGCAGAAGGATGGTGCTATTGCACTTGCCTCAGGCTCTCAAATTACACTAAGGATTCAGGGCCAAAGTCTTCTAGCAATTAAGGTTGATCAAGGTGTTTATAACGGACTGGTTTCCAATAAGCACGTGATTGAGGCGCCAGGCGGTTTGGTGGTAATGGCTGCAGGAGCTGCAAACCAACTGATGGCCTCTGTCATCAAGAATACTGGCGTGATCAGCGCTTCATCTGCGATTAATAATGGCGGTGTGATTGAGCTCGTTGCCGCTAAGATCACGCAGGCCGGTACCGTAAGCTCTAATAGCCAGGTGTCTAACGGTGGGCAAATTAACCTGGTTGGCAATGACATCACTTTAGCCGCTAACTCTGCCACTACAGCAACCGGAGCAACGGGTGGTGGACAAGTGAATATCGGCTTAGCAAGCACCCAAATTACTGGCGGTACGCAAGTGAATCGCCAGAACAATCAACTATCAACGGATACTAATGCAGCAATAATTAAGGACCTTGCCGATCAAGCTGCCATAAGTAAGCAGTTAGCCAAGACCGTGACCATCGAGCAAAATGCCACGATTGATACCTCTGCTACGCAACAAGGCAATGGTGGTCCTATTGGTATTTGGTCGGAGCTTAAAACAACCGTTGCAGGTATTCTCAAATCTGTAGGCGGACTCTTAGCGGGTAATGGCGGCTTTATTGAGACTAGCTCTAGTGGGTATGTGAGTCTGGCGCCTAGTGCCAGCATCAATACCAGTGCGACAAACGGACGGGTAGGTTCTTGGTTGCTGGACCCAGTTGATCTATTCATTAATGCCGCTACCGCCAATATTATTTCGAACGCCTTATCCAATGGGAATGTCACTATTGCAGTGAATGCATATACCACTTCATGTAGTTTGGGTATTTGTATTTTGAATGGCAGTGGTGCAATGACCATCGATAGTGGGGCTCATATTCTCAAGGCCGGCACTAACTACACTACATTGACGCTTAGTGCTGCAGGTAATTTTCTACTGAATGGCAGTATTACCGGTCAAAACTTGGATGTTGTTATCAACTCGTCGATTGCGTATCTGGGTGTAGGGTCTTCAATTGATGCTTCAAAGGTAACAATTCAAGCGCAGACAATCATCTCTTATGGCAGGATTCAGACAAGCAACTACTTGTTTGGTGGCGCTGGTACTTTAGGTAATGCGATCGAGCTTTTGGCGCAATCTATTTTTATCTCTGGCGCTCTGAGATTAAACGTCAGCTCACCGCTCGTTCCTGCAACTATTCCAACTCCAGTAGATTTGAATTCGCTTGCCGGTAATTTGGGTGTGAATAGGATTTACTACAGTACCGCTGCGAATGACCCTTCGATACTGATCGTTTCTGAAGCATCACAGGCTGCCAGCAACGTGATCAAATTAACGGGCATCCAATTAACTGCGGGTAGCTATACAGTGGTAGGTTTAGAAGGTACGTCAGAGGTTCTGGCTAACGGATCGACGGGCGGTTCTATTTATTTAAGTGCTACCGATATTTACACTCGGTCGGGTAGTTTTTTGCAAGCAAATGGAACTGTTGGTGCTGGCGGACTGATTGATATGGTGGCTGACAACATCACATTAGCGGGAAATGTCACAGCTGGTGGAGTGGGTTCGGGTAATGGTGGGGCAATTTCATTGATTGCCAATACTGGCACCATAGACTTGCGTGGCGGTATTCTGGGAGCTAATTCAGTTGTTGGTACTGGCGGCACAATTTACGCCGAGGTATCAGGGATATCAACCATTTTTGCTGATAATGCATTATCAGCGGGTATGCCTAGTTCAAGCTTTGATTTAAGTAACGTTCTATTTATCAGGGAGCGGACAAATTCAGCCGCCTCTGGTTCCTTGAGTTTGGGTTATCAAATTCTGAATGCATCTGGTACTGAGGTAACTCTAGGTACAGGAAGCTACGCAAACTTATCGATTGCAGGCACGCCAAGCTACTCTAGTAACGGCAGCACTATCACCAATACCATTGGAGTGGGTAGTTATTCCAATCTGAAGGTCAAAGGTTTAACTCTGAGCGGCGCTGATTCCGGTCAATTTTTATTGGTATCTATACCTGTTCAACTGAATGTAACGAGTCCGCTGCCTGCTGCCTCAGCTACAACAATTACAACAGCTACAAACATAGCTCCATCTCCACCGCCTCCACCTCCGCCTCCACCCCCACCAGCGGCTGCATTTACTTCGCCCCTGGCATTACCAAGCTCAGCTAAACCTGAGACTTCATCTTTGCTTGCTCCGATGGTTGCGCCTCCGCCACCGCCTGCGTCCACGAGTGCAGGGGGGTCTGCTACCGGAGGAGATGCTGGTAGCGCGCCAAAGAATGTGAAGCCGCAGCCTTTGGTTGTATTGTCTGATGGCAGTATTCAACTTACACCAACGGCAGCACCCGCTCCGCCGCCTCCAGCAACAGGAGTTGTTTCTTCCAATACAGCTGCCAATAAGCCTGTGCCACCTCCAGCTGCTGCAAAACCACCGCCTGCAAATCGTTCGACTTCTGGCAAAGATGGCGCTAACAACAATAGTAATGAGGCGAAGAGGAGTGGATCCGTTAAAGATGGTGTGGATAAGGCAGATTCAAAAGATAGGTCTGGTAAAGCAGCCATTGCACCTTCTAAGTACGTTAGCAAATATGCCAAGGGATTTAAAGAAGGCGATAAGCCTGCACCTAAGGATGCGTCTAATAAGGTGGCGGCTGGTACTAAAGCAAGCCCGCCAAGAGAAGGTAAATACGCAAATCGAATTAATGCCATGAATAATAATCCGGCCGCCTTTGCAGCGATGAGACAAAATCCATTTGCAGGAAATATCTCACCATTCCCGCCAGGACCTGTACTTCAGCCAGCCCCAATACCAGTGGTTTTAAGAGGTGGGGATAGCCTTGTGCAGTCTTATGATGATGTGCCATCTATCCGGAATTCTGGGGTGGTAAACGTTGCGCGTTCACGTAACTCAGAAAACTACCATCAAAGCCTAGAGTCAGTAAATCTGATGTCTACTTTAAATTTATTTATCATCCGCTAATTGACTTAAGATTATTCATATAAATGATTGACTATTTACACACGCTTCCTAATATCGCCATTGGACTCAGCATTATGTGTGTGGGATTATTGTTATCGACTGCAATCCCTTGTTACATTCGCTGGAAATACAAATTAAATCCAGATGAGCATCTTGCTAAAGGCGCCGAAGAGGGGTTTAAGCTATTTACCTCGATCACACTATTGCTTATTGCCTTCTCTTTAGTACGCGTTCAGGGCGACCACCGTAACGTTGAGGATCTAGTGTCTCGCGAAGCAGCTCTCATGTTTAAGTTAAACAGATCATTGGCAGCTTTTGGGGGTGCTAATGCTGCTGAGCTTCAAGGGGATCTAAAAAATTATGCTAGTGCTGTAGTAGATGATGAATGGCCACTCATGGCCAAGAATCAAAGAAGCGAAGAAGCCTCCAATCTATTAACGGATCTAACACAGGGGATAAGACTTTTAGACCCTAAAAATTCTGTGCAACAGATGGCCAGAGCTGAAATCGTGACGACCTTAAATCAATTATCTGATGTAAGAGAGGCGCGCCTCTCGGCATCAAGACTTCAGCTCCCCTCCTATTTGTGGGATGCGTTAGCCGTTTCAGTCATATTGCTCATTATCTTTGGGTGGCTTCAAAATCCACTGCCCAAAATGGTTGCTTATGTCGGGGGTGTGACGATTGGCGTATCGGTGCTATTTACATTAGTCATAGCTCTTGAAGGATTATTTGTAGGCGAGAGCCAGGTTACGCCTGCGGCCATCATTCACGTTCTGCCGTCTCTGGGCTCTTGACGATGTCGAATAAGTCCTCTGATTTAAAGGGTGTGCATTTCATACAACTGCGTGGCTCATCTACAGTGATGAAGTTAATGCAACATATTGGGATGCAATATATGGATGAGCACCCCAATATTCACCTGCCGCTATTGGGTGGTGGCACTGCAATGGGGTACAAGTCTTCGCTAGATGGAACTGCTGATATTGGCATGGCATCTGGACAAATGCCGCCTAATATTCAGCTATGGGCTCGTAAACATAAGCGGAAGATAGATGAAGTCACTATTGCTGCCGATGATATTGCTGTCATTGTGAATCCAGCTAATCCTATTAGCCATCTCAGTTTTGAGCAGTTACATGATATTTTTACTGGGAAAATTACCTCTTGGAGTGCATTAGGTAAATATTCTGGACAAATTAATGTAGTGAGTCATGATCCCCAGTTGGGCACCTACGAGTCCTGGAAGCGTCAAGTTGCTGGTAAGGATCACATTACCTTGAGCGCAAAAATAGTCACTAGTCTCAAAGATCTGATGCAGCTTATGGAGTCTGATCCATTTGCAATTGGATATGTTGGTGCTACCTTCTTAGGCAAGGAAAAGGTAAAGCCTTTGGCGATTGATGGGGTTCTGCCAGCTTATTTAAATACTTCGCAGCGTGATTATCCAATTCGTTATCAATTGCAATTACTCATACAGCCTAATGTAAATAAAGAAATAAAAGACTTTATTGCCTATTGTTTGGATCCTAAAAAAGGCCAAGTGATCGTCAAGGAAATGGGTTTAGTGCCTTTGGTGGGTAAATCATCATGAATCGCCGTCAATTACTGCGCAATATTGGTATCGCTGCTGGTGTTGGTGGCGCCGCACTCGCTGGCTTAATTGCCTATCCTTACCTCATTACTAAAGCTCGAAAAGAGTTAATGATTTCTGGGTCAGTTGCAGTTTCTCGTTTTGTGGCTTTGCTAGTTCCACCGTTCATTCAGATGCACCCGCATGTCAAAGTGGCTACTGAAGGAGGGGGCTCTTTCGCTGGCCTAGTCGCCTTGGATAATGGCGGAATTGATTTAGCAATGATGTCTAGAGATTTAAGTTTTGAAGAATTTAATCTTGACCTTCATAGTAATCTTATAGGTATTGAGGGTATAGCGATTGTGGTTCACCCGAGTTTGAATATCAAAAGCATTAGCGTAGAGCAGTTAGGTCATATCTTTGAAGGGTCGATTGTCAATTGGAGTCAACTGGGTGGACCTAATCACAAGATTAATGTTCATAGTAGGGGTGAAGGCTCAACTACACGTGCATTTGTTGAGGATATGATTTTGCGAGGCGCTAAATTTATTCGGGATGCGAAGGTTTCTGATAGCGCCATTAGCCTTGCGGGTTCTATCTCTGAAGATCCATATGGCATCGGATATTTGACTAACAAAAATCTCAATGATCAGGTGAAAGCGCTTGCTATTAATGGTGTTGAGATAAGCGATAAAACACTATTATTAAAGCTTTATCCTTTAAGTAGAGATATGTTCTTGGTACATAAGAATTCTGCCAGTCCGACGGCTAAAGATTTTGTGCGCTTTAGTTTAAGTGCTGCAGGCCAAGCAATTTTTACTAAACACGGCTTAACGCAAGTTTCTGGATAGGTCGCAAGTTCATGGAAAATTTACCTAACGACGCTGAGCGGATCCTATTTAAAGGTCTAGATTGGCTCCGTAGCAAACACCATATTCGGAAAGGCTTGGCGATTCTCCTGATTGGGTTGCTACTTGGCTTGGCGGCTAAATTTGCGTATGACTTGTATCCCCGTAGCTATGAATTAACTATTAGTGGTGGCGGTATGTTGACTAAGAGTCATCACCTCGCCAAAGTATTGCAAGAAGAAGCCAGTCGCCGTAATGTCTCGCTGACAATTGTCCCTACGACAGGTTCCTTTCAGGCCCTCAATGATTTAAACGACGGCAGGTTAGATCTTGCGTTTGTGCAGGGCGGTATTGATCCGGTTGGCTATGATGAAGTGCGGCAGGTAGCATCAATTGCACCACAGCTGATTCAGTTTTTAGTGAAGGGGGATGTTAAGAAAATTAATGACATCCGCGGTAAGACTATTAATTTGGGTGAAAAAAATGGTGGCCCCAGTATTGTCTCCAATCAAATACTTCGTTTTTCAGGATTGGTTCCTGAGGTAGATTATGTAGAGACCAACTATAGCGATGAGCAATTGTTGGGTATGAAAAAGGATAGGTTACCCGACGTCATTGTTCAGGTTTCTTATGCACCATCAGCTACAGTGGATTTCTTAGTACAAAAACGGGGATACCAATTATTAGAAATGTCTTTCCCGCCATCCCTAGCGCTGCGGATGGGTTGGGTTGCTGACGCGAAGATATTGGCATATATGTACCAGATTTCACCGCCAGTACCTTCTACCGATATTCGGGTAGTTGGCGTGAATCTCAATCTATTGGCTAATAAAGATGTTGATCCCCATGCGATCGCTGCATTGTTGCCGGTTTTATATAGTCCTCAGGTTGCCTCGCGATTTAACTTTCCGATTCTGGAGGACAAGATGCTGACGCCTTCTGGTTTTCCGATTTCTGATGGAACAGAAACGTACATTGCCAGTAAGCAACCTTTTATGACGGCGCAGATTATTGACCAGATTAAAGGTATCTTTGGCTTAGTCATGTCGCTTTTATCTGTAGCCTTGGTAGTCTTTAAATGGTTTAAGGCGCCCGACGACACCCAGACCGCGATTTCAGATGATGATGACGCTGATCCTGAGAATGATGATGGGGTGAGTGTTTCAGAGCATGTGAGCAATATCACTAGTACCATTTCTAAACTAGATTAGCGTCTATACCTCTATCAGCACTATGCTTGACCCCCTTTATGTAGCATCAATTATGAAATTTCTGAAACTTATATTTTGCGCTTGCGCAGCGTTATCTTCTTTTGCCGCATGGGGCGTTGATGTCCTTGAATTTCACTGCAAGCGTACGGAAAGAGGTTACACCGAAGAGTATGAAATGAAAATGATGCTTGCGTCGGGCAACCAAAAAGCAAAGGTATTTTTAGATGGTCGCGACTTGGATCAGTCGGATGCCTTTGGATCGCAAGTTGTTAAAAGTATTACTCTTGCACGTCCTAATATATTGGTATTGATCGAGGCGAAGTTTGAACCGGAAGAAGTGATGGGGGTCTCTTATCCTGCGGGGAATGTAATAACGAACATTACGCTTGATCCTGTTACCGGTAAGTTTAAGAAGGTGGAGAAAATACAAGGTGGCATCTTGGGTGCAACAATCGGGAATGGCACCCATACAAGCGATGAGACTTGTCTTCCCTCAAAAGCGCCTTATAAGATTAAATAAGAGAAGTCTCTCCAAGCTTAGTTTGGCTCGGTCACAAAACCTAATTTTGTCAGGCCGGCACGACGAGAAGCGGCTAGCACTTGCGCAACATACTCATACTTGACTGACTTATCAGCGCGCAGATTAATTTCTGGTTGTGGCTCCTTTTGAGCTGCTTTCTCCGCATAGCCATCAAAGGTTTTTAAATCAATGGCGGTGCTATTCCAGAAGATCTGACCGTTAGCGTCAATCGACAGCTGAACTGACTCAGGCTTGACCTCATTGCGAACGCTATTAGCCTTAGGAAGCTCCACTTTTACGGCCTGCTGAATTACTGGCAAAGTGATGATGAAAATAATCAACAGCACCAACATGACGTCTACCATAGGCGTCATGTTGATTTCCGACATAATACTGTCGTCGTTTTGGTCGTCTTGAATATGAAAAGACATGACTATTCTCCGGAGTTAACGCGCGCACCAGTGACGAAGTAGGCTAATAGATCATTGCCAAAACGATTGAGGTCGGCAACAAATAATTTATTGGCACGGTTAATTGCGTTAAAGCCAAGTACTGCAGGGATTGCTACGGCTAAGCCGAGTGCAGTCATGATGAGTGCTTCGCCAATTGGACCCGCTACTTGATCAATTTGAGCGCTTCCAGAGCTGCTGATAGAGATTAGCGCGTGGTAGATGCCCCATACAGTGCCAAACAAACCAATAAATGGCGAGATAGCACCAGTGGATCCAAGGAATGTAAGTCCCTTTTGCAGTCCAGCGGCAATATTGTCAACACTATTTTTAACGCTTCTGGCCATCCACTCAGAGTAGTTGAGTGTTTGCAGAAGTTCACGGTGGTTAGTGGATTGATTCTGATGATGCGCTGATGCCTTGGTTGCCGATTTAGCAATTTGAAAGTAAGGATTGGACGCTGGATGACTAAATGCCTGCATACCTTGATCAAATGAAGTAGCCCGCCAGAATACCTCCAGCTCTGGTTTGAGTTTGCGAAGGTTGCGTAAATCCCAAAGTCTGGTTAGCAAAATAACCCAAGTCACGATTGAGCAAGTGAGGAGGGCGATTGCCACAAAGCGGGTTATCGCATCACCCTCAAGCCAGAGATTTGCTATGCCAAATGGAGTATTCATATTGATTAATTCTTGAGATTAAATTTAATTAAAAGATTAGTGGAAATTCTTTGGGGTGATCCATTTACTAAAAAAGGTTTGAAGCGGTAGCGTTTGCCAATCTCAGTAGCGGCACGATCCAGTCTTGGAAAAGAACTAGATTGCAGTAATGCCACATCCTCTACGTTACCGGTTTCATCAATAATTAATCGAACTACTACAGGACCTTGTTCGCCAGAGCGCTTGGAAAATGATGGGTAGTAAGCATCCGCATCTGGCTGATAAACCACAACTAGTTTACCAATGTCGGTCTGAATCGGGGTTCCGCTTGCGCCACCGCTAGTTGAGGGGGCTACAGCTGCATTTTGCGACTGAGATTGAGATGGGGACTCAGATTTACTTTGGGCCTGGTTTTGTTGTTGGGGGGTCTGCTGAGCCTGAGTTGGACTAGGCTTCTCTGAGGGCTTTTCTTTAGGCTTTTCCTTTGCTACTTTCTTCTCCTCTTTGGGCTTTGGAGGAGTAGTAGCCGGAGGCTGTTGAGTCTTGCTAGCCTCAGGACTGACAAGGTTGGCCATGACGCGTGCATCATCTATTTTGGGCGGGCGCTGACTGAAGTTTAAAAACTCTAGCGCAGGTAGAGCATGCAGCAGCAATACGATGCCAATGATGATGCGTTCTGTCTTATTAAACGGTAGATGAGCATCTAATTTTTTTAGAAAGGGACTCATCGAACTTCACCCAAGAACTGTGCTTTTACTAAATGCGATGCAAGGTCTGCAGACATTAAGTCTTGAGCCATTGATAAAAGCAGATTTTCATTTTTACTGCTGAGCAATAGTACTGATCCGAATTCAGAATTGCTGTCGCTGGGCTTAAGGATGTCCAGCTGTCTTCTTAACTGCCTTACCACTGCATCGCTAGTATCAATCAGCGTGATGGATTCACCGAGAAGTTTACGGATGGCTTTTCTAAGGAAAGGGTAGTGGGTGCAACCAAGCACTAAGGTGTCAGCACCCGCATCCTGAATTGGTTCTAGATGTCCGGCTAATAACTCGAGAGTGGCTTCGCTATCCGCTTTCCCTGACTCTATTAGCGGAACCAATCCTGCGCCAGCTTGTTTGATGAACTGGCAATCATTTGGCAGAGTGTTTAATAAGGCATTAAATTTATCGCTCTTGAGGGTTGCCTCGGTAGCGAGAACGCCCACGATATTATTTTGGGATTGCATAGCTGCAGGCTTAATGCCTGGCTCAACCCCAATAATCGGAATTGCTATCTCAGTGCGAATTTGTTTGATAGCTTCCGCAGTTGCAGTATTACAAGCAAGCACAATGGCATCACATCCTTTACCTGCTAGATATCTGCAAAGGGATAGGCTGCGAGCCGCAATCCATTCACTAGATTTTTCGCCATAAGGTGCGTTTGCCGAATCTGCAAGATAGATGTAGTCATGCTGGGGTAGCTGGCGCAGAGCCTCATCCAGTATGGATAAGCCTCCTACGCCAGAATCGAAAACCCCTATAAGTGCCAATGTCGCCTATGCTTACTCAGTAATTACTAATTGAGTTATTACGCAATCTTGACTGGAATGCCGGCAATTTTTGCTTGCCACTCTTTAGGTCCGGTCTCATGCATCGAGATACCTTCAGAATTCACAGCAACAGTCACGGGCATATCCTTAACATCAAACTCGTAAATTGCTTCCATGCCCAAGTCGGCAAATCCAACAACCTTAGAGGTTTGAATTGCCTTGGAAACTAAATAAGCAGCACCACCAACAGCCATCAGGTAGGCTGACTTATGTTTCTTGATAGCTTCAATTGCTATTGGACCACGCTCTGCTTTGCCAATCATGGTGATTAAGCCAGTCTTTGCAAGCATCATCTCGGTGAACTTGTCCATACGGGTTGCAGTAGTCGGTCCAGCCGGTCCAACCGCTTCGTCGCGCACTGGATCAACCGGTCCAACATAATAGATTGCGCGATTCTTAAAGCTTACTGGCAGCTCTTCACCTTTGGCGAGCATATCCTGAATGCGCTTATGAGCGGCATCGCGCCCAGTCAAAATTTTGCCATTCAGCAATAATGTCTCACCCGGTTTCCAGCTGGCCACTTCTTCAGCTGTAAGAGTGTCCATGTTCACACGTTTTGATTTTTGAACATCCGGGGTCCAGGTAACGTCTGGCCAGTCCGAGAGAGAGGGCTTTTCTAACTTAGCGGGACCATCACCATGCAAGTGGAAATGTACGTGGCGTGTTGCTGCACAGTTGGGGATCATGGCAACTGGCAATGAAGCCGCATGGGTTGGATATTCCATAATCTTGATATCGAGAACAGTAGCTAAACCACCAAGACCTTGCGCACCAATACCAAGCTTGTTTACTTTGTCGTAGATCTCTAAACGCAGTTCTTCTGCACGAGTCTTGGCGCCACGAGCAATCAGATCTTGTATATCCACTGGACCCATCAGAGATTCTTTTGCCATCAACATGGCTTTTTCTGGAGTGCCACCAATGCCGATGCCCAAGATGCCAGGAGGGCACCAGCCGGCACCCATTGTTGGTACAGTTTTGAGCACCCAATCTACGATAGAGTCAGATGGATTGAGCATCACCATCTTGGCTTTGTTTTCGGAGCCACCACCTTTGGCAGCACAAATGACTTCAACATCATCGCCAGGAACGATTTCGTAATGAATTACAGCAGGGGTGTTGTCGCCAGTATTTTTACGTTTGCCTGCTGGATCGGCTAAAACTGAAGCGCGCAACATATTGTCTGGATTGAGGTAGGCGCGACGTACGCCTTCGTTCACCATTTCACTAACGCTCATCGTTGCATCGGGCCACTGGACATTCATACCAATCTTCAGAAATACAACCGCAATACCAGTGTCCTGACACATCGGGCGGTGACCTTCTGCGCACATCCGGCTATTGGTCAAAATTTGCGCAATAGCATCCTTAGCCGCTTCGCCGTGTTCGAGCTCATAAGCCTTACCCATGGCAGTAATAAAGTCCTTAGGGTGGTAATAAGAAATAAACTGAAATGCGTCGGCAACGCTTTGAATCAGGTCGTTTTGTTTGATATTTGTCATGGTTTTTGGCTTATTTCCACATTATTAGTAAGGTTTGCCCTATTTTAAGGGTTTGCCATAGAGCAAATCCCCAGTGTTTTCACTTATCTTCTAGGGTCTTGAGGGTGTAAACCTGTCATTTTGCGACATTTTCTCGCATTTGTAGTTGATTTTAGATTATTGATTATTTGATAGAGGGCTGTGAAGCATGGAACCATTAAAGCAAGAAAACCGCGTATTTAACCCACCTGCAGACTTTGTAAAGAGCGCGGCCATTCCAGGCATGGAAGCCTATAACAAGCTTTGTGCTGAAGCAAATGCAGATTACGATGGTTTCTGGGGTCGTCTTGCTAAAGAAAACCTCTATTGGAAAAAGCCATTTACCAAGGTATTGGATGAGTCCAAAGCGCCTTTCTATAAATGGTTCGAAGATGGCACAACCAATGCTTCATATAACTGTTTAGATCGCCAAGTTGAAGCGGGTCTAGGTGATAAAACGGCCATCATCTTTGAAGCAGATGACGGCACCGTTACTAAGGTAACTTATAAAGAGATGCTCGAGCGCGTTTGCAAAATGGCAAATGCACTGCGCAAGATGGGTGTCAAGTCTGGCGACAGCGTCATCATTTACATGGCAATGACTATCGAAGGCATTGTTGCCATGCAAGCCTGTGCCCGTATCGGCGCAATTCACTCTGTAGTGTTCGGTGGCTTCTCTGCTCAAGCTTTGCGCGATCGCATTATGGACGTTGGCGCCGTTGCAGTCATTACTGCTGATGGACAGTTCCGCGGCGGCAAAGCATTGCCATTAAAAGCCATTTGCGACGAAGCACTGTCTACTGGTGAGTGCCCTAAGGTTAAGCATGTAATCGTAAGTAAGCGTACTGGTACTGATGTCACGATGCAGGCAGGTCGCGACGTTTGGATGCAAGAAATCGTTGCTAATGAAGCAACTACTTGTGAGCCAGAGTGGGTAAGCGCTGAGCACCCATTATTTATTCTTTATACATCAGGTTCAACTGGTAAGCCAAAGGGTGTTCAACACTCTACGGGTGGCTACCTCTTGTGGGCAATTCTGACCATGAAGTGGACCTTTGACATTAAGCCAAACGATGTGTTCTGGTGTACTGCTGACATTGGTTGGGTAACAGGCCACTCTTATATTACTTATGGCCCACTCGCAGTAGGCGCTACTGAGATCGTATTTGAAGGCGTTCCTACCTATCCAAATGCAGGCCGTTTCTGGGACATGATCCAAAAACACAAAGCATCTATTTTTTACACAGCGCCAACAGCAATTCGTTCATTGATCAAAGCATCTAGCAACGATCAAGCAGTGCATCCAAAGAGCTACGACTTATCTTCACTGCGCCTCTTGGGTTCGGTTGGTGAGCCAATTAATCCAGAAGCCTGGATGTGGTACTACGAAAATGTTGGTAACTCCAACTGTCCAATCGCTGATACTTTCTGGCAAACCGAAACTGGTGGTCATATGATTTCACCATTACCAGGTGCGACACCGATGATTCCAGGCTCTTGCACATTGCCATTGCCAGGGATTCAGGCAGCGATTGTGGATGAGGCGGGTGTTGATGTGCCGAACGGTCAGGGCGGAATCTTGGTTGTAAAGCGTCCATGGCCTTCGATGATTCGTACGATTTGGAATGATGCAGATCGTTTTGTGAAATCTTATTTCCCAGAAGAGTTGGGTGGCACTTTGTATCTGGCAGGTGACGGTGCAATCCGTAATAAAGATACTGGCTACTTCACCATCACTGGTCGTATCGATGACGTATTGAACGTTTCCGGCCACCGCATGGGAACCATGGAAATTGAATCTTGCTTAGTTGCTAATCCATTGGTTGCAGAGGCAGCAGTAGTTGGTCGTCCTGATGAACTGACTGGTGAAGCGATTTGTGTATTCGTAGTTCTTAAAGGCGGTCGCCCAACAGGCGAAGAAGCTAAGAAGTTGGCTACCGAATTGCGTAACTGGGTTGGCAAAGAGATTGGTCCGATTGCTAAACCGAAGGACGTTCGTTTCGGCGATAACTTGCCTAAGACCCGTTCTGGCAAGATCATGCGTCGTCTCTTGCGTGTGATTGCTAAAGGCGAGGAAGTGACTCAAGATACCTCCACTTTGGAAAATCCACACATCTTGGATCAGCTCAAAGAGTCTCTCTAAACGCCCAAAACAGGCATTTGAGGCTAAACCCTTCCGGCAATCGTATAATTGATGGCTGTACGGAAGGGTGGATGAGCGGTTTAAGTCACACGCCTGGAAAGCGTGCGTAGGTTAATAGCCTACCGCGGGTTCGAATCCCGCCCCTTCCGCCAGTAGCACCCTGAGAGCCCCTATCCATGGGGCTCTTTCTTTTTGAGGGCTTTCTACCCACCATTCTACCCACCAGCAAAACATTGCCTAGATTTGGATTTAGATGGATGGGAAACTTCCCTGCAACGCATGGCAAGATACGCATAGATATCAAAGGAAGGCAGGTTTTCGGCGCCGTTTATAGCTGGAACATCCCCATAGCTTAAAAAAGCAGTTTCGAGCCTCTCAGGCACTATAAATGCGTTGATGGGGGATTGAAGAAAGTCGTCCACAACCTTCTTGCATGCGTCGATAGCCTCATCCAGTTTGTCAAACTCCCCGATGCGTACCCAAGGACCCAGCTTACTCTTTCTGAAGTCGCTGTAAACACCAACGCTAAACGGTTTTGATAAGTGCATTACTTCCATGGCTATCCCCTAAGTTTTCGGCTGGATTGTTAGCTTAACCTTAGGGGATGCCCATGTTTCAATTGGTGGATTGTATCGGCGGAGATCGAACTAAACGCCATTTTGTAGCCCAAAATCATATGGTTACGTGCCATCAAAAAGGTACGAATTTCAAAGAGTGCCCCCAAAAATACCCCCAGATTTCATTCGTACAATTTGATAAATTGTCTTCATATTCTGGAGGGGTTGGCGATGGAAAGAGAATCATACACACGCAGTGAAATATACGAACTTCTGTGGACTGAGCCGGCCACTAAGGTTGCGCTCAGGATTGGACTCTCCGATGTTGCCCTTGGCAAGTGGTGCAAGCAGTACGGTGTACCTAAGCCGCCATTAGGCTATTGGGCTAAGCTGGAGCATGGGAAGGTAACAGGAGAGAGGCCTCCATTAGAGCCTTGGTGGAACGAACATGATCCCCTGATCCATGTCCGCACTCGGGATAAAGCAATCATGGAGGCTAGGCTAAATAAGCCTGCTGAGCCTATTCCAGTTGTAGAGGTTTACAAGGGCAATAAATTCCATGAAGAGATCGAGAAGACCTTCAAGGACTTCCAGATGGAAAACCATTCCAAATTTGGAAGATCAGAATCTAAAGCTGGCTTTGATGTCCAGATTGGTCCACATAGCGTTCCACGGGTAAAGCGAATACTTCAGACCCTCATCAACGAATTCACCTCTCGCGGTTATCGGTTGGGTGGCTATCGTAAATATTCAAATGCGGAAGTTACTGCATTTAAGAGGGATGACGATGTAGTGACAATTGAGTTTTATGAGGTAAGTACTAAACCGCCTAAGCCGATGAAGAGAAAAAGCAGTTGGAGTAGTGGTGGACACACTCACTCATACATGATGGATATTGACTACATTCCATCTGGAAGGCTAGAGCTAAGAATTCGCCATAACGATATATACGGCTGGAAGATTGTTAAAGATTCTGAAAAGACCAGCGTTGAGGAGCAGCTTGGGAAATTGATAAATCTCATTTCTGAGCTTTCATTTGATGCCAAGATAGCGAGAGTGGAGCGAGAGGCTAGTGAGGCAAGGGAGCAGGCAGAGCGCAAGCGCCTAGCCGACATTAAATGGGCTCGGGAGGTAGAAGCCTGGAAATGGGGTCAGCTCAAGGATGCAGCAGAGCGCTGGAATGAATTGGCCGTGCTTAGAGAGTTTGTAAAAGCCATAAAGGGCAATAGGGTTGTGAGACGTAAAAACAAAGAAGAGCTAGGCGGTTGGATAAGTTGGGCGCAAGAGCAAGTTAACGCGAGGGATCCGATTTATAAGGTGGCAAGCGGAATGAGTTTGCCTGGACAGAATGAGCCCATTAGAGACGATGGATTTGAATAAGGTATTCCCAGCACGCCCTCAGGAAAGAATTATTATTAATGCATGAATGATCTTGAGTATGTTGGAAAAATAAAAGGTATGAAAACTCTCAAGCAGATAATTGAGAGTAAAGAGGTCGTACCCGCTTCGCAGTTGGCAAAGAACAAGGCCGCTGCAGAGGCCCAAGAGAAGGCCTTCGAGGAGGTCATCAGATCAGAGGAATCGCACCGTAAAAGCAAGATCTCCACAGGCAAGGTGGAGGGCGCGATTATTGGACTCGAGAGCCCTTTATCGAGTAACTCTCGAAATTATTTGGCGCAGGTTTTAACGCTACCTAGTGAAATATGGATAGATGGATCTTGGATCATCATCCTTAGGAAGTCCTCCAGGGGGAACCCATATTGACTTTAAATGTAGATATTCAGAAAACGCCGAAATCTCCCCACACTTCTTGCATGCCTTTAAGTCTGTGGGCGCAAACCAAGCATCGTATGGCATTGAAATACTAATTGATGAATAGTTTGACTTGACATGAATTTGGTTGCACTTTGGGCATTTATAAAGCTCATATGAACCTACGCGAGTCATTTCGATAACCTTGGTTTCAATATTTTGACCTTATCCAATGGATTACCACGGTGATCTAGTCCGAGGCTATCAAAGAGAGCCTTGTTTCTCTCCTGCGCTTGACGAAGTTTCATTAACACCTTGGTCGCTTCAATCTTCTCCTGATTTGTTAGTGTTGATTCATTCATCGCATTGCGCCAAGCTAGCACCAAAGGGCTAGTCATTTTAGTTGTTAATTTCGGATTATTCATTTTGAGTTTATTTTTTCAGATGCCCATCATGACCAAGTCCAAGAGTGTCAAAAAGAACTTTATTTCTATCTTGAATCTTCCATAGCCTAAGCAACACTTTTGTTGCATCAATCTTTTCCTGCGTAGTCAAGTTAGACGTTTCTAACTTTTTTAGCCAAGCATCTGCTGCTCGCATTTTAGGTTTTTGGTGCTCAGTCATTTGAAAATAATAGAAACTTACTTTAGTCAATTTGCATCATTTAAGTTCTGGATCCAGCACGACTATCTACGCTGCTGGAATATGGAAAGGCGACTCGCTTTCCGCCAAAATTAGAATAGGTAACTTGGTGTTGCCAGTACGACTATTGACACTACTGGCACAAGGCTGAAGGTGACACAGCTCGCTTCAACAACACGCTTTATTCTGCCACTGTAATGAGCTAGCAGCAAGTCACATCTAATTAAAACTTATACCCAACACCAACTAATAGATTTACAGCGTTGGCACTGATGGTTGTAGTCTGTGTTGCCCTATATGTTCCGCTTGTAGCTGAGTCATTAAATGAGAGATTGCTATAGCTTGCATAATTAACTTCACCGAAGCCGTATAAACCAGCGGTTATAAATTGCTTATAACCAACCCCTAATGAGTAACCAGTCAAATTACTAGTGGTTGAGTTACCCCCGCTGTACTGTGATTTAACTGAAGCCCCTGTGTAACCCACCTTTCCATAAAGCAAGCCATCTTTGCCAATTGGTGTCGCTGGCGACAAGAAAATATTATATGAATTTTCTTTGTTGTATTGACCATTGATGGTACCTAACGTTGCATTGCTGCCGCTAAAATTCGCCTTTGAGCCTGCAATTGGTGAGTACTCAGCACCAAGGCCGAGTAAGAAATCTTTTGTGATTGCAAAGTTATATCCAGCTGTTACTGTCCCAGCAAAGCTATTTGAATTACTTACGCTTGATGAAATAGGTAGGCTTGCAACTGGTGAACCATTATTCGTAATGTTAATGTTTCCATAACTAAGCGATGGTGCGACTGATTCATAGCCAATGCCAACTTGACCAAAAAATCCATCAAATGTGGTTGATTGGGCCTGGGCACTCCCAATTGAGGTTGCAGCGATACTGGCAGCCAATACTGTATATAAACGCAGCTTTTTCATAATGAATCCTTGTGTAGTTGATTAAGAATTCATTGTTGATCTGAGCCAGAGTCACCCCATGAGACTATGCTTATAGAAAATAATATTAATTACAAATGTTGCATTTATGGGAATGGCAATGGATAGAACCGAGCGCTTTTATAAGATTCAAAAAATGCTTAGTGATCGTAAATTGGTGACTACCGAGCAATTTTTAAAAGAGCTGGAAATCTCGAGAGCAACATTTAGACGTGATTTGGAGTATCTACGAGATCGTTTGGGCGCGCCAATTGCCTGGGATTCTGACTTGGGTGGATACGTATTACAAAATACTCCCGGAGAGAACCTAAGCGCTCTTCCAGGTCTATGGCTTAACGAGTTTGAGATTCATTCCCTACTTTCGGTGATTGAATTACTCCGCAGCATTGATCCGGAAGGCTTGATTGGGTCACAAGTAAACCCCATTCGCGAGAGACTGGAAAAGCTCCTGGAGAAGGGGGATTATTCAGCCAGAGAGGTATCGAGAAGAATTCGAGTAACAACGCTTGCAAGGCGAAATACGCCAACTAAATTCTTTGAAGTTGTTGCCCATGGCTTACTGGCTAGGAAGCGACTGCAAATCACGCATTACGGCAGGCAAGACAATCAGTTAACAGAGCGGGAAATTTCGCCGCAGCGATTGGTTTATTACCGAGATAACTGGTACTTGGATGCCTTTTGCCATAATAAGGATGATTTAAGAACTTTTGGTATGGATGCTTTGGAGGCTGTAACTCTATTGGATAAGCCAGCGGTATCCATTGAGGAGGCTGATTTAAGAGCTGAGCTTGAATCTGGTTATGGGATTTTTGCCGGCACTAAACACCAGATTGCCAAACTAAAATTTAGCCCCTTTAGGGCAAGATGGGTAGCCAGGGAAGTATGGCACCCAGACCAAAAGGGCGAGATACAAGATGACGGTTCATTCGTCTTAAGCATTCCCTATAGCGATGAGCGTGAATTGCTATTAGATATCTTGAGGCAGGGCGCGGATGTCGAGGTTCTGGGCCCCAAACCCCTAAGAGATGCGATCAAAACCAGATTAATGGCAACTATGAAGATTTATGACTAGCTGGAAAAATACTTTCTAAAGTAGAGCCGTCTCCAGCTGACGGTCTCGGAGGCTTGATATGTTTCTGAGGTCAGGAATTCAGGCCTTTGACTTAGTAAGGCATATTTCCTAGCAGCCTTAGATGAGGGTGCGCCAGCAATAACTGCAGCGTCTATCGTGGCCTTAACAATAAAGGGCTCAAAATGCGCGCCAACACCATAGATCTGTAAGGGTAGGACAAGGCTAAGGATAATTGCACTAGACAACATGGTCTATCTCTTTGATGGTGTGTAGCCAATACGGTTGCCACTGTTATCAAAGTAGTTGGTCACCCCGCTGGGGGCTTTTACCTCATAACCAATGCGATTCCCTGTGTTGTCATAAACCCCATTTTTAGAATTAACGTTGTATTGACTGTTATCCATGTTGTAGGGACTATTGCGCATGTTGTACGGTGAATTCTCCATATTGAACTGGCTGTTTTCCATGTTGTACGGCGAGTTCTCAAGAGTCATGACTTGTGCTTGGGATGGGAGGGGAAATAGCCCCAAGTGAGTGGCTAGCAGTAATAAATGTAGATATTTCATATAAGTGTCTTTGGGTGGCCATTTTTAGAGATTAGAGGCGGTGAGGCTCATAGGATGAGCCTGCTTAGGCTTTGGAAAAAACCCGCTAATTTCAAATATTGGGAGTAATTTTTAATGCCTTAATATGCTAGTACGGTCACCCGCGAGCGAAATTATGCTGATTACCACATAAATTAGAATACTCATGTAAGCCTTTGAATCAAAATAGAAATTTACAAAGAAAATTATGGCAATAAAGAAATCGGAGCTCTACTCATCCCTTTGGCAGTCCTGTGACGAGTTGCGCGGTGGTATGGATGCTAGCCAATACAAAGACTATGTTCTTGTGCTGCTCTTTTTAAAGTACGTCAGCGATAAATTCTCTGGAAAGCCATACGCCCCTATTGTCATTCCTCCTGGCGCAAGTTTTACCGATATGGTGGCCCTTAAGGGCAAGAGTGATATCGGCGATCAAATCAACAAGAAAATTCTAGGTCCACTAGCTCTGGCTAATAAGTTGTCCGATATGCCTGATTTCAATGACCCGGCGAAATTGGGAGACGGCAAAGAAAAGGTTGATCGACTTACTAACTTAATTGCTATCTTTGAAAATCCAGCTTTAGATTTTTCTCAAAATCGCGCTGACGGCGACGATCTTCTTGGTGATGCCTATGAGTACCTCATGCGCCACTTTGCAACTGAAAGTGGTAAGAGTAAGGGGCAGTTTTACACCCCAGCCGAGGTTAGCCGAATCATGGCTCAGATATTGGGTATTCGTAATGCAAAGACGACCAATGAAACTACGGTCTATGACCCGACATGTGGCTCGGGCTCCCTGCTATTAAAGATTGGTGATGAAGCACAGCGTGGTAAAGATGTAAAGGTCACGCTTTACGGGCAGGAAAAAGATAACGCAACGGCCGGACTTGCGCGTATGAATATGATCCTGCATGACTATGCGACTGCA
Source organism: Polynucleobacter ibericus (assembly GCF_018687955.1). Classification (NCBI taxonomy): domain Bacteria; kingdom Pseudomonadati; phylum Pseudomonadota; class Betaproteobacteria; order Burkholderiales; family Burkholderiaceae; genus Polynucleobacter; species Polynucleobacter ibericus. The sequence continues at coordinate 1,095,836 of NZ_CP061309.1, read as the reverse complement.
GATATTAAACAGGGTAATACATTGGCCAATCCATTATTTACCGATGGCACAGCCCTGAAAACATTTGATTATGTTGTTGCTAATCCACCCTTTAGCGATAAACGCTGGAGCACTGGGTTAACGCCTGATAAGGATCCTTATGGTCGGTTTGAGGGGTATGGAGTTCCGCCAAGCAAACAAGGGGACTATGCGTATCTACTTCATATCCTTCGATCTATTAAGCCTACCGGTAAGGGTGCATGTATCTTGCCACATGGCGTTTTATTTAGGGGTAATGCAGAAGGAGTGATCAGAAAGAACCTTATTCAACGTGGCCTGATTAAGGCAATTATTGGATTGCCTGGGAACTTGTTTTATGGAACGGGTATTCCTGCCTGCATCATTTTGCTTGATAAGGAAGGTGCAAATGCACGTAAAGGCATCTTTATGATCGATGCCTCTAAGGGGTTTCGTAAGGATGGCCCTAAGAATCGACTGCGCGAACAAGATCTTCACCGCATCGTTGATATCTTCACCAAGCAGATAGAAACTCCGGGTTTTGCACGCATGGTTCCAGTAAGCGAAATTAGCGATGAAAAAAACGATTACAACCTAAATTTGCCACGTTACATCGACGGCACGGAGGCTGAAGACCTGCAAGATATTGAAGGGCACTTACGCGGCGGCATTCCTAATCGTGACTTAGATAATCTAAAACCCTATTGGGATGTCATTCCTGCGGTTCGGGCAGCATTATTTAAAGAGGATCGCCCCGGCTATAGTCAGCTAAATATTGCAGCTGGCGATATCAAGCCTGCAATCTTTGGCCATCCGGAGTTCACGACATTTAATGCAAAGGCAACCAAGTTGTTTGCCGATTGGAAGGCAGCTAATGTTTCATTATTAAAAAGTTTTGATAAGGATGGCCACCCAAAAGCCTTAATTGAATCTATTTCTGAATCTCTTTTGGAGGTATTTGAAAATTCCCTCTTGCTTGATTGCTATGACATCTACCAGCACCTAATGGATTTCTGGGACAAGGCAATGCAGGATGACTGCTACCTTATATCTGCCGATGGTTGGATCGATTCTGCGCAGCCTAAACTTATCATTGAGGAAAAGGGCAAAAAGAATAAGATTGATGTCGATTTTATTGCGGGCAAAAAGAAATATGCTGCGGAGCTCATTCCGTCTGCACTGCTAATTGCTCGCTACTTTAAAAATGAACAGTTCGCTATTGATGAGTTGGAATCTCAATTGGCCATCCTTGAGAATCAATTAGAAGAGATGGCTGAAGAACATGCTGGTGAAGGCGGCTTATTAGAAGAAGCAAAAAACGAAAAGGACAAATTAACCAAAGCATCCGCAACTGCAAGGTTAAAAGAAATCAAAACAGAGAAAGATGTCGATGAAGAGCACAAAGCATTGCAAGATTACCTCGCCCTAGTAGAGCAAGAGTCAGATGCAAATGCCAGAATTAAAGAGGCTCACGAGGCATTATTCACCAAGGTTCTTGCTAAATACGGTCAGCTAAGTGAAGGCGACATCAAAATTATGGTAGTAGAAGATAAGTGGATTACGGCCCTAGCGGTTTCAGTACAAGATGAATTAGGTCGGGTCTCTCAAACTCTAACGGGGCGCGTTCGTGAACTGGCGGAACGCTATGAAAAACCATTACCCCAGATCGCCGATGAAGCAGAGGCAATGTCAAAGCGAGTAGATGAACATCTTAAGAAGATGGGGCTAGCATGGAAGTGAGGGCTGGTTACAGACAAGCTGAAGTGGATGAAATTCCATATGATTGGTTAAGTCTCTCTGTGGGAGATTTAATTAAAAATAAAATAATTGAAAAACCGCTTGATGGTAATCATGGCAACATACATCCGAAAAGCGAAGATTTTGTTCAGTACGGGATCCCATTCGTAATGGCAAATAATGTTCGCAACGGTAATGTCAATTTACAAAATTGTTCTTATATCCGAAAAGAGCAGGCGGATACCTTGCAAAAAGGTTTTTCAATCACTGGCGATGTATTGCTTACACATAAAGCAACCATTGGAAATACTGCGATTGTTGGTGATATTCCATTTGACTACATAATGCTTACACCACAGGTTACTTACTATCGTGTAGTTGATAATTCAAGGTTAAATAATATTTTCCTCAGACATTATTTTGATAGCCCTGCTTTTCAAGCCGTCTTGAAGAGTTTGGCTGAAGGAGGAACCCGCTCATATATTGGAATTCAAGCCCAGCACAAGCTGCCCGTGCTACTTCCAAAGATAGCTGAACAAGTTGCAATCGCAACAACCCTCTCTGATGTGGATGCTTTATTAGACTCACTCGATCGCCTTATTACTAAGAAACGAAATTTAAAAAAAGCTGCTGGGCAGCAACTCTTAACTGGGAAAAAACGACTACCTGGGTTTAGTGATGAGTGGGAGGTAAAGAGGTTAGAAGATATTACGCAGATAGTAATGGGGCAGTCCCCGAGCTCCTCTAATTACAACACGAATGGGATTGGGCTGCCTTTAATTCAGGGTAATGCGGATATTCATAATAGAAAGACAATAAAGCGAATCTATACCTCGCAAATTACAAAGCGAGGGAATATTGGAGATATTTTGATGTCTGTTCGTGCGCCAGTTGGAGAAATTTCTCTTGCCATGTTTGATATTTGCATTGGTAGAGGCGTTTGCGCTATTCGTTTTGGTAATAATTTTTTATATCACAGTCTTATTTTTCTTGAGCCTACATGGGTGAAGCATTCCAAGGGGTCAACCTTCGATTCAGTTAATTCATTTGATGTTAAGGCGTTTGAAATTTTCATGCCTTGTGACCCGCTTGAACAGATTGCAATTGCAGATGTTCTATCGAATATGGATCAAGAGCTAGCCTCTTTGGAAGCTCGCCGCGAAAAAACCGCCCTCCTAAAACAAGGCATGATGCAAGAATTACTCACAGGAAAGACACGCTTGATATGAGTACCATTGGATTGCCAGAGAGGGCTACGCAAAACAGAGTTGTTTCGCTATTTAAAAGAGAACTGGGTTACAGATATCTTGGTGATAAAAGTGATCAAACAAATAGCAATATTGAGGAAGATTTGCTTGTCGCCCATCTCATATCACGCGGTTACACTGCCGATCAAATTAGTCGCGCAATATATTTTTTAAGAGCCGAAGCAAATAATCCAAACCGCAGTCTGTATGACAACAATAAAGCGGTCTACAGCTTATTGCGCTACGGTGTTGACGTTAAGGTCGACGCTAGCTCTGTTTCAGATACAGTTAAATTCATTGACTGGAGCCATCCAGAAAATAATGATTTCTCGATAGCTGAGGAAGTCACCTTACGGGGCAATTTAGAGCGTCGCCCAGATTTAGTCTTGTACGTTAATGGCATAGCAGTTGGAGTTATTGAGCTAAAAAATAGTCGCACATCCATTGGCGATGGTATTCGACAATTACTCTCCAATCAGAGAAAAGACTTCAATGAGTGGTTTTTCTCAACAGTGCAAATCGTCTTTGCTGGAAATGATTCCGAAGGACTTCGTTACGGAACAATCGGCACAGAAGAGAAGTTCTTTTTAGGCTGGAAAGAGGATGAGGCTGATAACAAGCTCTTTAAGTTGGATAAATATCTGCTTAAGATGTGTTCTAAACAGCGCTTGCTCGAGCTGATTCACGACTTTGTTCTTTTTGATGGTGGCATTAAAAAGCTGCCTCGTGTTCACCAATATTTTGGTATCAAGGCTGCGCAAAGCAATGTCAACTCCTACAAGAGCGGCATTATTTGGCATACGCAAGGTAGCGGTAAGAGCATTGTGATGGTATTGCTGGCGAAATGGATACTTGAGAATAAGCCTAATGCTCGTATTCTGATATTGACAGATCGGGATGAGCTAGACAAGCAGATTGAGGGCGTATTCAAAGGCAGCGGTGAAGATATTCACCGCACCAATAGCAGTCAGGATCTAATGAAGCAGCTAGGGCAGGCTAAGCCTCGATTGCTTTGTTCTCTTGTACATAAATTTGGTAAGCAGGGTGTTGAAAATTTTGATGCTTTCATTGAAGAGTTAAAGAAGCAGCCACCCCTTGCTGTGGGTGAGCTATTTGTTTTCGTGGATGAATGCCACCGCACGCAAAGCGGAAAGCTAAATCAGCTTATGAAAGCGATGCTACCCGGAGCAGTCTTTATTGGTTTTACTGGTACACCATTGCTTAAGGAAGACAAGGCGACAACTCTTGAGGTTTTTGGCGGTTATATCCACACCTATAAGTTTGATGAGGGGGTAGAGGACGGGGTCGTACTTGATCTTATTTATGAAGCCCGTGATGTTGAGCAAAGTCTTGGCTCTCAAGACAAGGTTGATGCATGGTTTGAGGCGAAGACTAAGGGGCTAAATAATTGGCAGAAAGCTGCGTTGCGTAATCAGTGGGGAACAATGCAAAACGTAGTTAGCTCGCGTTCACGAATGGAGCGAATAGTAAGCGACATCGTATTTGATTTTGGTGTTAAGCCGCGATTATCAAGCGAGAGAGGTAACGCAATTCTTGTAGCGGCGAGTATTTACGATGCCTGTAAGTACTACGAACTATTTCAAAAGACAGTATTTAAAGGAAAATGCGCAGTTATCACCTCTTACAACCCTCAAGCTCAGGATGTGACTCTAGAAGAGACCGGGGCAAATAGCGAGACGGATAAGCAGTTTTTGTATAACACTTACACTGCGCTACTTAAAGAAGTTGAGCCAGCCCCCAACAAGAGTAAAACCGAGACCTACGAGGACTGGGCTAAGAATTTATTCAAAGATCAGCCTGCGAATATGCGCTTATTGATTGTGGTAGATAAATTGCTTACCGGGTTTGACGCTCCACATTGCACCTATCTGTATATCGATAAATCCATGCAAGACCATGGCTTATTCCAAGCCATTTGTCGAACTAATCGTCTCGATGGAGACGACAAGCCCTTTGGCTATATTGTCGATTACAAAGATTTGTTTAATAAAGTACAGGGTGCAATTTCTGTATACACCTCAGAAGTTGATCATGATGAGGTGGGGGGAGGCAGCCCCGATATCATTTTGCAAGATCGGTTGAAGAAAGGTCGTCAACGACTGGATGGGGCCTTAGAGGGAATTGCATTATTGTGCGAGCCAGTGCAGCCACCGCAAGGGGAGTTGGAGCATATTCACTACTTTTGCGGGAATACTGAAAAAGTCGATGATCTCAAGGCTACAGAACCACAACGCGTTGCACTCTATCAGGCGACGGTAGCATTGGTTCGTGCATATGCGAATATTGCGGATGAAATGTCTAAGGCAGGCTATACCCAAACTGAAATCGAGAAGATTAAACGTGAAATCGATGTCTATTTGAAGTTACGCGAGATTATTCGCCAGGCTAGCGGCGAAACTATTGACCTAAAGGCATATGAGGCAGATATGCGCCATTTAATTGACACATATATTGAGGCTTCAGAGCCGAGAGAAATATCTGATTTTGGCGAAACGGGCCTTCTAGATCTGATCGTTAAAAGTGGAATCGCTGAAGCCATTAATAATCTACCAAAAGGCATTAAGAAAAATTCACAGTCAGTTGCGGAAACCATTGCTAATAATATTCGAAGCAAAATTATAAAAAAACACCTCAATGACCCAGCGTTCTACGACAAGATGTCAGTCTTATTGATAGAAGTCTTGGATCATTTACGCCAGCAACAGATAAGTTATGAGGAATTTTTAAAGCGGATTGCTGATATTGCCAAGCAAGTTCAGGTTGGTGCGGCGAAAGATACTCCGATTGCACTTAACACCGCCGGTAAAAGAGCCTTATTTAATAACCTAGGCGGCAATGAAGTGCTGGCACTCCAAATTGATGCGATGGTGAAGCATGTTCGACCCGACTCCTTCCGGGGAAATTTGGCCAAGGAGAGGGTAATAAAGGCTGCGCTTATGCCCATTCTTGGGAATGACCAGGCTGAAGTAGAGCGTATTTTTTCTATCATTGTTGCCCAGACTGAATACTGATGAAATCGCAGATTCAAATTGGTGAGATGACTGTGGAAGTTGTCCGTAAAAATATTAAGAATGTGCACCTTAGCGTGCATCCACCGGTTGGGCGCGTTACTATTTCAGCCCCAATACACATGGAACTGGATACCATTCGTGTATTTACTGTTGCCAAGGTTGGCTGGATTCGTCAACAGCAGGCGCTAATGAAGTCACAAGATCGCGAGACGCCACGTGAAATTATCAATCGCGAAAGTCATTATGTTTGGGGCGAACGCTATTTGATGAAAGTGATTAAAAGCGATGTTGCAGCGTCAATCTCGCTAAATCATAAGCACATAATTGTTCGGGTTCGTCCGGCCTGGCATGAAGATAAGAAGCATGAATTGCTTGATTCTTGGTATAGGGTTCAACTTGCTGAAGCTCTCCCGGGCATCTTACAGAAGTGGGAAAAGAAAATTGGTGTTCAGGTGAATGGTTTTTTTGTGAGACGCATGAAAACTAAATGGGGTAGTTGTAATCCCCATGCCAGAACCATTCGATTGAATACGGATTTGGCAAAAAAGCCCCGAGAGTGCTTAGAATATGTTGTTGTTCACGAGCTGGTTCATTTGTTAGAGCCGTCGCATAACGATCGATTTATCCAGTTAATGGATCACTATATGCCTAAGTGGCAGTCTCATCGACAGTTACTAAATAGTTTGCCAGTGAGGCATGAGAGCTGGGCATATTAACTCGGAGGTTAAAGGATGAAAACACTCTACATAGATATGGATAATGTATTAGTGGATTTTCCATCAGGAATCGCAAGAACCCCTGAGCATATACAAGATCAGTACGAAGATCGATTGGATGAAGTCCCCGGCATCTTCTATTTAATGGATCCAATCCCGGGTGCAATTGCTGCGTACGAAGAGTTGGCTACCATGTTCGACACCTATATTCTTTCAACTGCACCATGGGATAACCCAAGTGCATGGTCCGATAAGCTGCTATGGGTGAAAGACTATCTGGGTAAGCCAGCATATAAACGCTTAATCCTAAGCCACCATAAGAATCTGAATGATGGAGATTTCTTGGTGGATGATCGTCTTAAGAATGGGGTGGATCGATTCAAGGGTGAGCATATCCACTTTGCCACCCCTGAGTTTCCCGACTGGGAAACTGTTGTCCGTTATTTAAAGACCAAAGCCTAGAGCATTTTCATGGTGCTTTTGGCAGCCTAACTTAGCTTTGCTTTCGAGATACTCATAAGGGTCAAAGGCATCCATATTATCAACCCCACGAATGCATGGGACCGGACCATAATTTAAATACTCTTGCATTAAAGCATGTCCAGTAAGGGATGCATATCGTGGTTTGTATAAGACCCGATCAATCACTTTCCTGCATGCATCCACTGCATGCGCCAGATCTTCATAGTTCCCAATTTCAATCCAAGCACTCTCATCTATGGGTCGGTTATGGTCAAAGACCTCAACGCTAAGTCGCTTGGATAAATTCACTGCATGCATAGTTATCTCCTGAGTTTTCCGTAGGATAGATAGCATAAGCTCAGGAAATAGCCATTTTTCAATTGGTGGATTGCCTTGCCCTTTCCCCAATAAAAGTCTGAACTTGCTCAAACGTCCAAAAGGATGACCTGCCAATTTTGATCGGCTTTGGAAATTCACCTTTCTGCACCATGAGCCAAAACTTAGATTTAGAAATCGGCATCATTTTCAAAATTTGAGGAATTCGCATTAAGGTCACGTTCATATCTCTAGATGTGATGTCATTCATGATCATTTCCTTAGCGGGCGCGTTTTACATTTTTACGATAAACCTGCAATGCCATCTTTGCAGAACTCATTTTTGTGTATCCATAAGATCGATACAAGCTATACAAACGAAATGCCACCATTAAATTTAATCTCCTATTGTGTTTTGTTATGAATCATTTTGTGTGCTGCTAAAGTGCAATGTAGTCAATGAAATTTTGGTGGTCAATCAAATGTCAATACCCACTTTGAGGACGCATATTAATTTTTGACTACAAAAAAATATTTATTCATAGAAGTGTCACAAGCCATATAAATAAATGGCTACAGACTTGTCAGAACTTTCTGATAGCGCAAAGAGGTTAGTGGACATGCGTAGATCAACAAACACTTCAGATAAAGAAAATCATTCTCACGAATATCTCAAATATGGATTACAGAGATTTGATAAATAAATAAATTAAAGAAAAATTCAGAAAAAACGCGTTTGACGATACGCTTTCCGATTGTTAGATTCATCTCTTGCAAAAAATATTGCGCGCAAGAAAAAGAACTACACGGAGACAGATTGAGATGAATTACTACGAGCATCACATTGGAGATTACGCAGAAGCGACTGCGCATCTTACATTCATAGAGGATGCAACCTACAGCCGCCTCATTCGAAAGTACTACGCCACAGAAAAACCGCTACCTATCGAAATCAAGTTGGTACAAAGATTGATCAACGCACGATCAAAAGAAGAAAAAAATGCAGTTATCTCCGTTCTCAATGAATTTTTTACCCTCACTGATAATGGCTGGAGACAAGAGCGCTGTGACCATGAAATAGCCCGCTTCAAGGATAAGCAACTCAAAGCGAGGCGGAGCGCAGAAGGTAGGTGGCAATCATTTCCATCGGACGAATCTCAGCCAGAAATCACTCCAAATATTGGATGCGTTCGCAATGCGACCGCAATGCGAACGCATTGCTCACCAGACACCAAACACCAGTCACCAGTAGCCAATCTCCATACACCAGGCAAACAAAACAATGGGGGTGAAAAGGAAAAAATTCCCCAAGGAGCACCCATGCAAACTGACGAAGAAAAACTTTTTCAGGGGCGTATCGAAAAATACAAAAGCTTTGCAGCCATGATCAGTAAGGAGGGTAGACCCATAGCGGTTGATGACTACCGCATACGCGACATCGTCAATCTCGGGGCAACGGAAGCCGAGGTGGCAGAAGCTATCGCCACAGCCAAGGAAACGCGCATGAAGGTCTCAAACCCAACCCCGATCAATGCAGGCTATGTCTTGGCCATACTCAAAGGGGCGCGTAAGAAGGCAGAAGCTGCCAGCGCAGACGAAGATGCCTGGTGGAAAACCAATGAAGGGGTAGACGCTAAGGGCAGGGAGCTGGCGATGAAAGCCCAAGGCTCTGAAAGCTACGACTGCTTCAAAACCCGAATCTTTGCCGAACTACGTAAACGTCAAGAGGCATCTAATGCAAACTAATCAAGCTATTGCAGGCGTCATTGATCGTCTAGATATGGAAGACTTTCCCATCGGATCAAAAGTGAAGACCCCAAGTGGGCGCGTAGGTACCGTCGTAAAGCATCGCGGAGCCCAAAGCCGTCATGACTTGTTCCAAAGAATCATCATCGAGTTTGATGAACCCATTGGAGATTCAGTTGCATTGCAACCCCATCTTTTGAAACTCATCAAAGAACCAACCCCCATCCCATGATTGAAAACAATCAAAAGAAATCAAAGGGTGGAAAAAGACAGGGGGCAGGTCGGAAGACTGGCAGCCTAACAAAGCGTACCCGCCAGATTGCTGAGGCTGTTACAACACAGGGGATCACACCCCTAGAGGTCATGATGAAGGTAATGCACCAGTTATACGAAGAAGCTGGAAATCTTCAAGAAGAGCAGCTTGGCGATAAGGCATTAGCAAATGAAGCGCGCATAAAACTTCTGAACATGGCTGCCACCGTTGGGAGGCATGCTGCGCCTTACGTACATCCACGCTTATCTGCCATTGAGCACACCGGTAAAGATGGCGCACCTCTACAAAGTGGAGTTCTGGTCGTACCAAGCGCTATGAGCATAGACGAGTGGGAGCAAGCTGCCAAAGCAAAACACTACTGAATTAAACAAAACCAATGAAAACCATCTGGGCGCCATTGCCCGGTAGCCAGACTTTATTTCTGACATGCCCTGTTTATGAAGTATTGCTGGAGGGCACCAGAGGAGGGGGTAAGACAGATACCTTGCTCATGAGCTATGCCCAACATGTAGGTAGAGGCTTCGGGGATCATTGGCGCGGCACACTCTTTCGATTGACCTATCCACAATTGGCTGATGTAGTGGCCAAGAGCAAGCGCTGGTTCTATCAAATCTTTCCAGGCGCCAAGTTCAATGAATCTGACTATGTGTGGAAGTGGCCAACTGGAGAGATGCTTTACTTTCGTTATGGAGCTAATGAAGACGACTACTGGAATTACCATGGTCATGAATACCCATGGCTAGGATTTGAAGAGCTCACTAACTGGCGCAATCTTTCTTTCTACGAAGCCATGCATTCCACCTGTAGGTCATCTCATCCTGGAATGCCAAGGATGGTGCGAGCTACTTGCAATCCATTTGGAGTAGGTCATGCATCCGTGAAGGAAAGATTTCAGATTGGGACAATACCGGCGGGGCAAATCATCAGACAAGAAGGCGCACTCCCCAGAGTCAGAATTCATTCGACGATTTATGAGAACACCCACCTTCTCAAAAACGACCCGAACTACCTGATGAGCCTTGAGTCGCTAAGCGACCCAAACAGGCGCAGAGCCTGGTTAGAGGGTGATTGGGATATCCACGTGGGAAGTTTCTTGGAAGGCGTGTGGCAGCCCTCTAAGCACGTTGTAGAACCCTTCGCAATTCCACCGACTTGGAAGATCTGGCGATCTATGGATTGGGGATATGCCAGGCCATATGCCGTCTATTGGTTTGCTTTATCTAACGATGGAGTCTATTACCTATGGCGAGAGCTCTATGGATATGGAGATAAAGAAAACACCGGCACTAGAGAGGATGCAACGGTTGTGGCGGAGAAGATCAAAAAGATAGAAATTCATGACCAACGCCTTGGCTATGAATATCGCATGAACCTAGCTGACCCATCCATCTTCTCAAAGATTGGGGCAGAGAGATCCATTGGCCAGATCTTTAGGGATAAAGAGGTCAAGTGGACCGAGGCCTATAACGCTCCCAGAAGCAGAGTGAATGGTGCTCAAGAAATCATTCGGCTATTAGCTGAAGACAGACTCAAGATCTTCTCAACCTGTAAGCATTGGCTAAGAACTATCCCCCAATTACCACCAGACTCATTAAACCCAGAAGATGTGGATACGGATGCCGAGGACCATGCTTGGGATGCAACTAGGTATGGGGTAATGCGAGCGAGGCGCGCTGAGGGGTGGTCTGACAAATCATAGATCATATTTCTGCGGCTTAGGATGCAACTACCTGACCAAGTAAATTCTTGAGTTCTGCTTGGCTTAAGACGGTTTTCTTTAAGAGCTCCTTTTGGATTTTAATGGCGAGGGACTGATTGGCCTCAATAATCGATCTGACTACCTTGTATTCCTGCGCAAGCAGTTGACGTACTTTTTTTACAACGTATGCGTCTTCTGCAGGACTGGCATCCTCATCAATAACAGCTAGATTCTCGGTATTGGATTCCCGACATTCCATGTTTGATGAAAAGCCACATATTGCGATTAGTTTTTTTGCATTCCTGGTTGCATTGACTAAATCAGACCTAGGTCCCCATGCGCTAATATTTTCAGGGCCATAAAAAATCTCCTCAGCAGCGCGACCTGCCAGCTGGATGCGAATTTTGTGGCGCAGACTTTTAAAGGTTTGTTGGCCATCAATTTCATGGTGATAAGAGTACGAGTCGCATGCTAATCCTGCGCTATCCTCAAAAGGCATGACAGTTAAATATTCGGGAATATTGGAGCCACTGGAATCAATCAGTGCCACTAGCGCATGCCCTGCCTCATGAATTGCAACACGCTTTAGGAGTGAAATATTCTCATGCTTCAATCTCTCTGTTTCTACGCTCCCATGAAGAGCAAAATAAACCAAGTCATTAAACTCTAATTTTCTCGACTCCTTTGCGTGGACGCGTTTCATCCCTAAGGCAATTAATTCTTGGCGCCTCCCATCATCAAAGTTAATCTCCAAAAGCTTCCCAACCTTTCCTGGGTGTAGTTTGAGAGAGCTGTTACATATATCTTTTCCAATCAGGCTGATGAATTTTTGTCCCCTGGAAGTTAAGCTTGGTTTAGGAATTGAGAATCTTCTATCAAACGATCCCACTTGGCGCAAGGATTCATCTAATTCCGAATAAGCGTTTCCTGATGTAATGAAGGCAATAGGATATTTAGAATCTATACCTGCAAGATAAGAAGGCAACTCTTTTCTGAATTTGATAATGTCAGCGCTTGGGCAATTGTCAGATGTAGATGCTGCAGACCACTCTCCCTGGGGAATGTAAATTAGGTTTGCACCGCTTTCGCTTGAGTAAGAGCCAAAATTCACCATATTGACGAATTCCTCAGACGTGGCTGTATGGAGCTTCATCCCAGATTCGTTGGCGATCTGAGTCAATAGTGAATGATTAAAGACATCATTCGCTTGCAGAATCATGACTGCTCGTCCAGTAATCGCCCATTCTTCATTGCTTATCCCTTTGGATATTGCCTTCTTTAATTCAAGTGACCAGTTTCTAATGGGCTCTATATGCCCAAACTCCTGCCAAGTGGTTGATTTTGACAAATGCGCTTTTGAATTTGTTTGATAAGTAGATTTCATTGCTAGCTCCTTTGGTATGGAGCTAGTCTATGAGACATATACGACAAAATAGGTCGCATATGTCTATTCAAGATTTAAATTAATGCGACTTAATATGACGCATTAAGGATGTAATATTGAATATATTTTTGATAAATCTATTTATCAGTCAGATATTGACTATGCAAAAAATAACTAACTGTGAATTAAGGGTCATACTATGAGCAACCTTCAAACTGCTTTTTGGGGTGGAAAATTTCACGAAGATAAGTTGGGCTACTACGTCTATGCGCTGGTTGACCCTCGTGATGACAGAATATTTTATATAGGCAAAGCCGGAGGCAAAGATGGTCTAGGCAACTCTAGGCCAAATGATCATCTAAAAGAAGCGCAGACAGCACAAAAGTTAAATAAGGATCTGAGCAAGCATCCTAAACTTGCAAAAATAATCGAGATTAACGGATTGGGCAAGGATGTAGAGCTAATTATTATTAGGCGAAATCTTAAAGATGAGGAAAGTGTTCATGATGTTGAGGCCGCATTTATTGATCTATTTGATTTAGGAATTCAAGGGCCTCATAAGGGCGGGCTTGCCAATAAGGATTCTGGACGCGGTCAAAGTTCGCGTGGGATAGTTACCAAGGAGAATCTATTTGAGGTTATCCCCGTGGAGGTATCTCCGAAAATTGATATTCCACATGTATGGATTTTTAATATCGATAAGGCTACTAAGTCGGGAAAAAGTTATCAGGATGCGGTCAGTGGTCATTGGGTTATTGATAAGCGGCATCTTTGTCAGATTGGATTACGGGACGAGTATGGCGTAGGATTAGTAAATGGTATTGCTAAAGTTGTTGTAAAAATTAATGCCTGGTTTGAATCGCAACTTGTTCCTGGAAGAAAGATTTTTGATGTCCAGGTAATTAATGACGAGCCGAAATTTGGAAATGAGCTGTATCAAAAGGATTTTTCAAAAATCGTTTCAAGGTTACCCAATTGGGGGTGGGGAAATAAAATAAAAGTGGAATTTGTTGGCGGCAATCCACGTATCCTAATTGGCAAGCCCAAGGAAGTCTAAATGCCCTCAAATAAGACCCGAAATACCCTTGCTAGGCAATGGGAGCTTCTAAAACTCCTCCCAACTCGAGGATCGGGTAGATCTGCTAAGGAGTTAACGATTGCTCTTGGTGAGTCCGGATATGTCGTCAGCAAGCGCCAAGTTGAAAGAGATTTATTGGATTTACAGGAGGTCTTCGGCCTTCAGTGCAATGACGCAAGCATGCCTTATGGGTGGTTATGGCCAAATAATGGATCGGCAGATTTACCGGGCCTTACCCTAGCAGAGGCGCTATCTTTAAAAGTGATTGAGGAAACCTTGGAGCCATTGCTGCCTTCTTCAGTGAAGAGGGCGTTGGGCTCTAAGTTTGCGCAGGCCCAATCAAAATTAGCTGCATTAAAGGGGGGTAATAAAACGGCTAGGTGGATTGATAAGGTTAAAACCGTTCAACCAAACTTAGCTTTGTTGCCTCCTGATGTGGGTGTTGATGTGCTTGAGGTTGTGCAAACGGCTCTTTTGCAGGATGACCAAATTCAGGTGTTGTATTCCGGAAATAATCTAAAGGAGGCTGAGTTAACTCTTAATCCTCTAGGCTTGATAGTCCGGGGCACTGTTACATACTTAGTTGCTACAGCTTTTGAATACAAGGATGTACGTTTATATGCTCTACATCGCATTAAAAAAGCTGAGTCTTTATATGAGCGAGCTCAGAAACTTAAAGGTTTTGACTTGTTTAAGTATGTGGAGGATGGAGCCATGCAATTTGGGGGTGGAAAACCCATAACACTCAACGCATTCATTTCAAGCAATCTTGCAAGAATCCTTGAAGAAACACGAATTTCCAAAGATCAAAAAATTACAGAAAAGAAAGGTGAAATTCACCTTGCTGCCACTGTTATTGATAGCTGGCAATTGCGTTGGTGGATTCTCTCAAAAGGCGATGACATCAGAGTGTTAAAGCCATCAGGCTTGGCTAATGAAATTCTTGCTAGCCTGAAGAGGGCAGTTAATAAATACACCTAGGATCGCTATGTCCAAACTTACTAAATCAAAAATTCTGCTCAATAGACAGTGCCCCCGTCGTCTTTGGCTTCAGGTTAATAGGCCTGAGTTGGCCATTGAGGATGAGTCCTCAATGGCTCGTTTTAGAGATGGAAATGCAGTGGGTGATATTGCCCGTAAGATTCATCCAGGGGGAATCTTTATTGAGACCTTGAATAAAGATAAGGCGCTATCTCAAACGGCTGAGGCTTTACAGGGTGCAACCGTACCGATTTTTGAGGCAGCATTTATTGCTGATGATGTCTTGGTGCGCGTGGATTTACTATTGCCGGATGCAAAAGGTTATCGCTTGGTTGAGGTTAAGTCATCGACGTCAATGAAAGAGTATCACCTTGAGGATGTCAAGGTGCAATCATGGGTTATGAGTCGTGCGGGGATGACCCCAACGCGTGTAGCACTTGCGCACATCAATTCCTCCTTTGTTTACCCTGGATATGCAAATTACCAGGGATTGTTTTCGGAGGTTGATTTAACGGAGGAGGTTGCGGTACCGGATGAGGTGAATGAGTGGGTTGAGTCCGCCAAAGCAACATTGAGTCTCAAGGATGAGCCCGACACCAAGCCAGGAAGCCAATGTTCTAGTCCATTTGAGTGCTCATTTCAAGAGCATTGCGCACCTCAGGAGATGGATGTTGAGTACCCAGTTAGCATTCTGCCTTATGGCAAAGCCTTGGCATCCAAGCTTAAATCTGAGGGGTATAAGGATTTGCGTGAAGTGCCTGCCGAACGATTTGAAAATCCAAAGCATATACGAGTTCACCGAAGTAGTTTAAGTGGTCTTCCTGAGTTAGATGATGAAGCTACCCAATTGGTTCAGGCGCTTGCGTACCCTCGTTATTATCTTGATTTTGAAACGATAGCCTTTGCTGTTCCTGTGTGGGCTAATACCAGCCCATATACACAATTGCCTTTCCAGTGGTCATGTCACGTTGAGGATGCACAAGGAAATATTACCCACCAAGAATTTTTGGATACAACTGGTTCTGATCCCCGCAGAGCTTTTGCCGAGAGTCTTGTAAATGTCCTGGGTGAGGGTGGGCCAATAGTTGTCTATAACGCCCCTTTTGAAGGTGCTCGCATGAAAGAGCTTGCTACTTATTTTCCAGATCTATCTACGGCACTTTTAGCTGCAGTGGATAGATTATTTGATTTATTGCCGATTGCTAGAAATCATTATTACCATCCCGATATGAAGGGCTCATGGTCCATAAAGGCAGTGTTGCCAACTATTGCGCCTGAACTCAATTACTCTAATCTTCTGGTTGGAAATGGTGGAATGGCGCAAGACGCTTATCGAGAAATTATTGATACAAAAACCGGCGATGAAAAAAGAAAACAAATGCATGAGGGGTTATTAAAGTATTGCGAGCAAGACACCCTAGCTATGATCAAAATTACACATGCTTTTTCTGGAGTTAAAAATTGATAGCAGAAAATAAAAGCTCGGATATTTTTCCCGTTGAAATTGTTAAAAAAATAGCTAAAAAACTTCAAAATTACGAGAGTCCAGATGCCTTAGCAAGGATTTATAAGTGGTCGCTTCCAGAGTTGCCTAATGAGTTACGCGATGGATTTAGCGAAATCTTGCAGAAATCCTCCAATAGTGAAATATTAAGTTCTTATGGAAAAACTATTAAGTTAAGAGCATTGCTTGAGGAATACTTAAATACGTGCAATGCAGAAAATAAAAAATCTACATATGAGTGGATAGTAAAAAACTGGGGTGGGATTAAGACTGGTAAGGATGAAAATTTAACCGCTAGCATTGCCGGGGCGATTAAGACTCATCATGACAATGATGGAAAGTTTGAATTTTCTAGGATTGCGAGTTGGTCAAAGGCCCTGGCATTTCAATACCCAGAAAGACGCGCTATTTATGATGTGAGGGTTATCTACAGTCTTAATTGGCTATTATTTAAGGAGGGTCATTCTGGAAAATTCTTTCCGGCCTCGGAGGGGCGAAATTCTCTGATTAATTTTTTCTCATATGAGCAAGAGCTCTATAAAAGAGTGCTTGGATCCGAAAGAATCAAATTAGTCTTTAAGGAAGAGCTCAACAAAAGGATGAACAGTGAAAAGTCAATGAAGTCATCAATGATTAATTCTCTTGGGAAAGAGGTTTATATAGATCAGGGATATGCATACCAGAACTACTGCAATATTTTGATCGAAATAGCGAACCAAGTCTTTGGGCAAAATGATAAATTTGGGGTTACCAAAGTAGAGATGATTTTATTTAGCATTGCGGATGGCGATATCGTTGGTGAAGTGCTGGGCGCTCATTGACATGGCAAAGATTTATTCTAGATAAAGTCTTTGACTACGCATCCTGATTTTATAAAGAGGATGTGCCCCAAGACTCAAAAGCCCTCCAACAAAAATGGACCGCCCGCATCACGCATGCGCGCGCTCACTGGGCAACATTTCATAAACGCGTAAGACACAACCGCAACACAGTAGCTGGCTTTAACTGGAATGCCGACCCTACTGGCAAAGACTTCTATAGCCTAAGAGCCAATCTCATACACGGCACCATCTCGGCAGTACTGCCTAACGTCTATGCACGCAACCCAGAAATATCTACTACGCCAACCCACTCGGGTGCGGATATCAAGCTCTTCTGTAAAACGCTAGATAAGGTCACCAATAGAGCCTTAGAGCATGCGCAGCTTAAGAATCGAGCAAAGTCCACCGTAAGAGCAGCGCTGACCTGCAGCTTTGGCATTCTCAAGGTGATGTATCAAAGAGATCCAAGCAAAGACGGATATATCCAAAGCCGTATCAACGATGCAGAGGAAAATCTGCTGGCCATCAAGGAGTTAGAGAGGGATCTCCAAGATTCAGATCAAGCCCATCATCATGATGCCAAGAGAGCAGAGCTAGAAGAGCTTATCAAATCCTTGCATGAGCAATCAGAAGTGCAATCGGCTGAAGGCTTAGTAATCGACAGAGTCCTTACAGAAAACCTCCTCATCGATCCCTCGATCTGCGAGTTCTGGGATTACACCGATGCCGATTGGATCTGCCAAATCATCCCAATGAAGCGCGGCCAAGCAGAAGCGCTCTATAAAAAGAACTTAGCTAATGCCAAGATCTATCAACCTGGCCAAGGCGAACCATCCCATAAGAAAGCTAAACGCTTAGCCTCAATGCAGATGAATGCTGGTTCAGGCTTAGTGACTGATGATCAGCAAATAGCAGTGCTAGAGATCTGGGATAGAGCCACCCAACGTGTTTACACCATGGTGGAGGGCGCGACTGAATGGCTTCGTGCACCTTATTCACCACCCAGGGCAGGAGAGCGCTGGTACCCATTCTTCTTATTGCCATACCAAGTAGTCGATGGTCAGTTCGTTGGTCCAAGCCTGGTTGATCTGACTGAGCGATTGCAGGATGAACATAACGAAGCCAGGGATCGGTTTAATCAACATCGAGACCTCTGCATTCCGGGGTGGGTAGCATCAGCCGATATCAATGAAAAGACCATCAAAAAGCACTCGGATTCAAGATTCGGTGAGATCACGATTGTCGATACTGAAGGTAAGCCTCTAAACCAAGTCATCATCCCTAGAGGGCATCCCAAGATCGACCCGATTGTCTATGACACCAGCGCAGTGCGTTATGACTGGGAGCAAGTCACTGGCCTTCAAGATGCTGCGCGCTCCACCGTCGTGCGACCCAAGACAGCCACCGAAGCCAACATCTTGCAAAGAGCCTTATCTGGGCGCGTATTTGAATTCAAAGACCAGATAGAAGATTGGCTACAAGAGATAGCCCAATACAGCGCCCAAGTACTTTTGCAAGAGCTCACTAAAGAACAGGTGGAGCGCTACATGGGGCCACCAAGTACTAAGACCACCATGATTAATGGTGAGCTAGTCATGACCATGGAGAAAACCTATGACTGGCCAGAACTCACCAAAGACCGAATCTTTGACATGGTTGATCTACGAATACGTGCAGGTACTACCGGCGCACCAGACGGAATAGAAGACAAAGAGAGCTGGCTCAAGGTTTTACCCATGATTACGAATCTATCAATTCAGATACAAAACCTACAAGCCAGAGGAATGGATTACGAGCATATCCGTAATCTCCTACAGGAGACTCTCTTGCGGTATGACGATCGTATCGATTCAAATCTATTTATACCGAATGTAGAAAGGCAAACGGAGGGATGGTCACGCGATGACGACCCAAATTTAGGAATGAATTGGTTTTCTGAACGAAGGCAAAAGACAAACGCTGAAATGAATTGCAGCAGCAACTTATTAAAAGAGGAGACAGGCAATGACGCAAGTAGCAAATGAGGTCGAAGGTTTTAAGTCGGAGGTACTAAGCAAGGGTGG
This sequence comes from Polynucleobacter ibericus, assembly GCF_018687955.1. NCBI lineage: Bacteria > Pseudomonadati > Pseudomonadota > Betaproteobacteria > Burkholderiales > Burkholderiaceae > Polynucleobacter > Polynucleobacter ibericus. The sequence goes on along the minus strand of NZ_CP061309.1, from coordinate 1,076,780 downwards.
CTCAATTCAAAGAGTGCAGGATAGAGAGGCCAAGAAAGAGCGTGAGCGACTTGAAAAAGAAGCCTATGAGAAGCATGCCGCCGAGAGTGCCGCCAGGCGTAATAAGGCAAGAGAAGAGCGCGCGCTTGAATTGATAGCGCAAGCAAAGGCTAGGCAGGCAGAAGCTCAATTAGATAAGGGGCGTAGCGCTCAGATACAACAAACACAAAAGGCGGAACGTAAGAGCCAGGGTCGGAGCCAAGCAACCAACTTACTAGATGATTTAAGTAAGACCCCTAATGCATCTCTTGCCAAGTTATCTGAGGATATTGATGAGGGTGAAGTATTAGAAGAGGAGTCAGAAGCTCTAGAGCCCGAGCCCATATTTACACCTGTTAAAGGTGAAGTGCATGTGCCAGCCTTTATGCCCGCTTCAGCAGATAAGGCGGCACCACAAGCCCATGACCTAGGTGAATTGTTGCCTGCGCCAGCAGCCATCATTGTTGATGCGCATTCACAAACTGCGGCTCAAATCGAAACTGGTGAAGATCTAATTAAGCGGGTATTGAAATCAGGGCCCACGGATTCGATTCCCGATGCCGAGCCTAGTGTTAATACAGAATCTTCTGGCGGTATCAAATCAAAGCGAGGATGTGAACGTATTCAGAAAGTTATTAATGAAAAACGTGACCTAGAAAAGCAGGTTGTTGATTTGCAATCTATGGTGGCCACACTTCAGGATGCAGTTCGCAAATACGAAATAGAAAGCAAACTCGTAGGCAATGTGATGACTATCGCCGCTAGTCAGAAAAAGCCTTCCGAATTAGTCTCAGAAGCAAAACTGCAAATGCTCAAGTTTTTAAATACCCGCTCTGATGAAATCGATCACACCGATAAGGCGATCTGCTTTAACAAATACATGTCAGACCCGTTCTACATGCAAGTCTTCGTGCAGAGCAATCAACCAGAGCAGTGGCAGACCATGATTGAATCTATCTATGAGGCGATTGGAAGGCCCGAGCCTAGTTTTGGAGGCATCAAGCCTATAGCAACCCATAGCCCTCAACCTATTCGGGCGCGAACCTCAACATTGGGGGCGCCATTGGCAAGCGCAGGTAATCCAATGGATCGAATTGCCCAGCATCTAGGTAATATGGGGATCTAAAGTTAACAACTTCGGGGTATTAGTTACCCTGAAGTTGTGCTGATGCCGATTGAATAGTTTTTAGAATTTCATCAAACGTAGGGGTTTGACCAAAAATCATTGTGGACATTTGCTCGTAATCTCTGCGGAGCGCAGGAATCATGTCATCGCTAGGGTAGATTAAAAAACTACCTTCTGCAGCAACACTTTGTTTGGAGTCTTTATCAAAAAAGAAGATAGATGCATGAAGGGCGCATTCTTTACCAAGATTCATATCCTTGATGGCATTTTGACCAACTGCATTATTCAAAAGCATATGCAGATCATAGTAATGGCGAGAAATGCGATTGCCATCGTTCCTTAGGCTTCCCCGTGCTTCAAACCGGGCGCGCAAACCATGAGCGATGACCGCCTTATCCCAGAAGGTTCTTTCTGGCGCTATACAATTCACATTCGGCACGCTCAAGTCGCCGCCGATAAATTCTTGAGCAACGTAGGGATTGATTGTGATGAGTCTGCTGGGATCTAACGCTGATTTGGCGCCAGCTTCAATCTTGACCTTGGATTCAATATAGTCATCCTTACCCGAAGCCTCTAGCGATGGATATTCAACTAGTAAGGTCTGTTGATCCTTATCGGTGACATCAATGACAACCTTAAGAGCAGGCATCGAGATGCCAGCTTCGTTTAATTCGTTCTGAATTTGTAAGGTAAGGCGATCTTTCAGAGCGCCAAGAATATAGGCAGAGCAAGCAGTCTTAATAGTATCCAAGTACTCGTTTCGCTTATTTCTGCCCCAGCCTTGTATTGTTGCTATATCAGTTGAATGGCCGATATCTTCCCGATACACCGTAATATCAATATCTTCAGAAAAGCGTGAGATCAAGTCATAAGCTTTTGAAAGGGAAGTGCCGCCCTTAAAAAGTAATCTGGGCTCACCATCAGATTTGCCGTTGAACAATAAATCCAAGACAAAGCAGACCCAAAAGTCTTTTTCAACATTACGTAATGGCGTACCTAAGCGAACGGCAGTCTCTAAAAAGAGATTGCGCCGATCGCTTTCGCTAGCCTGAAGTACTTTAAGGAAATTACTATTCATTTGCCCTCAGTTTAATGAGAGAGTGCAATTTGGGGTAAATCGCTAGAAAGACCCTTTAGTAAAGGGTGCATCCATGCTGGTAAGTGCGATAGATCCTTCTTGAGGTCTCGCGCAATACTTGCCCCAGCCTTTGGGTCATTAAATATTCTAGATAAGGCGGCTTTAATGTCAGCTTGAGCGGAAGGATCTTTTTGCTTGATCCCATCTTTGAGCCAGTGAAGTGCCTGAACGATACGCATAGCAGGGCGATTAGCCCAGATTAACTTACTAGGTGATGCCAACTTAAATTGAATAGTGAGGTTTCCAATTTGAACGGGCTTGATGCGTGCGTCGGTATGCACGATAACCTTGCCTGGAACGGCATTAGTTAGCCCTAAGTCATTAGCGGCAGTCATGCCATCAATGAGCATGCGCGCGCTATCGCGCCTAGCAATAGCCCAGATCACATTCTGGTAGTTGGGCTGAGATGTTTTGCCGGTTAATGGATTAACCCGTGGACGATCGTATAGGCCGTGATCGATGCGACGTAAGTCACCTTTATTGGTGAGGCGCTGAAGGGTTTTGTCTACCGCGCTACGGTTGCCTAAGTCGAGAAAATCCTTTGCCGTCCAAACCTTATCGGCTTGGCTACGGCTAATGCGCCGAGCAATCAGCGCGTTGAGAGGGATTTTGGCGTTAACTAGTGCTTTCATAGTCCTTAAATTATATACAAATATCGGACAAATGCAACATAAATTAAGAGTTAAAAAACCATATAAAACAATGGGTTAAAAGAATATTAAAAATACCTAAGGTATCAATAAAATCAAGGTCACCCCGGAGGGGTGGCGAAGCTTACCTTGATGTGCGAGGGCTAAAGGACACTATTTCGATGGTTAAGGTGACAAAAAGGAGCCTTAACCATAGAAGCAGGGGTGTGTGTATTGCTAATAAAAACCCCAGAAATATCCAAACTCCACACCAAGCACCCCAATAATCAATTTATGTAGTGAGAGCTAACCACTCAATCTACTGCTTCATACCATCGCGTAAAAGCTAGAGTCGCGACTAGCAGCGTAGTAATGGATAGGTTCACGCTCTATCAATTGGAATGAGGCCAACCAATTCACGAATAGATAAATACATTGATAGGGGTGGCATATGCCAATTTCAAATACAGACTTGCAAGAGTTAGCCAAGGTTTCCTTGGATGAGTACTTGCGCAATTTACCGGTCGATCAAATCGCTGTAGAGAGACCTTTCCTTAAAAAACTGATGGAGGGTCGTAAGAGCTTATTGGGCGCAAAACAGAACGTAGTCGAGAACATCCGTAAAGAACACGGTAGTAACTTTAGCTGGGCCTTTGGCGAAGAGACAGTCAAGTTCAATAAACGTAATACGACTGAGCAAGCCTCATTCCCATGGCGTAGAGCGGTGGATGGCCTCTATATCGACTATGACCGATTATTCAGTAACGGCATCAAAGTGCGTGAGGGTGGGGCGCGAGGTTTCCAGCTGGAATACAACGAGCGCGTACAACTCATCAACCTCTTGGATGAGCAGTTAGAAGTCTTAAGAGAAGGCTTTCTCAATAAGCTGGACTTAGAACTTCACCGCGACGGCTCACATGGCGCTGATGCGGTAGTTGGCTTAGATAGTCTTGTCAGCCTGGCACCGGATGCCGGCACAGTTGGTGGTATCGATCGAGCCAAAGCAAGCTACTGGCGTAACTACGCAGTCAAGGACATTGCATCAACATCGCCAGGGAACTTAGTGGGTGAGATGGAGACTGGGTGGCGTCAATGTATTAAGCATGGCGGTAGCCCGGACTTCATCATCGCTGGGGGTAAGTTCATTGATACCTATCGCAAGCAAGTCACAGTGACTCATATTGCTGGATCTGGTGAGACCAAGTACATCGATGCAGGCGTAGGAGCCGGAGTAAACACAGGCCTTGCCTTTAAAGGCGTGGAGATCATCTGGGATCCTCAATTTGATGAGCTTGATGCCATGGCCAATCGCACGGTGGAATGGAGTAAGCGCTGCTATTTCCTCAATACTCGCTTTATGAAGCTGCGTGACGACGATCTAGACATCGTTGCCCCCATCCGTCCGCACGATACCTTGGCGATGTACGCCATGGTGAACCTACGCTGCGCTTTATCAATCTCTCGAGCGAATGCCCATGCGGTATTGGCGATTCAATAAGGAAGATCAATATGAACCACAAAGAACTCATTCATAGTGACTTCCAAATTAAAGAGGTGGAAGCGGTAGTGCGCCGGGATGCCTTCACAACTATCCATGTGTATGTCCCGCCATATGAGACCAATATCCTTCGCAATCTCTTTGGGCGCGAGAACGTCACGGTGTTCGAGCGCCCATCAAAGACCACTATTACTCCAGAGCAGGAGTACGACCGTCTATGCGCTAAGTATGGCCATGAGGTCGTAGCAAAAGTCTTTGGTGAGGATGACGGTGATCGCCTAATGGAAATAGTAGAGGGGCTAATGGCCGAAGGAAAACTCCCGGTTCAAGAGCAAACATTAGAAAAAGCTCACGAGCTAGATTCAACACAAGAAAGCAAAGGAGCCAAGAAACGCTAGCAGTGGGGAAGATCGCCGCTAGCGGCCAGTGTTTGGGTGCGGCTGTGGGTGTTGAAGTAACGATGGTGTGTGGGCGCGCTTAATTGCGCCCCACTGCCAACACCAATTAAAAGCCTTGGCGGTAGTGGGGCGGTGGACTTCCATACTTATTCATACCCTCGAGCATCAAGAAAAGAGCTAATGACATGCTTCCAATCATCACCTCTCTAGTACAAACCTTGGCCGTCAATGGCCTTGGTCTGCTTGCGGGTGCAGTTCAGGCTAAAGGCAAGGAATTTATTGAGAGCAAGATTGGGGCGCGCATTCCTGACAACCCCAGTCAGGAAGATCTCATTAAGCTAAAGCAGTTAGAGATTGAACAAGAGCAACTCTTGTTGCAATACACCCTAAAGCAAAAAGAACTTGAAATAGAGGAATCAAAGCTTCTAGCAGAGATGCATCGAGCTTCACAAGACAATGCCACTAATCGTTGGCAATCGGATATGGGTAGCGATTCAAAGCTCTCGAAGAACATCAGACCGGGAACCTTGGTTTATATCCTCACTGCTTACCTCTTATTCGCTTTGCTATCCGCCATGGGGATTGATATCAATGAAGCCTATGTAAAACTCCTTGGCGAATGGGGTCAATTAGTCATGCTGGCTTATTTTGGGGGAAGGTCTGTAGAGAAGATCTTTGAGATGCGCATGAATAGTCCCAGAAACAAGGAAGAGCCGCAGTGAGTAAAGGCGTGAGTGGTTTGGTTGCGGAGCAAGCCGCATTCTTGATCGATGTGAGTAGGCTTATTCAGTTTGCTACTGCGGAAGGGTGGGTCATTACAGGAGGAGAGCTTTGGCGCTCACCAGAGCAACAAGAAATCTACTTTAAGACGGGTAGATCAAAGACTATGAATAGCAATCACCTAAGGCGGTGCGCTATTGATCTGAACTTCTTCTGGAATGGAAAGCTTGTTTGGGATAAAGAGCTAATACGAACTGTAGGTGAATACTGGGAAAGCCTAAGCCCTAAAAATAGATGGGGCGGGAATTTCAAGGGATTTGTGGATGTGCCTCATTTTGAGAGGAATTGATTCTATTTGGATTTGTTATTCGCAATTATTCCCAGTGAATTTTTTGTAACTTAACCTTATTTTTATGTATCCTGTTGATTATCTTAAATTTAAAATATACAGCTTAGGTCAAATTTATGAAAATAGAGGTCACAAGAGAGATACTTGGCTCATATAAAAATATTCTCTTAAACAATGCTAATGAAGCATCTACTCGACTTAAGGTTATTGACCGAATTCTTCGAGATGTTTTGGGGTGGCTTGATGAAGATATTTCACCCGAAGAGCATGTTACAGAAGATGGGAGCACCACTTACTCTGACTATATTTTGAAAACTGCAAACGCAGCAATTGTTGTCGAGGCAAAAAAGGTGGGTGCCAGTTTTTCCATAACCCCCGGTAATCGACGGGTAAAACTATCGAATAGTTTTTTGCAGAGCGAACTTGGAGAAGCAATCATACAAGCTCGAGATTATGCAAGAAAATTTGCTATTGATTTTGCGGTGGCAACAAATGGGGCAACATGGGCCATATTTCCAGCTCAACGACACGACCAAGTTAAGTTTAATGACTCCACAGCTTTAGTATTTTGGTCTCTGGACGAGTTGCTAAATGAGAGTTATCAAGAATTCTATGACCTATTGAGTCGAGAGTCGGTAATTTCAGGGAGCTTGGAGACGGCTCTTCTGGGGCGTGTTGCCAATCAAACGGAAAACAGAAAATTGGGCAGCTTTTTTGCTTCGAATGCTAGGCAGGGTCTGAGTAATCCGATCTTCCCAATTATCGAACAAGAAGTCATCACTGCATTTTCTGATTCTGTAGTTGATCTTGATGATGATTCGTTTGAGCGTTGCTATGTTGCAACCCCAGAAACAATGAAATTTGATCATAAAATTAGAATGCATATAACAAGAAGGGAATCTCCTATTGGAGGCTCAACTTTAAGGCCCATGCGAAGCAGAGATGCGGAGGTGCTTTTTAAAAAAGTTCAGGTCTCTGCTGGTAACAATCAAAAATCATTGGCTATTTTGCTACTTGGTACGGTTGGAGCGGGTAAGACTACTTTCTTGCACTATATGAGAAAGGTGAGGCTAAAAGAACTATTCATTACAGATGTATCCAAACCATACCCACATTGGCTGCACTTAGATTTTTTAGTTAATTCACCCAGTATTTCAGCAACTGAATTTATTTTTCGATCTCTTCGCGATTACATAAATGAGGACCCATTTTTATCGGATTCGGAGCGGTGTATAAAGCACGCTTATTCCAGTGATATTAAAGCGTTGCGGAAGGTTTTGGCAGTGGGTAACGCAAGTGAGGAAGAGGTCAATAAACGCATAAACGACACAATTATGGATGACTATCAAAAGGTAAATCCATATGTTGAAAGAATTCTTCAGTATGCCACTGGGAAAACCCCATTCTTTCTCGTTATTGATAACGTTGATCAAATAGAGGATGAAGAGATTCAATCAAGATTACTTACAGAAGCATTTGCCATCGCTAGAAGTCTATCTTTAAATTTAGTTCTATCTTTGCGACAAAGCACTTTTACCAAACATAGAAATTCCCCGGTCATTGATGCTTTTGATTTTGAGGCGGTGCAGATAGATCCTCCAAGAATTGCGTCAGTGCTATCAAAGCGTTTCTCACTGGTTAAGCATCTCGCTTCTGGAAAAAAAGGAGAGTTCATTGCGGAGAATGGGGCGCGAGTGCAGGTTGAGGATGCATCACAAATTGTTGACTTATTGCAAGGATCGGTTCTAGGCACTGAAATTGGAACGCGAATAGAAGTATTGGCAACCGAGGATGTTCGTCTCGCCCTTAGAATGACTAGAGAGTTTCTTGAAAGGGGTTATACAAATCCAGGTCGAGCAATTGAATACCATAAACATACTGGCAAGTATATTTTGCCGCGCCACGAAGCTTTTCGTGCGATTATTTTGGGTACAAAACCAGTTTACTCTGAGGAATCCTCGCCGATTGGAAATCCTTTCGACTCAAAAATTTCCATTAACCAGGCGCAGCCCCTTAGGTTATTTGTTTTAGCTTCAATAGTTGCTTATGCCTCTGAATCAAATTTTGTTTTTATAGATGGTGCAACGATTTGTGAAAATTTGAGAAGAATTGGCTTCGGGGACAGCTATACAGAAAGAATTTTAGGTGATCTTTGTAAGCATAGATTTCTATTTACAGCCAATCATGGTGATCCAACAATTGCATCTAGCTTTGTTCCTTCGCGATTTGGTGGCTATGTTATTCGCGAACTTTTGGCAAATTTCACATTCATTGAAAATATGATGTTCGATACATATATCTCGGATATCAAGGCGTGGCAAGAATTGCGTGATTTAAGTCATAAAATAGAGGCGGAGAGGGATACGGTAGCGCGACTTAGGTATCGCGTTCGAAGGGCGGAAGTTTTTTATAACTACATGCATGAGTCTCTTAAGCCAATAATTGTAGAAAGTCATAAACGAGGGCTTCCAGCCCAGTGGTGTAGTGATCCTCTTGAGGAGCGTAGTATAGATTTTCGCAATGAATTATCTCGTGTGCTGGCATCGGCAAGGCGAAATTATGGAAAAAATGGACGGAAACAAATAACTAATATAGCTGCGAGTGAACATGATGAAGATTTCACGTTGAATTAACTGCGTCTTCAAATGATTAAGTGTTCTGAATATATTTTACCCAGTCACCCATCAATCTAATCCGCTTCTCCAGCTGATCCTGCCTTCTATATGCAGCCTCAGCCTTATTTTTTATGGTATGTGCCAAAGCTAGCTCAACGGTTTCATTCGGATAGTCAGTAGTCTCGGCCGCCCAATCTCTGAATGTTGATCTAAAGCCGTGGGGAACATATCCAGAATACTTTGGCATCTTTCTCATCATAGACAGTAGCGCCATATTAGAAAGATGAGATTCTTCTTTATGCAGGGCTCCTGGAAATAAATAACCACTCACACTAATTGTTTTGAGATGTTCAAGAATTTCCATTGCCCTAGCGTTTAGTGGAACGCGATGCTCTTTGCCGGCCTTCATTCGCGCCGCAGGAATTACCCATACCTTAGCTTCTAAATTGAACTCAGCCCACTTGGCTTCAATGACTTCGCTTGTGCGAGTGGCAGTCAGAATCAATAGCTCCAATGCCAAGGCAGAATAACCATTGTGTTCACGAAGATCTTTTACAAATTCCCCAATCCGCTGAAACGGTAGGGCGGGGTGATGGCTCTTCTTCTGAATCTTTTTAGCCTTAGGCAGTAAATGTCCTAACGCACCTTTTAGGCGTGCCGGGTTATCTCCCTTGATGTACTCATGGGCCTTGCACCAATCAAAAATCACCTCAATGCGTTGTCTAACCCTAGTGGCGGTCTCGGTACGTACATTCCAAAACGTACCCTCAACAGCGCCATTCTTCTTTTTAATTTCTTGCTCTAGTAATTTGGCGATATGGCTGGTGTTGATCTGGTCTACGCGTAATTCACCTATCTCGGGATATGCAAAGGTGGCAATCGTATTTCTCCATTGGTCAGCGTGCTTGGAGCTCTTCCATTCCGCTTTCCTGGCCTCGATACAGAGTTCGGCAGCTTCTTTAAAGGTGATGCCACTATCAAAAGCTGCAATTCTTTTGCTTTTAGCCTTACAGCGATCCTCGGTCGGGTCGATGCCATCCATGACCAGTTGACGCAATTCAAGAGTTTTTCGGCGCGCATCAGCTAAAGATCTGGCCTCCAGGGATCCCAGACCCATTTCACGTCTTTTAAATAGAGTGGGGCTGGTGTAGCGAAAAATCCAGCTACGCTTAAAGCTATTTACCCCTTTTGATACTTGGATATATAGACCCTTTGATTCAGGGTCGGCATGGTACCCAGGACTTATGATTGACCCAAGACCTCGTGCCGTAAAGCTGATTTTTTTACCTTCTTCCAAGCCTCAATGTCCCGTTCTCTACCCACCACTGTACCCACCACCAATGCATAGATTTTAGTGGATTAGAGAGGGCTAGTCGGGAGTGTGGTTAACCAAAAAACCTATATAGATAAAGGGTTTCAGGGCAATGATGGAGTTCTTCGGAGGGCCCATTTATAGACGCCCCTTCCGCCAAGTAGTAGCAAAACCACCTTCGGGTGGTTTTTTGTTTTTAACATCCCGTAATATCTTGGTAGGTAATTAAGATAAAACGAATTAGAAAGCGGAGAAATACGATGATTTTTACAATGCTATTGATGGATCGCCCCGGTACTGCAGACTTGCGAGTGCAAGTTCGACCAGAGCACCGCGCTTATTTGGCAAAAATGGCTGATCGTATGGCCTTCGCTGGTCCCCTCACATCAGAGGATGGCAAAACTACTTTAGGAAGTTTGATTGCAATCGATTTTCCGAGCAGAGCAGATCTGGATGCATGGTTAAGTGATGAGCCATACACCAAAGCGGGCGTATATGAGAAGCCAGTCATTCATGTGTTTAATAATATGTGGCAACAAAAAGTAGGCTTCCCACCAGCGCCTCAATAAGGAAATGCATTAGCTTTTTTATTCAAGGCTTTGTGTTTACGGAAATGGTGCTCATTCAATCTCCTCGTCTAAAGATTTGGCTCACGAGAATTGCTATCTTGGTGTGCTCCTGCGCAATTTTGTTTTGGGTAGGCGCTCACCTTTTTGCACCGGCTTTTATCAAGAAGTCAGTATCGCAATTTGCTGGCCAGATTGGTTATGAGATCACCTATCAAGATCTCAGCATTTCTCCATTCAGACTGAGGCTGGAGCTTGAAGGCCTGCATTTGGCCAAAGAGGGCAGATCTAAGTTGCTGCAATTTAAAAGACTCACCGTTTCTCTTCAATGGACTAAGCTAGTTTTAGGTGAGCTTGGTTTTGATGAGATCTTGCTAGAAGAGCCCAAGATATTAATGGAGAAGAGATTATCCAAAGGGGGGCATTCAGGAGTCTGGAACTGGCAAGAATTGATTGCAGCAATTGAGAAGTCAATGCCACCCAATGATTCTACTGAACCCAAGAATCCTCTCAAAATATCCATTAAGCAATTATTGGTTCGCTCTGCTTCCTTAAGTTTGCTTGATGAAGCAAGCCAACTCAAGGAAGACCTTAAGCCTTTTACCTTGAAGCTGCTCCAAGTTGCTAACTACGACAAAAAAGGCGAGGTAAGTGGCGTACGAGGTCAATATGACTTCAGTCTTGGCGCTCTTCAAGTGCTGGTGCCTGGTATTAATAAAACTATTACCTATCAACAAGTAGCGATTACAGGTGGATTGGATAATCCAAGACCTGGTAATTTGGGTGTGCAACTCAATGTGAAGCTCGATGATGGCGTTGTGCGCTCCCATTGGGATTTCAATACCGAATCTAAATCGGTTGACGGTAAGTTAGATATTCAAGATCTAGCAATGGCACCCCTGATTCCGTTATTGCCTGCCAATAAAGAGTTGATTGCTCAAAGTGGCCTCATGAATGCAGAGCTCGCTGTGAAGTTTGGAGGCGATACCGATGCGGTAACTGGTGATATTCATATAGCGGATTTGGCAATTCTTGAAAAAGGACAAAAGACGCCTTTGATTGTTTGGAAGATGGCCGATATTCTTCAGCTTGAATACAAAAGTCTTAAATCAAAGCATACGACCATCAACAGTCTTTCCATTAACGAGCTGACTGTGAATTCACCAACCCTTCAGTTTGAAATTAATGAAGAAGGATTTTCTAATTTCAGAAGATTGTTTGCGAAGCAAGAATCACAAACAAAGTCTGAGTCTGCAGTTACTACTAAACCTGATGATCCTTCCCCCTTGAATTTAGATATACGTTCAGTCAACCTCAAAGGCGGAGAAGTTTTTTACTCGGATTTGGCAATGCGCCCCAACTTGAAGGTCGATGTGAAGAAGTTCAACGCCACTCTCTTGGGTGTTAGTAATGTCCCGGGGCGCTCTGCCACTGTGGCGATGGATGGTGTTATTGCAGGTTCAGGAAGTATGCGGGTTAAAGGGCAGGCATCTTTTGAAGACCCAAGGCGCAATCACGATATCTTGATGACTTTCCGTAACTTACCCCTCAATGCTTTTAACCCAGCCGTGATGACATTTGCTGGCCATCAAATTACCAGCGGTCGCTTAAACCTCAACTTAAATTACCGTGCAAAGGATGGCGAGTTAAATGGCAGTAACCAGATCATCATCAAGAAGGTGACCTTAGGTGATGAGGTACCCGACTTTAAAGGTAAAAAATTACCGCTAGGTTTAGCCATAGCATTGTTAGAAGATTCTGATGACACTATTGATGTCACGGTTCGTATTGCCGGTAATGTTGATTCTCCAGAATTTAGTGCTAGTGGATTGGTTTGGCAGGCTATTAGCAATGTCTTAACTAATGTCGTTACCGCACCATTTAGAGCGCTTGCCGCTTTAGTGGGCCTAGGCAGTGAAGAAGGGGTTAATGCTGTACCTGGTGAAGCGGTGTTCTTAGTGGTTGATCAAGATCGCCTAGAAAAGTTTGGTGAGTATCTTGCAAAGCGACCTAATTCCAGTCTGGAGATCATCGGCACTTATGATCCCGTTCAGGATAAAAAAGCACTTGCCAGAGCAAAAGCAGATATGGCCATTTTGCAGGATGCTGGATTCAAGCTAACGCCAGGTGAGCCGATTCCGTCACCAAGTTTGTCTGATCCCCGAATTCAGTCGGGCCTAAGGTCGGCTTATGCGCAATACATCGGTCGTATTAAGCTTGGGCAGCGCCTTTTGACATTGCCAGAAGGCGAGCAACGCAATGAGCAGTTGCATGATGAGTTAATTGCTGGAATAGAGGTCACTGAGCTCGAGCTAAAGGACTTAGCGAGAGCTAGGGCGCAGCAAGCTTACAGCTTTATGGTCAAGGCAGATTCCAGCCTAAAAGATCGCATTACTTTGGGTGAGGTTAAGACCACTGAGGCCGGAAAAGAGGGTATTCCGCTCGATATCGAGATCAGAATCAAGTAGACTTGAGGTCATGAATTCAACAAAAATGCGTATTTTCTCCATCCTGACCTTGATTGCTTCCTTTGGCCTTACGGCTTGCGGCTCCATCGAGTCTGCTGCTCAAGATGATTGCACCTCAATTGGCTGGCAAATCGGTAGCAAAGGCTATCAGGATTGCTATAAAGCAAGAGTGTATGAGCGCAAATTGGATTACTCTTTACCGCCTGGCGACAAGCCTTCCATATCCCCAATCTAGTAGGGTAAACCCTAAATTCAAGTCCTTGAGCGCCGTCAAGGACTTGGGGGTATAAATAACCCAAAATAAAGCGTTATTTTGCATATACCAAGCTGGTTTAGCCCGTGGCTAAACTGAATTTGGATGCGCAAATTAAAAAAATGCTCTGCTTTTAAGCAGGGTCAAAAATAGCCGTACCTATAAAAATTAGAGACTACAAAATATGAATCATCCCAAGCCTTCTGGAGAAGTCAAAGCGATTGCTGTTGCAACTGCTGATGATTTGAGGGAAACCATTCGTCGTAAGAGTAACTTAAAAGGTCGTCAAGCTGATGATGCCTCTATAGCCGATGTTCGCAAATTAATTGGAAACGCACCGCATCGTCGTGACTTACTCATTGAGAACCTGCATAAACTCAATGATGAATATCGTGCATTGCATGATCGTCATTTAGTTGCTTTGGCAAAAGAAATGAATTTGCCTATGGCAGAAGTGTATGAAGTTGCTACTTTTTATCACCACTTCGAAGTAGTACGCGGTAATGATCCTGTAGCCGACATCCTCATTCGTGTTTGTGACGGCATCGCTTGTGAACTAGCCGGCGCGCAAAATCTGTTAGCTAGGTTGCCGAGCATCTTAGGCAACCCCAATATTAAAGTCGCTGCAGCCCCATGCGTAGGCCGTTGTGAGCAGGCGCCTGTAGCAGTGGTCCATCAGTATCCAGTCCTATTTGCTACTACAGATAAAGTAGCTGCTGCGGTAAAGAATAATTTAACTACCCATCCAATGGCTAAAGATGATGCTAACTTTGATCCAGCATCTTTAGCAGAGCAGGGCGTTTCACCTCAAGGTGAGATGCAGGCAGTGTCACCGGATTACGTTGGCTATGAGTCTTATCGTGCGCAAGGCGGGTACGCTTTAGCTAAAGAAATCTTCGAAGGCAAGAAAGATGCTGAGAGCATCATTAAGGCAATGGAGAGTTCAGGTTTGCGTGGTCTTGGCGGCGCAGGATTCCCTGCAGGTCGTAAGTGGCGGATTGTGAAGGATCAAATAGCTCCTAAATTAATGGCGGTAAACATTGATGAAGGTGAGCCAGGAACTTTTAAAGACCGTACTTATTTAGAGCGTGACCCACATCGTTTCCTTGAGGGTTTATTGATTGCAGCAAGCGTTGTGGGAATTGATGCTTGCTATATCTATTTGCGTGATGAGTACCATGGCTGCCGCGAATTGCTCGAGGCTGAATTAGCAAAGTTAAAAGCCAATCCCCCATTTAAATTGCCTACTATTGAATTGCGTCGCGGTGCTGGTGCTTACATTTGCGGTGAAGAATCCGCGATGATTGAAAGTATCGAAGGTAAACGGGGTGAGCCGCGTATGCGTCCTCCATATATCGCTCAAGTAGGATTATTTGGTCGACCAACACTAGAGCACAACTTTGAGACTCTGTATTGGGTGCGCGATATTGTGCAACGTGGTCCAGAGTGGTTTAGTTCCTTCGGTCGTCATGACCGCAAAGGTTTGCGCAGCTTCAGTGTCAGCGGGCGCGTGAAGAACCCCGGCGTCAAGCTGGCACCGGCTGGTATCACGATTCAAGAGTTGATCGATGAGTACTGTGGTGGCATGCAAGATGGCCACCAGTTTTATGGGTATTTGCCTGGTGGTGCATCGGGCGGTATCTTGCCGGCGACTATGAATGACATTCCACTCGACTTTGATACTTTGCAACCCTATGGCTGCTTTATTGGCTCAGCTGCAGTAATGGTGTTCAGTAATCAAGATAAAGCGCGTGACATGGCTTTGAACGTGATGCATTTCTTTGAGCATGAGAGTTGTGGTCAATGCACTCCCTGTCGAGTCGGCACTGGCAAGGCAGCTCAATTGATGCAAGCTAAATCGTGGGATCAAGAAACGTTAGAAGACTTAGCCACAGTAATGGTGGATGCCTCTATTTGTGGCCTTGGCCAAGCTGCACCAAACCCTATTCGTTGTATTCATAAATATTTCCCGCAAGAAGTTGCATAAAAAGGGAATAACGAGACAAACATGAACGCACCCACAAATCCCAAAGAACTCGAATTTCAAACCGTTGAGTTCAAGCTAGATGGCCAGACGATTGTTTCCTATGAAGGCGAAACAATTCTTAAAGCTGCTAAACGTCACGGAATCGATATTCCCCACCTGTGCTTTAAAGATGGCTATCGCCCAGACGGCAACTGCCGCGCTTGCGTAGTCGAGATTAATGGCGAACGTACCTTGGCACCTAGTTGCTGCAGAAGCGCTACTCCTGGAATGGAAGTTAAAGCCAATAGCGAACGCGCAATCAAGAGTCAAAAATTGGTTTTGGAGATGCTCCTCTCCGATATGCCTGACGAAGGCTTCAAGTGGGTAGGTGATAGCAAAGAAGAAGAGCAAAAGAATCAACATGGCGAGCTGAGTACTTGGGCGGCACGCATGGATGTGACTGTGCGTCCTGAACTCAAAGCGCTGCGTCGTGAGAAGGTCAGTAGTGATATTTCACATCCAGCAATGGCGGTGAACTTAGATGCGTGCATTCAATGTAATCGTTGCGTACGTGCATGCCGTGAAGAGCAGGTTAATGATGTGATCGGTTACGCCATGCGTGGCGGTCATAGTGAAATTGTTTTTGACTTGAATGATCCGATGGGTGACAGCACATGCGTAGCTTGTGGCGAGTGCGTTCAAGCTTGCCCAACTGGCGCATTGATGCCTAAGGGTTTAATTGGTTCGCAAACCGTCGACCGTAAGGTAGATTCTGTTTGCCCATTCTGTGGCGTCGGTTGCCAAATTACATACAACGTTAAGGATGAGAAGATTGTCAGTGTTGAAGGTCGTGATGGACCTGCTAACCACAATCGTTTATGCGTTAAGGGTCGTTTTGGTATGGATTACATCCATAATCCTCAACGTCTCACTAAGCCATTAATCCGTAAGGCGGGTGTTGCTAAAGATGAGTCCATGCTTGAAGGCAAGCAAGATTGGTCTGACATCTTCCGTGAAGCGACTTGGGAAGAAGCTTTGGAAGTTGCTGGCGGCGGACTGAAGAAACTCAAAGATCAATACGGCAATAAGGTATTGGCGGGCTTTGGCTCTGCAAAAGGTAGCAACGAAGAAGCCTATTTATTCCAAAAACTGGTACGCACTGGTTTTGGTAGTAATAACGTAGACCACTGCACACGTCTTTGCCATGCTTCCTCTGTTGCTGCGTTATTGGAGGGTGTTGGTTCTGGTGCGGTAAGTAATCAAGTGAATGACGTTGAGCATTCCAGCATGATTTTCTTGATAGGCTCTAATCCAACGGCAAACCATCCTGTAGCTGCTACCTGGTTTAAGAATGCCGCTAAACGTGGTGCCAAGATCGTGTTGTGCGATCCACGCGCGACAGAGATTAGTAAGCATGCATGGCGCACCATGCAATTTAAGCCAGACACTGATGTGGCGATGCTCAATGCCATGATCTACGCGATTATTGAAGAGGGCTTGGTTGATAAAGACTTTATTCAAAATCGCTCAAACAATTTTGAAGCCTTAAAAGAAAATATTAAGGGCTACAGCCCTGAAGCGATGGCACCAATCTGCGGTATTCCAGCAGAAACATTGCGTGAAGTAGCTAGAGAGTTTGCAACAACGAAGTCAGCCATGATCCTGTGGGGCATGGGTGTTAGCCAGCACGTTCACGGCACTGATAATGCACGCTGCTTAATTGCTCTAGTGAGCATCACAGGTCAAATTGGTAAGCCAGGTTCAGGATTGCACCCACTGCGCGGTCAGAACAACGTACAGGGCGCTAGTGATGCAGGATTAATTCCGATGATGTTCCCGAACTATCAGCGTGTTGATAATCCAGAGGCACATGCTTGGTTTGAGAAGTTCTGGGATACCCCGTTAGATAAGAAACCTGGCTACACAGTGGTCGAGATCATGCATAAGATCACGGCTCCTGATAGTGATCCAGATAAGATTCGCGGCATGTATGTCGAAGGTGAAAACCCTGCGATGAGTGACCCAGACTTAAATCACGCGCGTCATGCTTTGGCTGCATTAGATCTCCTCGTAGTTCAAGATATCTTTATGACGGAGACTGCGCTCTTGGCGGACGTCGTATTGCCGGCTAGCGCTTGGCCTGAGAAGGTGGGTACTGCAAGCAATACTGACCGTATGGTGCAGATGGGTAAGAAAGCAATCAATCCTCCTGGCGATGCAAAGCCTGATTTGTGGATTATTCAAGAGATTGCTAAGCGTATGGGTCTGAATTGGAACTATCAAGGACCTGATTCTGGTGTTGCAGCGGTTTATGACGAGATGCGTCAAGCAATGCATGCAGCTATTAACGGTATCACGTGGGATCGCCTGGAAAAAGAATCTAGCGTGACCTATCCATGCTTATCTGCTGAAGATCCAGGTCGTCCAATCGTATTTGATGATAGTTTCGCTACTCCAGATGGCAAGGTGAAACTGGTTCCTGCTGACATCATTCCAGCGAATGAGCGTCCAGATACTGAGTACCCATTTGTATTGATTACTGGACGTCAATTAGAGCATTGGCACACTGGCAGTATGACGCGCCGTGCCACAGTGCTTGATGCGATTGAGCCTATGGCTACTGTTTCGATGAATGGTGAGGACATGACTCAGCTTGGCGTTACTGCTGGCGATGTGATTACCGTTCAATCTCGTCGAGGTGAGGTTGGTATCCACGTTAGAAGAGACGATGGCACACCGAGAGGCGTGATCTTTATCCCATTTGCTTACTATGAGGCGGCAGCTAATTTGATTACCAACTCAGCGCTCGATCCGTTTGGCAAGATTCCAGAGTTCAAGTACTGTGCGGTGAAGTTAGTCAAAGGTGGTGACGTAGCTCAGATCATGGGTTATGGTACTAACGCCCCAGGCGGATCCAAGGTAATGTCTAACGTCTAGCTAGAACTCTAGTAAATTACAAAGAGGCTCCCACAAGGAGCCTTTTTGAATTTAAAACCTACAGTCTTCCTTGCTACTTTTGTAGTAAAATATAAAAAAGGGGGTCCAAATGGGTATGCCGGTAAGAATTGATGACGATCTATACGAATTAGCTAAGGTAGAAGCTAAGGTTGAGCATCGAACTATTGCAGGGCAAATCGAGTTTTGGGCAAAAGTAGGACGGGCAGCAATTGATAACCCGGATCTACCCGTTTCATTCATTATGGAGTCGCTTGCTTCATTGGCTGAGCCCAGGGATCAATCAACTCCTTTTGTGCCCCGCACTAGGAAGCTTTGATGGCGTATGACGTTTCACAAACACGCCGATTCCTAAGACAATACAAAAAACTAAATGAGAAAACTGCCAAGGATGTTGATAACGCTGTAGTCCAAGTGGCTGGCAAACCCACGATCGGGGAAAAAAAGAAGGGCGATTTGTCTGAATTATGGGTATTTAAGTTCAGAAGCAGCAATCAGCTTTATTTGCTTGGGTATTCAATGGATGATGGACTAAGGCTTATATA
Source organism: Polynucleobacter ibericus (assembly GCF_018687955.1). Taxonomy (NCBI): domain Bacteria; kingdom Pseudomonadati; phylum Pseudomonadota; class Betaproteobacteria; order Burkholderiales; family Burkholderiaceae; genus Polynucleobacter; species Polynucleobacter ibericus. The sequence continues at coordinate 1,058,224 of NZ_CP061309.1, read as the reverse complement.
TTTGGAGTCCATCGGGTCGCACGAGAATTTCTATCGAGACATTAAGCGATAAATAAGAGAATATCTCTAACGACCCTTTAGAATGATCCTTCTATGGCCAGCTCCAAACCTTCCTTAAATTCCACCGCTAAAGCGGAACTTCCCGTCCTGATCATTGGGGCTGGATTAGCCGGCCTTACCGTTGCATTGCATATGGCTGAATCTCAGCCGGTGATCTTGATGGCTAAACGGGGCTTAGGCGAAGCGGCTACTGCATGGGCACAAGGTGGCATTGTTGGAGTAGTCGATAAAGAGCATGACAGCATTGATTCTCATGTGGCCGATACCCTGGATGCTGGTGCTGGTCTCGTTGTGGAATCTACCGCACGTTATATTGCTGAAGAAAGTGCCGAAGCAATTCGTTGGTTAGTTGAGCAGGGTGTCCCCTTTACTGCCGATGAATCAGGTCCGATGGGATTGCACTTAACGCGCGAAGGCGGTCATAGTCATCGTCGTATTGCGCATGCCGCTGATGCGACCGGTAAAGCGATTCATGAGGTATTGCTAGATAAGGCAAGAGCCCACAAAAATATTCAGATCCTGGAGCATTGGATTGCACTCGATCTCATTACCAACCGACAGTTAGATGTTAAAACACAGCGCAGCAAACCAAATCGCTGCTATGGAATTTATGCGCTCGATATTAAAAATAATCGTGTAGAAACTATTGAGGCAAAGTCAGTTGTACTAGCTACAGGCGGCGTTGGTAAGGTCTATCGCTATACCAGCAACCCCGATACTGCTACAGGTGATGGTATTGCGATGGCTTGGCGTGCAGGCTGCCGTGTTGGCAATATGGAATTTATTCAATTTCATCCGACGTGTTTGTATCACCCCAGTGATCGCACATTCCTTATTACAGAAGCGATGCGTGGCGAGGGCGGCTTATTAAAGTTACCCGACGGCACACGCTTTATGCCAGAGCACGATGATCGTCATGAGCTTGCTCCGCGGGACATTGTTGCTCGTGCGATTGACTTCGAAATGAAGAAGCATGGTCTAGATTATGTGCATCTCGATGCCACTCATTTAGGCGAAGCATTTATTAAAGAACATTTTCCGATGATTTATGCGCGCTGCATGAGTCTCGGATTAGATATCACCAAAGAGCCGATACCGGTTGTTCCTGCTGCGCACTATACCTGCGGTGGAGTTGTGACAGATCTCAAAGGTCGTACCGATTTACCAGGACTGTACGCAGTCGGTGAAGCAACCTATACCGGTCTTCATGGTGCCAATCGTTTGGCAAGCAACTCCTTATTGGAATGCGTAGTCATCGGTAAGGCAGCAGCAGAAGATATCTCCAGTTTAAAAACGCCGATCATGCCAAGTTTGCCGCTTTGGGATGAGAGTCAGGTAGAGGATGCTGATGAGCAGGTGGTCATTGCCCATAACTGGGATGAGTTGCGTTCATTGATGTGGAACTACGTTGGCATTGTGCGAACCAATCGACGCTTAGAGAGAGCGCTTCACCGCATTAAGTTACTACGTTATGAAGTACAGGAGTATTACGCTAACTTTAAGGTTACGCGAGATCTGATTGAGTTACGTAACTTGCTAGAGTGTGCTGAGTTGATCGTGCGTTCTGCCTTGATGCGTAGAGAAAGTCGTGGCTTGCATTACAGCCGCGATTACCCAGGCACTTGGGCGGTTTCTTATCCAACCATTCTGACCCCTCAGTCAGAAGGCTCTGAGAGCGATACAGTCGCTTAAAAGTCCACCCTAAACGCTATAAAACACAGTTTTTTGGTGATAAGCTAGCCACATCTCAAGAGGAAATTCATGGCCAGCTTTAAAGAGGATATTTACGAACACATATCAGCGGTTTATCAAACCGCTGCAGATGAAATCAAGAGTGGCCTAAGCTTACTAAAAGAAGTGTGGCCTCTGATCTTTCTATTGCTATTTGCCCTGGGTGTTCTCATCTGGTTTGCCAAGCCTGCGCCCCCAAATAAAGTACTCATGGCCACCGGTATTGGTGGGTCTTACAAGGTATTAGGTGAAAAGTATCGCACCTACTTTGAAAAAAAGGGGATTGAGCTCAAGCTGGTAGAGACACGTGGCTCCAATGAAAATCTTCAGCATTTAATTGATCGCAAAGATCCCATTCAAGCAGCGTTTGTACAAGGCGGCATGATTGCTTCAGACAATCTTTCTGGTGTTCAATCTCTTGGTAGTGTTGATTATGAGCCGGTGTGGATTTTTTATCGCAAGAATGTCTTCAATGAAAGCCGGCATATTTCTGATCGGGATATTGCTAAGCTCAGAATCAATCTTGGGCAATTAGGAAGTGGTACTCGCGCACAAGCAGTAAGGCTTCTGCAGTTGAACCAATTGAATCCTACTGCTCCAAATTTATTGAGCATGAGTAATGCAGACGCCGTTAAGGCTATCGAGCAGGGTGAGATCGATGCAGTATTTTTGGTAGATGGCTATGACTCACCTAATGTACAAAAGTTGATTCAAAACCCGGATATTAGATTGGTGACATTTAGTCGGGCTGATGCGTATACCCGTTTATTGCCTTATTTTGAGGAGGTATCAGTTCCCATGGGCGGCTTTGATCTTGGTAGAAATAGCCCAGATCACTTGATACAACTCATCTCCACAACGACTAATTTATTAATTGATGATCGCTTGCATCCAGCCATTCAGGTTTTGTTCCTAGAGGCTGCACGAGAAATTAATGGTGCGAAATCCTATTTTTCTAAGACGGGAGAGTTTCCAGCGTATTTGAATACTGAAGCTCCATTGAGTGAGGAGGCAAAGTTTTACTATGAAAAAGGCACTCCAACCTTGATGAAGTATTTACCATTTTGGCTAGCAGAATTCTTAGAGCGGATGTTCTTCCTCTTGCTTCCTTTTGCGGCCTTTGCATATCCGATTATTAAATCGATTCCAACCTACAGAACGAATTTGGCTAAGAAGCAAATTAATTCAATATATAAAGAACTCGATGCATTTGAGCAAAATACCATTCAACTGTTCGACCCTAATCGTCGCGGGGAGTACATAGAGGTACTCAATGCGATGGAGCGGAGAGTGCTTAGCTCAAAAGCCGCTAAGTTTGCTACTGCAGATTGCTACAGCCTACGTAGCAATATTGAATTTATTCGCAATGCGCTCGAGAAGCAGCTTATTTATAAGGGTAGGGCAGGCTAATTCTTATTTCTGGGTAAATTAGCCTAAGATTCTCATAGAGAAATCAACCGCATATACATCTTTGGTTAATTTCCCAAGAGAGATGCGATTTACGCCGGTACTGGCAATTGCGCGCATTTGATCAAGGTTGATGCCGCCAGAAGCTTCTAGCAAAGCCCGTCCAGCAGTAATTGCAACTGCTTGCTTCATTTGATCGGTATTGAAGTTATCAATCAAGATGCTCTTGGCGCCAGCAGCCAAGGCCTCTTCTAGCTCGGCAAAGTTTTCAACTTCAATCTGGATATCCACGCCAGCATTTAAAGCTTGAGCATTTTTCAGTGCAGCAGTGACGCTACCGGCAGCAGCAATATGATTCTCTTTAATCAGGATGCCATGCCAAAGTGCTAGACGTTGATTTTTCCCACCACCAATGAGCACGGCATATTTCTGAGCCTGACGTAACCCTGGAATTGTCTTGCGAGTATCTAAAACTGCACAACCTTTGGGGTTTGGACTAGCGCCAGCGATTGCATCCACGTGTTGACGGGTGATACTAGCCGTCCAAGAGAGTGTTTGCAGGAAATTAATACAAGTACGCTCGGCAGAGAGCAGGGCCTGAGAGTCAGCTTCGATATCGCAGACCTTTGTATCGGGCTGCATGAGGTCGCCTTCTAGATAGTGCCAAGTGATCTTAGCATTAGGGTCAAGCTTCTTGAGGGTGCCCTCAAACCAATCTACACCACAAAGTACTGCTTCCTGACGAACAATGAGCTGTGCATGAACTGGCTTGCTAAGAACGAGCTTAGCAGTCCAATCGCCGGTGCCGATATCTTCCATCAATGCATCCTGAATATTGCGTTGACGGGCTTGCTCTAAGGTTTCGTTGTAATCAAACATATATCAATATCAAAAATTAAGCAGCACCAATATTTTTTACAAAGCCATGTTGCGCTTTGGCTAAAAGGTCAGGGTGGTTTTTAGTAAAGTCGAGCATACGCTCGATGCAACCTAATGCTTCAACGCGAATAGGTTCTTCGATAAAGATTTCACCAGAAGCATTTTCTAGGCAATCCAATATTCCTTGCAAACCATTCATGGCCATCCAAGGACAGTGCGCACAGCTCTTGCACGTTGCACTATTGCCCGCAGTCGGTGCCTCAATCAATACTTTATTGGGAGCCAATTGGCGCATACGATGCAAGATACCATTATCCGTTGCCACAATATATTCAGTAGCTGTGCCTTCAACTACCGCTTTAATCATGGCCGAGGTAGAGCCCACAACGTCTGCAAGGTCGACCACTGCTTGCGGTGATTCGGGGTGAACTAAAACCTTTGCATTGGGATGGGCGGCCTTTAGCATCTCTAATTCAACAGCTTTAAATTCATCATGAACAATGCAGGCACCATTCCATAGCAACATATCAGCACCCGTTTGTTCCTGAATGTATCTACCTAAGTGACGATCAGGTGCCCACAGAATCTTCTTACCTTCAACTTTGAGTTGGTGCACGATGGCTAATGCGCAAGAACTGGTCACCATCCAATCGGCTTGTGCTTTTACAGCAGCAGAAGTATTGGCATAAACAACGACAGTACGATCTGGATGCAATGCACGAAATTTAGCAAAGTCAGAAGCGTCACAACCTAAATCGAGTGAGCAGGTTGCCTCTAAGTCTGGCATGAAGACGCGTTTTTCTGGGCTGAGGATCTTTGCAGATTCGCCCATGAAGCGCACACCAGCAACAATGAGATTCTTGGCAGAATGGTTTTTGCCAAAGCGTGCCATTTCTAAAGAGTCGGCAACATAGCCGCCAGTAGATAAAGCTAAGTCTTGAATATCGCCGTCAACATAGTAGTGAGAAACTAAGGCGGCATCTTTCTCAACTAAGAGTTGCTTGATGCGGGCAATCACAGCAGCCTTTTCAGTGCCATGAAGTTGGGGTGGAGTCTTGGCCCAAGCTTGAGCAGTACAGGTAACTCCAGCAGCGTCTTGCTGGGGGTAGTCAAAGGAAATGGGGGCGCTAACAGTTGAATTCATATGAAATCTTAAACGAGAGGGGTTATTTTCACCTGAAACCGACTGGTCCCCCAGTTTTAATACTAGCCTATGGGCTAATAGTACCCGCAATGATTGGTAATATAATTTATGCATTATTTATCAAGCACTTAGCTTGATTTCAACCAATTTTGCTTTTAACTGGATGGTTTAGTTTGAAATACACCACGCTATACACGCAACTCTACAAATCCTTACTTGCTTTGACGGCCCTAAGCGTTTTTCTAGCGGGTCAGGTGAGTGCTCAGGTAGATGCCGGCGCTTTGCAGCAAGGTTTAGAAAAGCAGTTGCCAATGCCTTCGCCACTTGCTTTGCCGGAGCCTAGTGCACAAGACACTCTCCGTCCCACTCCTCCCAAATCACAGTCCGATGTTACTTTTGAGATCAAGTCTTTTGTGCTTGAGGGTGTTAATTTGTTGCCTGAAGCCAAGGTTCAAGAAATCCTGAAGCCATGGCTTGGGCGACCTGTAAATTTTGATGATTTGCAAAAAGCATGTGATGCAGTGATGGACTTCTATCGTAAGTCTGGCTATACAGTGCAAGCCATCTTACCCCCGCAAAAGATTGCCAATGGTGTTGTAAAGATTTTGGTAACCGAGGCTAAGTTGAGTAGTGTGATTGTTGACACTCCAAATGGTCCAACCCGTTTTAGTAAAGAAACCGCGGCTGAGTACATTACCTACGCTAATCCTATTGGTCAGCCTCTAAATACTCGGGCAATTGAACGTGCGTTAATCATTCTCAATGAAACGCCAGGCGTAATGGTAGCTAGTCAGTTGGAGCCTGGGGCCAAAGACGGCGAAACGGCAGTGCGCTTGCAATTGACTCAACCCAATTGGTACCAAGGTAAAGTTGAGGCGAATAACTACGGTAGTAGAACTACAGGTGCTAACCAAGGTGTAATTGCATTGAATGGCATTAACCCATTAGGTATCGGCGACCAAATTTCTGTCAATGGTATTTATTCTGAAGGCTCTCAATACTTACAAGGGGCTTATTCATTGCCAGTATCTAAGGATGGAATGCGCTTAGGTATTTCAGGTACTTATTTAAACTATAAGAACGTGAGTAACTATGCAACAAGTTCAAGCGCAGGCTTTGGTGACGCATGGACTACAGGGGCATCACTAGCATATCCACTGATCCGTCAACAAGGCACAAACGTAAACGTTAGCGCTAATTACGACGTGAAAAGTTACATGAATAAACTTTCACTGACATCGGCGACCATTAGTAGCTATAACATCAATAACGCTTCTTTGGGCATATCCGGCAATCACTACGATAGCTTTGGTGGCGGTGGTGTGAGTGCTGGATCTGTAACGGCAGTCTTTGGTTATCTTGATATTTTGGGAACTAGTCAGGCTAATTACGGTCAATACACACCGCCTAGTTTTACCAAGTTCACCTTTGCCGGTAATCGTACCCAGCAAATTACCGAGGATGGTAGAACTACAGCATATATGGCAGTCAGCGGACAATTTTCATCAGTGAACTTAAATTCAGCTGAACAGATTTACATGGGTGGTCCATATGCAGTTCGTGCATATCCCGTTGCTCAGGGTGGTGGTTCACAAGGCGGCATTGGTACCGTGGAATTACGTCACCAATTTCCGGAGCGCATCACTGGAAGCTTGTTTTATGACATTGGTGTAGTTCAGCAATATAAGAATGTGTATCCAGACTGGCAAGGCCTTACTAATGCGAACAATACTTACTCCTTACAGGGCGCAGGCTTTGGTATGAAGTGGGATTGGGAGGGATGGAACCTTGGTGCTATGGTGGCCTGGCAAATCGGCAGCAACCCTTTGTATAACTCCTCCGGGCAAGCAGTGGCTACGGATGGCACTACCACCAATCCACGTGGTTGGGTAACTGGAAGCTACCAGTTTTAAATACCATCATCTAGACATTAGCTTGCATACAGAAATGTCATCCAGATTAACTCACTCATAGCGCTATATATTGTTTATTCAGTCGAAGGTCTTTGGCAGCTAAAAAAAGATCAATACATGGAAATATAAGAGACATTCTTGCTGAAGAAGGGCTATAGGTTAAGGGTAAATAATCATGACTATTAAACAAATTAATGCTGCTTACTTGGTGAATGAGGACCGGATATTATTTCGTTTTAATACGCAGAATCAAGAAGAATACCGTCTTTGGTTTACACGCAGAGTGACTCTTTTTCTACTTGCCGCAAGCTCTCATTTGCTCTCCAAAAAGCGAGAGCAGGAACATTCTGCGCAAGCTGTAAAAGCACTCAATGAGTTTGAAAATGAAGCTTTTTTAGCAGCTGCAAAAACAGCTAATGCAGGTCAACAAACTTATGAATCTGGTACGCAATTTCCGATTGGATTTGATCCATTATTAGTGATGGATATCACTTGCGCACTCACTAAAAATGACGAAACATTAGATCCAAAAAACCAGTTAGATGAGCATGCTTTTGATGATGGATTATCGGTAGATTTTGTTCTTCCTGGTGGCGCTAAATTAAACCTTAAATTGACAGGCGATATGATACGTGCAATGTGTTTTTTAATTGATCAATTGCGTTTACAGGCAGGGTGGGGCGAAGCGATATTGACTGTTAAAAATGAGGGCAAATACGAGCAAGAAAATGACCCCTCATTGAATGAAAAAATTAGTCAAAAAATTTCTATTCACTAATTCAAAATAAGTAGAAATTTCTAACTTTGAGACCATCAAATACGATTTCGCAAGAGGGATTCTATAAAGCCATTTTTCTTTAGAAATAACGCTTATTTTTTCAAGTTCTACAGTCTTGGTTATTTTGATGCATTTTTGGCTAAATTAAAGCTTGTAATTTCGGGGGTTTCAGAGCGTTACCCCTAGGGCTAATTCCAATGGCTATATGCCTTTGGGAAAATAAGGCTTCCGGAAACAACCCCTGATTTTTGTTGAAAAAAGCCTACAAAGAAAGGTCGCTCCTTTCTTTAAAAACATCGCTGAAAACTTGTTTTGCAAATGCGCAATTTGCAGGTAATTTTGCGCGTATTTTTTCTGCAGCAACCATCATTTTTTCATCAACTGTTTTTGCAAATCCCGCAGTACCATTATTGCCACCAGTTGCACTTCCAACGAATGGAAAAGTAGTCGCTGGAAATGCAGCTATTTCGCAATCGCAAACTGCCAATTCTGCATCGATGACGGTGAATCAAACTTCACAACGTGCGGTGATTAATTGGGATAGTTTTAACGTTGGTAAAAATGCTACTGTAACGTTCAATCAACCCAATGCAAATGCTGTTACTCTCAATCGTGTGACGGGTTCAACTGCTTCGATGATTGAGGGCGCAGTCAAAGCAAATGGCCAAGTCGTGTTTGTAAATCCAAATGGTGTGACTTTTGGCAAGGGTGCTGAAATTAATGCTGCTGGCGTAGTGGCAACTACGATGGATATTGCCAATAAAGATTTCATGGAAGGCAAATCTACGTACAAAGGCAATCACAAAGGTGCCGTGATTAATGAAGGCAAGATCTCCACAACAACCGATGGCGGCTACATCGCCTTACTCGCCCCTGAAGTACGCAATGATGGCTACCTTCTGGCTAAAAAAGGTGCTGGAACTGTAGCTTTGGCATCGGGTGAGCAAATTACCTTGGATTTCAAGGGTAATTCACTCATGAGCGTAAAAGTGGATGTCGCAACCTATAACGGCTTGATTGAAAATAAGCGGGTAGTTGAGGTAAATGGCGGGCTGGTAGTGGTGGCAGCTGGCTCAGCCAATCAACTGATGGCAGGAGTCATTAAAAACACTGGCAGAATCTCTGCCTCCTCATTGGTCAACAATGGCGGGGTGATTGAATTGGTCGCCAATACCGTGACCCAAGCCGGCAAAGTGCTTGCTAATGGCAAAGGTGCCGACTCCCAGGGTGGTCAGGTCAATATTGTGGGTAATGACATCACGATTGCTGCTAATTCGACCACTTCAGCTACGGGAACAAAGGGCGGTGGCCAGGTCAATGTGGGTCTTGCTACAACCTCAGTATCTGGCGGTACTCAAGTTAATAGTGCAACCCAGGCAGGCATTAAAGCCAATGCAGATGCAGCATCTAATAACAAACAACTGGCTAGAACCGTCAACATAGAGCAGGGCGCTTTAATCGATACCTCTGCCACCCAGTCTGGCAACGGTGGTTCTATCGCCATTTGGTCAGAAGTCAAAACCACGGTGGCCGGCATCCTCAAATCCATGGGCGGAGCCTTGTCTGGTAACGGTGGCTTTATTGAAACCAGTTCTAAGGGTGCGGTCGCTCTGACCTCAACAGCGATGATTAATACCAGCGCTAACAACCAAACTGGTAAATCTGGTTCCTGGTTATTGGATCCAATTGATCTGACGATTGACAGCGCTGCAGCCAATGTCATTTCTGCTGCGTTGGCAAACAATAACGTCACCATCGAGGTCAATGCCAATACCACTGCATGCCCAAGCTTAGGCGGCTGCACCCAAAATGGAACTGGTAGCTTAACGATTGCCAGTGGGGCAGATATTCTTAAAGCAGGTGGAAATATGACTACCTTGACCCTCAATTCCTCTGGCATCTTTAATCTCAACGCCAACATCAGCGGCCAGAACCTGAGCGTCATTATCAATAGCTCAATTGCATACCTCAACGTAGGCAGCTCTATTACAGCGAGTGAAGTCACTGTTCAGGCCCAAACGATCTATGCAGCAGGCAATATCCAAACTAGCCCATACAGCTTAACCAATAACAGCAGTAGTCTAGGTAACGTCATCAAGCTCTTGGCCCAAGCCATTTATGTTTCTGGTGGCCTGAGTCTGAATGCCAATCTTCCAAGCAATTCTGCTCAAATTGTGACGGTGGGCGGGGTAGCTAAACGGCCAGATGAGTTGCCAAGCTATCTGATTGCGCAGAACAATAATCAAAGTGGCAATCTCAACCAGGTCTACTCAGCTACAGCAGCAAATGACGCCATTAGTCTTCAGGTCACCCCAGCGCAAAGCAATGTTATTTACCTGACTGCAAGCAATCAACTGAACATCAACTCCACAGCCCAAGTGCTAGCCAATGGCACAACTGGTGGATCGATCTATGCTCAAGCCCCAGTGATTAATACCCAAGCGGGTAGTGTGGTTCAGGCTAACGGCAATAATGGCCCAGGCGGCTTCATTGCTTTCTCAGGTGATCAAATTACAGTAGCAGGCAATATTGCAGCAAACGGATCTACCGATGGTGGCTCCATTACGCTCATCGCCAACCATGGCGATCTCACAATGAATAGCAGCACGATTCAGACCAATGGCTCTAATGGTCGTGGGGGCAGCATTGGCATCTCCACAAATAATCACCTCGCTATCACCAGTAGCGCAATCGAAGCAACTGGCTATACCCAAGGTGGAAAAATATTAATAGGCAATGATGCAAAGAACGGCACATTGCCTTTTGCTTTATCTGCGACCATAGACCAGCATTCCAGTATCAATGTAGCCCAGCTAGATCAAAACTCAAGCAATCAAAACGGTGGTTTCATCGAGACCTCTGGTCAAACCCTCAGCATGATGGCTAGCATCAATGCAGGTAGAGGAGGAATGTGGCTAATTGACCCAACTAACGTCACTATCAGCACTACAGCAGGCACTTCAACAGGTACAGACCCGCTTCTATTTACCAATCAAACCAATATCAGCGCTACACAAATTCAGACGGCCATCAATAGCGGCATTAGTGTCCAAATTATTGCTGATGGCACCATCACTCAAACAGCAAACCTATCATTCTCAATAGCTTCTGGCAGTAGCGCCAGTTTGACTTTAGATAACAGCAGTGGAACAGCTCAAGCCATTACGCTTACTGGCACCACTACCAACACAGGCGCTGGAGATCTTAATCTCAACTATATTTCTAATGGTCAAATTAAGATTAATGGCGCTATCAATTCGACTAGCACCGGAAAAATTAACGTTGTTGCAAAAACAAGCTACGCATCAAATACTTTAACCACTTGTTCTGCAGGAGCATGTGCCAGTATCTATAACGGAGCCTCCGGAAGTATTACCACCAAGGGTGGCTATGTTGTCATGGATGCAACTGGAGGATCGGTAAGCGGTACAACGATTACGATTGGATCTATTCAGAATGGTCCTATTTATTTAAATGCAGCCATTAATACAACTACTGCAGGCACATCGGCAAGTGGTGCCGGCGGTCACTTCTCTCTTGCGGCATCGGCTAATCAAGCAAGCGGGATTGGTTCATTTGAGCCTAATGTAGCAACTCTCAATATTGGTGGTAATGCCACTTTCTCACTGAAGAATTACACCAATGCAAGTTATGGCTTTGTGGTTGCTAGTTATGCGTCGACTTCTCCTATTACTGCTTATGGGAATATCGACATCACCAGCATTGGTATCAGTAACACTAATTACGGACTCATTTATTTAACTTCTGCTTTAACTTCAACTGCTGGCAATATCACCTTAACGGCATCTTCTTCCAACACAAGCGCCACCCTTAATCCTGGCGTAAGTTCAAATGCAAACGGCACCCTGACAGCTAATGCTGGAGCAATTACTGTCACTAGTTCATCGAATGCGAGCACAGCAGTATCACTGCTTGGTGCGATGTCAGCTAAAAGCATTTCGATTACTGGAACGTCAACTACTGCCGCAACAATCGTTTCTCTGGGTGCAATGACAATTGTTGCTGGTGGTACCGATCTTTCGGTTACGGCAAACAACACTGCTGGTGGTGCTAATACGGGCATCACTCAAACGGGTGCAATTACTGTAAATGCGGATGGAGGCAACATCAGCTTCATATCAAATAACATCATTAGTCAGAGTGGTGCAATTACTTTAGCGGCAAATACCAGTGGAACAGCATCCAATATTTTGTATGACACTACTGCGGGTGCCAAAACTTCCACTATTGCTGCTGGTGCCTTAACTGTTTCGTCTGGATCAACTAGCGCAATTGACTACATCATTAAAACTTCTGGTGCTGGTATTGATACTGGTACATTAAATGTTCCGGGTTCTGTATTGATGGATAACACCTATGGTGGCACTGCAGGAGCAGGGGGTACGCCAACATCTGGATACATTACTACTGCGAATTCTAGTACCTACGCTGGTGCAAGCATTGGTGTTCTGGTTAACGCCGCGATTACCGCTGGTACTGGAATCACTCTAAAGGGTGCCTCACTTACTGGATATTACTCAGTTACATTACAAGCGGCTATAGCAACTTCGACTGGATCAATTACGATTACAGGATCTGGCATTAGCAACGCAGCACACAGCACTAGCGCTGGAACTATTATGGCTACTGCGGGTTCTGTGATCATTACAGGCACCACCACAACAGGCCAAGCGGTGCAGTTAGCTGGAGCTATTACGGCTCAAACCGGAATTACCATAAATGCCACAGGCACGACGACGTCTACTATCGCCACACTAGGTGCGATGACCTTAGGTTCTGGATATTACGCTGGAGACAACACCAATCCGACTGTTATTTCTACAGCTACCGGAACGTCTGGTAGCTTGATGGGAACATTTAGTGGATCAACATTACCAGTAATTACTTCCGCAGTTCTTACTGGCGTATCCGTTCCTGGCACGATAACTACTACTGCAGCCATATTACAAAGCTCAACCTCTGCTACTGCGAATTACATTATTGGATTTTCAGATGGCTCGTTTACCAAAATGGTGCAAGTTGTATTAACTGCTAGTGGGGGTAATTTATATGCCACTGAAACAGCCGCTAGATATAACTCCACTCAATTAAGCACCGGAGTTACAAGTAATTTATTTGGCGGCATGACAAATTTGCTAGCCATTTGGAATGGTTCCTCGGCCGGTGGCGTGGGAGCTATCACCAATGCATCTTTAGCTACTTCTTCAGCTGCACGTGACTATGGAGCAGCTAATATCATTTTGAGTGGTCCTGGGTATTCTACAAACGCACCAACTGGCAATATCACCATTACCGCCAATAACACTGCCGGCGGTGGAAATACTGGTATTACTCAATCCGGCGACATTATTAATAATGCTTCGGGCAGCAATATTTCTTTCACATCAAATAATCTGATTAATCAAACTGGTGCTATCTCATTAGCTGCTAATACGAGTGGTACGGCTTCGACAGTCAGTTACGATACAACCCGCGGTACAAATGCCTCAACAATTACTGGTGGTAATCTGACCATTACATCCGGATCTACAAGCGCAATTAATTACGTACAGAAGAGTGCTGGAGCTAATATTGATCCAGGCGTTATCGGTGTTCCAGGCTCAATTACTTTAGATAATACTTATGGATGTACTGGGGCTAGCTGCACGCCAGCTAGCGGATACATAGTAGCCTCCAATATTGCATTGGCTCCAAACGGAGTTGCTGGTATCACCATTAACAATGCATTAACTGCTACTAGTGATATTTCTATTAATGGCGTCTCTAATGGTAATTATTCTATTTATGGTGTAGCAGCCATTACCTCAACTGCTGGTGACATTATCTGGGCTGGAAGAGCAACTAATTATGGTATTTACACAAACGCCTCTGGAACAATTACTGCTTCAGCTGGTGATATCTCTATTGCAGGTAACTCCACAACTGGTCAGGCTGTAAATCTTGGTGCTCTGGTAACGGGAGATAGCATCACGATTGTTGGTAATGGCACAACAGCCGGAACCATTGTGACCTTGGGCACGCTAACAATTAATGCGGGCGGCGCTGATCTCACCGTCACCGCTAACAATACTTCCGGTGGTGGAAGTACTGGCATTACCCAATCTGGCGCTATCACCAATAATGCATCTGGTAGCAACATGACTTTCACATCAAATAATCTAATTAATCAAACTGGTGCCATTGCATTAGCGGCCAATTTGAGTGGAAACGCATCGACAGTCAGTTACGATACAACCCGTGGTACCAATGCCTCAACAATTACTGGCGGCAATCTAACCATTGGTTCTGGATCAACTAGCGATATTCATTATGTTCAAAAGAGTTCTGGTGCTAATTTAGATCCGGGCGTCATTAGCGTTCCGGGATCAATTACTTTAGATAACACTTTTGGATGTACTGGGGCAAGCTGCACGCCAGCTAGCGGTTATATAGTAGCCTCTAATATTGCATTGGCTCCTAGTGGTGTTGCTGGTGTCACTATTAATAATGCACTTACCGCAACTGGAGATATTGTTGTTAAGGGCGTCTCCAACGGAAACTACGCTATTTATGGGATTGCAGCTATTACCTCATCTGATGGCGACATCACCTGGTCTGGAAGAGCAACTAATTACGGTATTTACACAAACGTTAATGGAATCATTAGTGCTCAAGCAGGTGCGGTAACAATTACCGGTAACTCAACCACTGGATCTGCGGTTGATTTAAATGGATTGTTACTCGCTCATACGGGGGTAACCGTCAATGGCACCAGCACTGCTGCGGCTACTATTGTCGGTCTCAATGCAATTACTCTTGGCTACGGCTACTATCCAGGAGACAACACTACATCTAGAGTTATTTCTTCTGCAACAGGAACTTCTGGAAGTCTGATGGGAACTCTAATGGGTTCTACGCTCCCAATAATCTCATCAGCATCTCTAGCAGGTACTTCGGTGCCTGGTTCAATTTCTACTACGGCGGCAATTTTGCAAAGCTCAACCGCTACAACGGCAACTTATCTGATCGGCTTTGCTGATGGCTCATATACCAAAATGGTCCAGTTGGTACTAACTGCAAGTGAAGGCAAGATCTACGCAACAGAGACTTTAGCCAAAAATAAAACCACCCAATTATCGACCGGAAGCGATGTCAATTTATTCGGCGGTACAACTAATTTGGCATCTATTTGGAGCGGAGCTACAGCATCGACTTTGGCGACCTCCGCTGCCGCAGGGGGTTATGGCGCAGCAAATATAGCGCTTAGTGGAGTCGGATATACGCCAAATACACCATCAGGGAACATTACTGTCACAGCAAACAATACTGCTGCCGGTGGTAGCAACGGTATCAGCCAGTCTGGAGCGATAACAAATAATGTTTCCGGGAGCAATGTTAGCTTTACCTCTAATCATTTAATTAATCAAGCGGGTGCTGTCACATTGGCGGCCAATACGAGTAGTAACGCAGCAACAGTCAACTATGACACTACTTCTGGCACAAAGGCTTCTAACATTACCACTGGAGCCTTGGCGATTATTTCTGGTTCGACCAGTGATATTAATTTAATAATCAAATCCGCTGGAAGTGCAATTAATCCAAATCTAATTGGTACAAGCACGGTGCGCTTGCCTGGTAGTGTAACGATTGATAATACTTATGGTGGCACTTCCCCAGTCTCTGGGTACGTTACTACTGCTAATAATTCCACCTTAGCAACAGCCAGCATTGGCGTAACTATTAATAATGCAATACATAGCACTAATCTAATTGGCATTAAAGGGGCCTCTTATAACTCCCATGGAATTCAGTACACTGCAGCCATTAATTCCAGTGCGGGTGGCGTAGAGCTCACCGGCAGCACTTATAACAGTTATGGTGTCTATACGGGATCATCGCTTGTTACCGGTAATTTCATTACGATTGATGCTAGGGCTAGCGTAGCCGCAACGTATGTTGCCTACCTTGGTCCAATGACTATTAACTCAGGATCAACCGGCGGTGATATTACTATTACCTCGACTGGAACAACGGCCGGAAGTGATGCTGGTATTACTCAAATAGGAGCTATTTCTGCAGCAAATGGTTCTGACATTAGCTTTATTGCCAATAACATCATTGATCAGCGCGGCGCGATTTCCATGGCCGCCAATACTAATGCTACTTCGACAATTACGTATGACACCACAGGCGGTAATCGCCTCTCCACAATTACTACAGGCGTTGTGTCAACAACCTCTGGTTCTACCTATGCGATTAACTATCTCGTTAAATCTTCGGGTTCTGCAATTAAGGTAAATGATGTATCGGTTTCTGGCTATATCAATATTGACAATACTTACGGCTCTGCGAGTGGTGCTAAATTCAGCGGCTATTTCAACGGCGCAAATAATACAACGTTAAATGTCACTACTTCAGCAGGGGTACTCGTCAATGGAGTGCTTACGGGAGGTGGAGCTTTAACAATTAAAGGAGTCACTGCAAGTAGCTGGGGTATTCAGAATTCCTCTGCATATACCCTAACAGCCGACTCCGGAGATTTAACCTTAGTCGGAGTTGGGGTGCATGGTATTTATCAACTGGGTAGTCTAATTGCTACAGCTGGAAATATCTCTGCAAGTGCATATGCTACAAGCAATGCATGGGCATATTACGCTCAATCTGGAGTGCAGAAGAATTACATCGCCTCTGGCAATATTGACTTAATTGGCTATAGCACTTCTTATAGTTCTGGACTCAATATCCACAATATTTTGATGAGGACTACTACTGGGGATATCACTTTATCTGCTAGGGGTGGCGCTACGGGTAATGGTGCAGTTCACCCAGCCATCTATTTAGTGACTTCTGTTATCAATGCTGGCGATAGTTTTGTTATCCAAGGGGCAACCAACACCGGCGGTATCGCAACAGCAGCTCCAGGAACAGCTTCCATGAATACCATGGCTGATACTGGTGTCCATATTGCATCTTCAGCAAGCTGGGCCTATGGAGGGATAACATATACGGGTTATAAAGCGGCAGGGGATATTTCAATTGCAGGATCATCAACAGGCTCCTACGCAATTTATAACGTTGCCGCCATTGAATCTACTGCTGGATCTGTATCTATAACCGGTACCTCCACTACAGGGTATGGAATTCGCACCCTGAGCGGAGGAACCATCACAGGCTACACCGGTGTTGCACTATATGGTGTTGGCAACGCTGGAAGCATTACAACAGCCGCCTTAGTGCGTAACACCGGTACAACTGGTGGTGTCATCATCAATGCGGTATCCAATGCCAGCATCGGCGCAGTTACTAACTCCGGTTCTGATGGTATTCGGATTACGGGTGGCAATGGCGTTGCTGCTGGCACAACCACTGGCGGAACCATTATTGCTTTAGGTACCGTAACCAATACTGGCGGAGTGGTTGCTCTTTCTATGGCTGCACCCAGAACATCCAACTCTTATGATGTAGAAGCGGCCGTTGGAATAACCAGCTCCAATGCCTCAACTTCTAATGTTCGTTATAGCGTCCAGGGCGGAACATTTACTACTCCAAGCACCTACACTAGTGGTAACTACATTGATTATCGTTCCGGTACCACTTCCTACACCATTACGGTTTCTCTTGGAGCTAACTATTCAGCAGCTTACGGAACGGCTTATACAGACTCTAGTGCCTTAACTTGGTTGCGTAGTAATGCGACTGTGACATTAAGCGCCACGCCTTTCGGTGTCTCTACTACAGGCATTAAAGATGGCCTGGTATGGAATAGCACTATTGGTTCGGCTGGTATCAATGCCAATGCAGTACAAGCCGGCACCACCATTGTTTCTGCAAATATCTCTGCTGGAACAGGGCAGGCCGTTACCTTATCTGGAACTAGTCGTACATACACCATCACCGCCAAAGCGCTGACGATTACCAATCTGGCAAGTACGAGTTCTTACGATGCATCTACCACTTATGCATCTCTAGTAAATACTGCGGGGTACAGTGTCAGTGGATTGGTGACATCGATAGGTGGTATTGCTGTGACCGATGCAGTGACATCAGTCACGCAAACCATGAAGTCTGGCTCGGTAGTGGGTTCTGGGTCGGTAGTTTCTGGTGTTGCACAAAATGGTTCCTTTAATACAGTACCTAGCGCTGCAGTTGGAGTGGGGCTCTCTAACTACACAATTACTTACGTTGGCGTAGCTTCTACAGTCAATAAAGCGACATTAACAATAACGGCAGCGGCCGATACGAAGGTGTATGGCAACACCACTACTGGAGCAGGAATTGTCTATAGTGCTGGCGCTTCATCCGCTACAGGCGGAGTAGGCTATTCCATTACCTCTGGTTCATTATTTGGTTCTGACACCTTAACGGGGGTAACCCTCACCAGTACCGGTGGAGCTGCAACAACCGCTGTTGGTACAGGCATCTCCATCGTGCCAAGTGCTGCCAGCGGAAGTGGTATCGGTAATTACACTATTACCTATGCTAATGGGGCAATGACTGTTACAGCTCGACCACTAACGATTACTGCTAGCACTCAAAATACCAATTATGGCACCTCTTATGCATTAGGTACTAGTGCATTTACGACGAGTGGCTTAGTCAATACAGATGCTGTGAGTTCGACAACTCTTAAATACAGTGGCGCCACTACGGTAGCCGGAACTACTAATGCAGGTACTTATACCGGCGGCATTATCGCTAGTGCAGCCTCTGGAACGGGCTTAAGTAATTACTCTATTAGCTATGTGGCTGGCAACCTAGTTGTTGCAACAAAGGCGCTGACGATTACCGCAAGCACCCAAAATAGCACTTATGGCACTGCTTATGCTTTAGGTAGCAGTGCTTTTACCACCAGCGGCCTCGTCAATAGCGATAGCGTTACCAGCACGACATTACTTTATAGCGGTAACGTCACTGTTTCACCGACTGTTAATGCGGCGACGTATTCAGCGGGCATCGTTCCAAGCGCTGCAACTGGTGTTGGTCTATCGAACTACGCGATTAGCTACGTTGCAGGCAATTTAGTAGTTGGTAAGGCCACGCTGACCTTAACCCCAAATGGCGCTTCAGTTACTTATGATGCCTCGACACTTAATAACAGCACTTACTCACAGTTAGTCACAAACTACACAGCTACTGGCTATAAAAATACTGATGTAGCGGTAAGTGTGCCGGTGGCATTAAGCGGCTCCATGGCGTTTAATGGTAGCGCAACAACAGTCGTTAAAAATGCGGCCACCTACGCTCTCACCGTTGGCACATTGGCGGGCACCACCACAAATGGAAATTACCAAATTGCTTTTGCTAATCCATCTAGTAATGCATATGTCATTAATCCGGCAATCGTTTCTGTATCAGCCAGTAAGGACTATGATGGCTCCAGAAGTTTTGCGGCTAACCAAATCACGGTACTAACTGGTATTGGTACTCAAACCCTGACTCTGGGCGGGACTGCAAATGCTAATAGCGCAAACGTAGCAAGCGTTTCAGCGCTCGCCACTAGCGGATTAACTCTCGGTAACGGAACGAATGGCGGTTTGGCTGGAAACTACGTATTACCAGCATCTACGTCTAGTGTCGTAATCAACCCGTTAAGTATTACTGCTTCCGTAGCCGGCACACCATCTAAGCAATACGATGCAACTATGGCTGCTACATTAACTTCCGGAAATTTCTCCTTATCTGGGTTCATAGCAGGTGAGGGTGCCACCGTAACTCAAACTGTTGGTAGCTATAACTCGGCCAATGCCAGTACCAATACCGGATACTCGCCTGCAAGCACGATTACCGCATCTTTAGTCCCTAGTCATTTCACGGCAGATTCAGGGACCGTACTGAGCAACTACATATTGCCAACCAGCGCTTCTGGAGCGGGGGGGATTACCACTGCGCCACTAACGGTGAGTGCTAATTCCTACTCTGCATTTACAGGTCAGGCACCAGCAAGCTTTACTGGTTCGGTGACCGGTGCCATGGGTAGCGATACTATTACTGTCAGCGTGACTCAAAGCTCAACCGCTACTGGTGGTGTTTATACGCTAACTCCGGCAGCAGTAATGAGCGCAGCACTCAGTGGTAATTATGGCACCCCAACAGTGGTGACGGGGACTTATACAGAGGCCCAGCAATATCAATTGGTAGTCACAGCCGCAAATTCTAGTAGCGCCTATGGCTCTATTACTAGCTCTTCATCTGCAAATACCCCAGTTAATCTAGTAGCGCAATATTGCACAGTTAGCAGTAATTGCACCTCTGGAACCATCATCACATTGAGCCTTACTGCACCAAGTGCAACCGTTTCTCAAATCACCACCTCTTCAGTAACAACCCCAACCTGGGTTGCTACTGATTCCGCATCAAACAACTACAACCTTAAGGTCATTTCAGATGCTACTCTGGGATTCAGTACCGGTAATTATTTAAACGCAGGAACTTATACATTCACGCCAACTGGATCAACTAATGCGACGATCTCCGGCACAACATTGCCTGTGATTTACATACCTGGGGCTGCGACCGTAACACCTATTAGCGTCATCGCAACGAATAATTCTGCGCCAACCAAGGTATACGATGCTACGACGGCGTTGACTAATGGCCTAAGTCTTGCAGCCTCCAATAAGTTAACTGGTGACGCATTGGGTTTGACTGGCGCTGGCGTGTATTCCAACAAGAATGTGGGTACTACGAATTACACTATTACTAGTGTGAGTCTAAGTGGGGCAGATGCCGCAAACTACCGCTACACAGCTGGCAATATTGCTGGAACTAATGGTTCCATTACTCCTGCACCAATCACAATTAGTGGTTTAGCGGCTGCTGACAAAATTTATGATGCTGGTCTAACCGCAGTCGTAAGTGGAACGCCAACTGCAGTAGGTGTTTTAGGTTCCGATACTGTGACCGTGACTGGTAATGCTACTACCGGTGCTTTTGCATCAGCTAACGTTGCCACTGGAATCGTAGTGACGCCTGTCCTATCAGGTCTCAGCCTCAGCAATAGCAACTATTCCATCTCTGGGGTAACAACAGCACTTACAGCTAATATCACCGCTGCTCCAGTAACAGCAACAATTACCCGTGCTTATGACGGAACTACCTCCGTAGCTAATGCCAATATCACGATTACTGGTGTTACAGGACAGACATTAACTTTGGCTACCGGCACAGCAACTTTGACCGATCCAAATGTTGGTTCTGCAGGATTATCTTCTCTGAACGGGGCTACATTATCTGATGGTACTGGCTTAGCATCTAATTACACATTGATCAGCCCAACTGGTGTTGTGACAATTACGCCTGCCGCAATCAGCATTACCGCTAGCAATGCGGTGAAGGTATATGACGCTACCACTTCAGTAACAGGTGCCAGCACAGCTCCGGCTGCTACATTGTCAACGGGAACCCTCTTTACCAATTCTGCGACTGGTGATGTAGATACTCTCTCCGGCGGATCATTTAGTTATGCAAGCAGTGGGGCCGGTAGCGGTAATAAAACGCTGAGTGTTAGTGGTGTGGGGATCTTGAATGGCAGCAATAATGCTGCAGCCAACTACACCATTACCTATGTCGATAACACCACCAGCACGATTACTCCAGCGCCGATCACCATTAGTGGCTTAACTGCCAGCAATAAGCAATACGACACCGGTTTAAGCGCAGTCGTAGCGGGCACACCAACAGCAGTAGGTGCCATCGGCGCAGATTCTATTACTATTTCTGGAAGCGCCACTACCGGTAGCTTTGCATCAGCCAATGTGGGCACAGGAATTGTGGTGACTCCAGTTTTATCTGGCTTAAGCCTGAGCAATGCTAATTATCAAATTACTGGTGTTGCTAGTCCACTAACTGCAAATATCACTGTTGCACCAATTACCATTAGCGGCATTATTGCTGCCAATAAGGTCTATGACACAGGAACAGCTGCAACCTTATCCGGAACTCCAGTAGCCAATGGTGCCCTAGGTTCTGATGTTGTAACAGTTACCGGCAGCGTGACAGCTGGCAGTTTTGCATCAGCGAACGTGGGTACTGGAATTACAGTAACGCCAACCATATCTGGCCTCAGTTTAAGTAATTCAAACTACGAAATTACTGGGGTAACCAATTCGATTACTGCCAATATTACTGCTGCTCCAGTCACAGTGACCGCAGACAACCAGAGCACTACCTATGGCACACCATTAAGTCTTGGTACAGCAAGCTTTACTGTATCGGGCTTATTAGGAAGCGATGCAATCTCATCAGTGACCCTGGCACAGCAGGGTAATACGACTGTTCCTGGTACTCAAAATGCTGGCACATATACTGGTTCAGTAAACGGCATCCTGCCAAGCGTAGCAAGTGGCACTAATTTGAGCAATTATCAAATTACTTATAGCCCGGGTACATTGACGATCGCTAGAAAAGCTATCAATGTAATTGCTAATAATGCGTCGATGACCTATGCCGATACTACTTTGCCAACACTCTCATATCAAACGGTTTCAGGATTGGTTAATGGCGATCAAATGAGTGGTGCGTTAGCAACTAGCGCTACACCATGGACTACTGCAGGTTCTGCATCGAACGTGGGCTCTTATTACATTACTCAGGGTACTGTTACTGCAGGATCAAATTACGAAATTATCTATACACGCGCATCTCTGACTGTAAATCCTGCAAACCTCTATGTCACTGCAGAAAATCAATTAAGCACTTATGGCTCTTTATTGGTATTGCCTCAGTCAGGTACCAGAGCCTATTCGGTTGCTGGCCTCAGAAACGATGATTCTGCAAGTTCAGCCACTGTTCTTTATGGTGGTAACCAGACTATTCCAGCAACAACCAACGCCGGTCTTTATGCGGGCTCGATTGAGGTTTCTGCGCTAAACGGTATTCGCTTAAGTAATTACAACATCACCTATACTGCTGGCGATCTAACAGTAGCCAAAGCATTGCTAACGGTTACTGCAGCAGATAGCGCTAAGTTTGTTGGTACCAGCGATCCATCCGGTTTCGGTGGAGTAATGTATAGCGGCTTTAAAAACTCCGATTCAAGCATAAGCGGAGCATTGGGCTTAGCAGTTGTATCCGTTAGCAGAAGCAATTCTTCAGAAAATAATGCCGGTGTATATAGTGACGTACTAGTACCTAATGTCTCTACAAGCTTACAAAACTACACCGTTGGTTATGTCAGCGGTAAGTTCACCATTGTGGGGGCCAATCAATTGCTAGTCCAAGTTGGCTCAAATACCACGGTATACGGCACACCAGCAAGCTATAGCGCAGGGGCGATGACAGTTTCCTACTGCACTGACTGCGCTCTTGGTAATCCTTCACCTAATATTATTTCGGTTATAGGTGCTGATATCACTGCATCAGGGTCTGCTGTTTCAGTGGTAACGGGCAATACAACTGGTGCATTCACAATCAGCGCCGTAAATCCAACCATGAATGCCGCCGGCACTCAAATCGGCGTTGGCAGTTATGGTTTGAGAGCTACGGCGACCGATATCACTACATCTCCACCAGGAGGAACGCCAAACTTTAATGAGGTCTACGTTGTGGGCGGTTTAACCGTCACGCCACTTCAGCTGACATATGCAGATTTGGGTATTGCAGGGGTGACTCAGGTATACAACGGCTCAGTCAATATGACTAATTTAGGTATTACAGCAACTAGTGGGATTCTTCCAGGCGATACGGTCTCTATTGCTGCAAGTGGCACCTATGCAAGTAAAAATGTTGGCATCAATATTCCTTACACCGTAGCAATTGCACTCTCCGGTGTAGATGCTGCTAATTATCAAATGAATAATTCCACCCCATTAAGCGGCACCAACGGGGTGATTACGCAGCTGAACTCCGTAACGTATACCGGTCCTACTTCAGGTGGTAGCTGGGCTAATCCATCAAACTGGACGACTACTGAAACTACTAACGTCGGCGCAATTCCAGATCTATCTAACGTGGCCAATGTAATTCTGCCATCTGGCTACAGTGTGATTTATGACGATTCAGTACAAGGTCCTGTTACCTCAGCTGTCTCTAATAGTGGCAATCTGACTTTCAATCTGAGTTCTGCGGCTACGATAGGAATGCCGATTAGTGGAGCAGGTAGTGTCACGATTTCAGGTGCAGGTGCAATTACGCTGACTGGCGACAGTTCGTTTACTGGTGGCATTAACTTGGCTGCCGGCAATACTTTGATTGCAGGATCCAACAATGCATTGGGTTCTGGCCTCATTAACTCATCCGGAACTGCTGCAAGTCCTGCTAATTTCTCAACTTCATCAGGCATCACAATGCCTGCTCTGAATATCGTTGGTGGCACAACGGCAATCTTGAGTGATATCAATACCACTGGCGCACAAAGCTACAGTGGTAATTTAATTATCGGAACTTCTGGCACGGGGACTACGACCTTACAAAGCTCAAATGCCAATTTCCTACTAGATGCAACTATTAATGGGGCAGTCAATAAGACTGAGTCATTAGTAATTAATGCAGGAACAGGCATTGTTACCTTAGGAAAATCCATAGGTGAGACTGCACGTTTAAATAATTTCACAGTAACTGGATCTCAGATCTATATCTTGGCAGATATTGTGACTGGAATCGCTCAGACCTATAACGGTGCGGTATTTATTGGTGATGCCAGTTATTTAGGGCGCACTCCTACAGCAGGCTTCTTGTTTAACGATAACTATAGGGGCTATTTCCAATACATTGCTGGCCCAGGTGTTCGTGCAAGTACGATTAGCTACTTGGATTTAAACCCCGTTTATGTGCGTACGATGATTTCTGAAGACCCTAGTATTACCTATAACGGAACCGTAAACGATACAGTAGCCAATACCCATACTTTGCTAGTTGCCGCTATTGCACCAGCAGTGATTTCCTATAGCAGTGGGTATGCAGCTGTAAATGCAGGCGCATCGATTAGCTTTAATGCTGCCGTGGGCGCTAGCGCACCTTTGTATAGTTTGAATGCTCAAACTGTGGTGAGCAATACTCAGGCGAATGCCTCAACAACTTATATCGGCACAGTGAGCTTAGTAGATAGCGTGAGAACGTATTCCAATCAAACCTATCGGGCTAACTTAATGAGCGCGCAATCAAGTACAGCTCCGAGCTCAGTTACATTCTCGGTGTGGGATCCGGCTGCTAGTGTTAACTTTAATTTACCTGAACAATCTACGGCAAATAGTGGCTGCTCATCTAATTGTGGTCAGATCAACCTCCAGAATCCTAGCAGCCTAGACAGGCTTGTTATGAATGGCGCAAGTAATTTCTTACTAGATGCAAATGAGACCGGTGTGAATAATTGGGGTAGCCAAATTACGGCTAATCAGGCGCTGGGATATATTGCTCCAGTCAACACTTCAGCGCCAGTAACTCCCGTTACACCGGCAACTTCAGTAACAATGAATTCAAATGAGTACATCAATGGTGGATCATTACGAGAAGCGCTTGATTACCATGCGGACCAAGTGCAGATGGCGGTGGATGCCCGCAATCTCGTTGCGGCGGTAACGGTAAGCGCACCTGAAACGGTTGCATTAGCGAAGTCTGCCGGAAGCAATCTCTTGCAGGCAGGAGATGCCCATGTGATCTGCTCCGTTGATGCAAAAGGCGATATGTTCTGTGGTGAGGATTAATTACCTTAGAAAGGTAGCTTAGCATCCGGCTTAGCAGCCAGTAGGACCGCCTTAAATTCCGCCTGAATACGAGCAATGGCTTCATCGCTATCAGCCTCAAAGCGCATCACCACTACTGGTGTTGTATTTGACGGTCTAGCTAAGCCAAAACCATCGGCATATTCCACGCGCACGCCATCAATCGTGTTGATTGACTCAGAAGTTGGGAACTTGGCATTCGCTTTAATGGTTTCTAGCAAGGCAAAAGGCTCACCTTCGGCACAAGCGAGTTGCAATTCTGGGGTGCAGATCGCATTTGGTAAGTCATTGAGCGTTTGATTGGGATCTTTCTCTTTGGAAAGGATCTCTAATAAACGAGCGCCGGTATAAAGACCGTCATCAAAGCCAAACCAACGGTCTTTAAAAAAGATGTGACCCGACATTTCACCGGCAAGTGGTGCACCAGTTTCTTTCAGCTTGGCTTTGACTAAAGAGTGACCGGTTTTCCACATTAAAGGCTCACCACCATGTTGCTTCACATAGCTTGCGAGGTTGCGAGTGCATTTGACGTCATAAATAATCTGACCGCCAGGATTTCTGGAAAGAACATCCTTGGCAAAGAGCATCATCTGACGATCTGGAAAAATTACCTGACCATCTTTAGTGACTACGCCCAAACGATCGGCATCACCATCAAAGGCTAGACCTAATTCATTATCAGTGGTTTGTAAGTTCTTAATAAGATCTTGCAGGTTCTCAATATGCGCTGGATCTGGATGGTGATTTGGAAAATTTCCATCGACTTCGCAAAAGAGTTCTTGAACTTCACAGCCCAATGCTCTAAATAACTTACCTGCAAAGGCACCACCAACGCCGTTGCCGCAGTCAACGACGATCTTCATAGGGCGGGCCAGTTTCACATCACTCACAATGCGCTCTAAGTACATTGGGAAAATATCAAAGGTGCTACGTGTACCTTGACCGCTAGCAAACTGCTTTGCTTCAATACGTTTGCGCAATGCCTGAATTTGATCGCCGTAAATAGCCGCTCCACCTAAAACCATCTTAAAACCGTTGTAATTCGGTGGGTTGTGACTGCCAGTAATCATGATGCCGGACTTGGGTTTCTTGCCATTGATCTCTTGATTAGCGCCAAAGTAAACCATTGGCGTGGCAACCATACCTAAATCAATCACATTAATACCAGTAGAAAGCAGACCTTCAGTGAGCGCCTCAATCAAGCTTGGCCCAGATAGGCGACCATCGCGACCAATCACGATTTCTGTTTCACCCAGTTCACGCATTTCAGTGCCGAAGGCTTGGCCAATGAGCTTGGCAATCGAAGGATCTACCGTCTCATCAATGATGCCGCGAATGTCATAAGCTTTGAAAATAGAAGGGGATAGTTGCACGGTAGGTCCTAAATAGATTTGGTATTAATGGGCAATGTCAATGATTGAATTTAGCCCCTCACATGCCTCTTGAAAAAGGGCAGGCGGGAGACTTTTCCAAGGATGAGGTCTGGCATTACGAAGGCGCCAATCAAAAGATTTTGGTTGATGGGTCAAGATGTATGCGGGATCACCTTTTCCAATCGAAAACTTGATAGCAAAGGGATTGGTTTCATTAAACCGTGCATGTGTCATCGGTAGACCAATCACAATGCCAGTTTTTTCATTAAATGGTTTTGGGGAAATAACAAGCATCGGATGTTCATCTTTCATTTCTTTTCCCGATTGCGGATTGAAATTAATCCAGATCATGTCCCTACGCTCTGGAACCCACAGCTTTAATTTTTCAACCATTAAATAATTCTTTACCAATTGGGGTGGAATTCATAACTTCTCCGCCATGTTGATTTGGATCATAGGCCTTCAGTTTTTGATTGAGGCTGAGTTTGGGTTTACCAACAACCCTGAGAAGCACGCCATTTTTGACAACTTCAACTGATATTGGTACGCCTTGAGAGAGATGTGCAGCTTTTGCAACGGGCGAAGTGATTCTGACGCCTAGGCCATTGCCCCATTCTTGTATCGTTTGTTCTACTTTAAGTGCTGGAGCCATGATTTACTCCTTGAGAAATTGTTTATACAAGTTTAAACAATTAAAGATGGCATGTCAAATTCGAATAATCTAAGAATTTAAGAGATTAATACGAGCGGCAGTAACTTCGTCAATGCCAGCATCAGCTAGCACAGTGCCACCATTTTTTAAAGCAGCCTCAATGGGCTTGGCTAATACCTTGCCAAGTTCAACGCCAGGTTGATCAAAGCTATTGATGTTCCATAGGGCGCCTAATGCAGCCGTGCGATTTTCATAAAGCGCTAAAAGTGCACCCAAATAATAGGCATTAAGCTTAGGAAGAATGAGTAAGTTACTAGGGCGCTTACCTGGATAGGTGTTATTCGGGTTATCAGTTTTCTTGCCGTTAGCCAAAGCCTGCGCTTGAGCCAAACAGTTAGAGAGCAGGATGCGGTGATGTGCTTTTGCCTCAGGCAAATGACTCATCGGCTCACGAATTGCAATGAAATCAATTGGTATAACTTCAGTGCCTTGATGCAGTAGCTGGAAGTAAGAATGCTGTGCATTGCTGCCGGAGCTACCAAATACCACTGGGCAAGAGAACTTCACCGGCTTGCCATCACGATCAACGCTCTTGCCATTGCTTTCCATGTCGAGCTGTTGCAGCCATTTTGGAAACCAGTCCAGTGCATCGGCATACGGAATGACGGCATAGGACTTGATGTTGTACTTCTCTTGTTGATAAAGCAGACTCAGCGCCATAATGACTGGCAGATTTTCTTCTAGGGGCGCAGACTTAAAGTGCTGATCCATGGCTTGAGCGCCAGCTAAAAATTGCTTGAAATTCTCAAACCCATACTGCAAGGCAATTGGTAGACCTACGGCAGACCAGACAGAGTAACGACCGCCAACCCAATCCCAGAAGGGATAAATATTGTCTTTATTAACCCCAAATGCCTCAGCCGCTGGGACATTTGCTGTAACTGCATACAAAGCATGAGAAATCTGACTATCAGTACGACCATGATCTTTGAGCCATTTAACAACCGCTTTGGCATTCATGGTGGTCTCTAGCGTTGTGAACGACTTCGAGACAATGATGACGCGCGTACTATTGGGTAGAGCGCGCTGCAAAATGCGATTGAGATCAGCGGTATCAATATTGGCTAAAAAATGCATCCGCATGCCGCGACTTTCAATGCCGGGGACATGGGCTAGGGCTTCAATTGCTAAGCGTGGGCCAAAATCAGAGCCACCAATACCAATGTGAATAACATCGGTAACACCAACCCATGAATTGCAAAGCGCTTCCATGCGATGCCAAACTTGGGCAACCTCTGGCATGATATCTTTGCCATTGACCAAGACGGGTGTTTTATCTAGGTTACGAAGCGCTGAATGCAGTGCAGGGCGATTCTCAGAATTGTTAACTGGTTTGCCAGCAAATAGATCGGCAATAAATTGTTCTAATTTGGATGCTTTAGCCTGACTAAAGAGGGACTTCCAGCCGGCAGCATCAATACCTTGATAGGCGCTATCTAAAACGATATCTTGGGCGCTAAATAGGGATTTCAGGCGATCTGCAGCTGGATTTGAAGGCATGTATAGATTTTATCAAGAAGTACCCCAAAACCCACTAAAACACTGAAAATGTTACGATTTCAGGATGCTGATAACAAAAATTCAAGGCTTGGGCAGATAAATGGATCAGGTCGACTGTGTCGTCATTGGAGCTGGGGTAGTTGGATTGGCCGTTGCACGAGAAATGGCACTTCAGGGTAGAGAAACCATTTTGCTCGAACGTGAGTCCTCCTTTGGCACGATTAGTAGTGCTCGCAATAGCGAAGTGATTCATGCTGGTATTTACTACCCAAAAGCTTCCCTTAAGGCAAAGCTGTGCGTAGAGGGTAACCGTATGCTCTATGAATACTGCCGCAGCCATCAAGTAGCCACCGCACCTTACGGCAAACTCATTGTCGCTAGCGATGAGTCTCAGTTGGATGATCTCCAGGCAATCTTATACAAAGCGCAACAAAACAATGTCCCAGAAATCAAAATGATTACTGGTGAGCAGGCCACGACAATGGAGCCTGAACTTCAATGCGTGGCAGCAGTTCTCTCAGCCTCTACTGGCATTGTTGATAGCCATGCATTTATGCTTTCATTGCTTGGTGGCTTTGAAGATGCTGGCGGCATGATTGCGTATCAATCACCGCTGATGAGCGCTAAGCCTATTGGTGAAAATGCTAAAGACGGATTTGAATTGGAAATCGGCGGTGCCGACGGCATGAAGATTCAGACCAAGCTTCTGATTAATTGTGCTGGCATGAGCGCACCCGCCATTGCAAAAAAAATAGAAGGGCTCCATCAAGAGCAAATCCCTAAAGCCTATTTTGCTAAAGGAAATTACTTTTCCCTATCTGGTAAGTCACCCTTCAAACATTTGATTTATCCAATCCCAGAACCGGGTGGTTTGGGAGTCCATCTGACTCTCGATATGGGCGGGCAAGCTAAATTTGGTCCCGATGTGGAGTGGCTCGATATTGATGAAGAAAATCAAATCGATTACACCGTCAATCCAAAGCGGGGTGATGGTTTTTATGAGGCGGTCAGAAAGTATTGGCCAGGACTCAAAGACAATTCTTTGCAACCTGATTATTCAGGGGTGAGGGCAAAAATAGTCCCACAAAACGCTCCAGCTGGTGATTTTTACTTCAATATCCCAGGTGAACACGGCCTTGAAGGGCTCTTTAACCTATATGGGTTTGAGTCCCCTGGATTGACGTCCAGCCTAGCGATTGCCAAGCATTTAGAAGGTCAAATCAAAAGTTCTTTATAATCTAGCACTTGAATCAACCGTGATTCACAGTAAGTTGCATTAAAGGAAGAGTGGCAGAGCGGTTGAATGCACCAGTCTTGAAAACTGGCGAGGATGAAAGTCCTCCGTGAGTTCGAATCTCACCTCTTCCGCCAATAGTCAAGAATTTATGTGCGTTTGTTGTCAATCCCACATAATTTCCCCCAAATTTCCCCACGCAATTCTTATTCTTCGAATCTCTCCCGAGTAAGAGGTGGGGTATTAATCTTGTCAACTGGCGCAAGCTTCGCCGTTCTTCGATGACGTTTCTCATCCTCGATCGAGTTCTCAAAGTCTCGAGTGCGTCGCAACTCTAGATTCTTGGCTGCAGCTAGCATTGATGCAGGAATAACCATATCCTCCTTTATGAGTCGTTCTTGCTGAAATTGCTTAAAGATCTGGGTCTTGATCTTGTCTGCAAACTCAACATCTTTAAGACCGCGCTTATCTTTACTCATTCGTCTAATGAGCAAGATAGCTGGGATGCCCTATTGTGATTTCCTAGAATCTAGACTCCACCGTACCAGTCCCCCCCCCCTAAAAAGACCCTTTTCATGGGCTAGAGTATGAATAGTGTTTTGGACATCCGATTAGTGATTTATAGGAAACGCCCCCTTATGTTTTTCCATAAAAGAGGGGCGGGGGTTTAAATATTTTTTTAACGTCTTCTTTTGGCCAATAGATGACACTTCATTAATGTCTTTGACAATATAGGTGATCACTTAGACCTTTAAGATTAGACTACCTGCTGCCTTATTGCTTAAAAGGATCAGTCTTGCCGATTATTTTTTGTATTGATAATGAATGCTGATCGCAAAACCTACTCAGCTCTACAAGTGTATTGAGATTAAGTTTATTTTTTAGGCTGGTTCGGTGCATTTTGATCGTTCGTAATCCAATACCAAGCATCGCAGCTACCTCTGCTTGTCGATGTCCTTGGCCTAACAGCAACAATACTTCAGCTTCTCTAGGGGTAATAGGTAAGTCGTTCCCCACAACTACTTCTATTGCTGGCTCACTATCAAGCTTGATTTGAAGTGATTTGGAAAAGAGCCTCTGAAGGCAGTCGCTAATTTGTGGGCCCGAAAATGGTTTCAAGAGGAAGTCAACTGCTCCTTCGCGCCATGCATCAATGACATCTGCCTGTTGGGCATTACCACTCATAAAGATGATTGGGTACTCAATATTCATGGATTTCAATACTCGCTGGAGCTCAACACCATTCATCCCAGGCATTTGAAAATCAAGCAGCATGCATGTAGGTAAGCCATCTTCGAAGTCAAAATCATTAATAGCGGCTAAAAAATCTTCCGCTGACTCATGTTCACTAACTTCATAATCTCGAGACAGCCAGTCTTTTAGGCTCTCTTTAAGCGCTAAATCATCTTCAACAATAACGACTCGATAGTTTTTCATGGTTCGTGGTCCTGTGAGTCGCTCAATGGAACTTCAAGAGTAAGAACTGCGTGACCGAGCTCATCATTCTGTGCTGAAATGCTGCCATGATGCTGCTCAATGATGGTTTTACTGAGCCACAACCCTACGCCAAGGCCATCTCGTTTTGTTGTTTTGTATAACTCAAAGATAGTAGGTACAGACTTTTGATCAAAGCCGCCACCATTGTCTTTAAATTCGACGATTGCAAATTTGTCACGTTTTGTGATGCTGATTTGGATTTCCTTGGTCTGGGTATCATTTTGCTCAAGCGAATCAATTGCATTGTTTAGGATATTAATAAATACTTGCTGTAATTGAATGCTGTCACCAATAACCATTGGGTTACAGTGATAATCTTTAATGAGAGTAATTTTCTTTGCATCAAGGCTGGGCTGAACAATCTCAATAATTTCCTCGATAATCTTTTGCAAATTGAGAGGTAAAAACCTGTATTCACTTGAGCCAAAAAGACGCCTGAGATTTTTAATGAGTTCGGCGAGTTTAGATGATTGTGTTGATATGTCATCTAACGATGAAAGCACCTTTGGATCTTGCGTAGCGCCTTCTAAGTCTCTTCGGGTTGTGTCGGCCCGAAGTGCGATTGTTGTTAGGGGCTGACTTAGCTGATGGGCGAGTGAGCTTGCCAACGCGCTAATCCCAATGACTCTGTTAGAAGCTATTAAGCCTCTTAATAGTTGATCTTTTTCCTCAATTGCGTTTACTAAACTTTTATTTAGGGGATTTTGAGTAGGGTTGATGGGGTTGACCCAGCTAATACGCAAGCCTATGTAGGAAATGTAGCGAAATGTTCCAATCACTACGAAGTAGGAAAAAATAACCAAAGCCAAAGTACTTGGCGTATTCAATGGGCGTATTGGGGCTGGCGCAAAGTATCCGAGTATTCGCATGACACCATAGCCAACCATGCCTAACTCAAACCACGTAAACCATTTCATAAACTGGTTGTTTTGCAAGGAGGGAGGCAGTCGAAATTTGCAAACTAAATAATTGAGAGTGAATATGCTAGTTAAGCATATTGAAATTAATAATATGTTTACTCGCAGCTCAATCTCGCCTCTTGATGCCTCTAAAAGCGTAGTTATGAGGCCGATAATTAACATGCTTAAAATGAACCAGCTTTTTTTAGTCTGATTTGTCAGGGAGAGAATGCTAAACAGAATTGCTACCTCTGCACCTAACACTGAGAAAATTGGAACTCCAGTCCATGGAGTCGTTGGACTTAGGGCGCCTATATTGATTAAAAATAGAGTTCCACATGTAACGGCCATAAACAATTCAGATATTAAGAAATAGACTGCAGACGCATCCATTTTTCTTCTAAACGCCCCATACAAAATACTGCTCGATATGAGCGTAAATAGGGTGTAGATGAACATTAATGTGGCGTACGAATTCATAGTTTTTGCTGAGTTTTGGCTTTTGCCGCAAATCATATCTTCATTATTGGGCTGGGGCGATTTTTTCCGCCAATTGCACTCTAATAACGCCTCTTATACGTACTTTGGTACGTGGTTTTGCATCGTATTTCCAAGGAAAATTTGCTATTTAAAGCTAATAAAAGGGATTTGGGATGACGTTAAGTTTTAAAAGACCGCTTCTGGCAATCACGTTGGGGATTTATTGTTTCAATGCTGGAGCCGCCACTTACTACAGTAATTCCGGCGCTATTTCGCTTGATGTTAATAATAATGGTATTGCAAATACAAACCTAAGCTCCTCAATTAGTCCGAATAGTGCTATATCAATTTCCTGGGCTTCTAAAACAGGTTCGGGAATTCTTTTTCGTTTATACAGCTCTAGCAGTGGAGCAACCGCTCCACTACTTAATTTATCAACATCAACAAGCGGTGTATCGCAGACAACTAACAGCTTAACCACAACTTACTTTCAGCTATCCTCCAACCCTGCAAACGGCTCATCAATCACTGGGATCTGTATTTATGATACCGCTGACGGATCTTGTGGCGGTAGCGGTGGCGGTGGCGGTGGCGGTGGCGGATCCTCCTCAGTCTCATCAGCCAACACGCAAGCGTCTGTAGCAAATACAACGCAGGCATTACAAGGCACTTACGCATTACAAAACTCTGTTCTAGCTAATGGCTTTTCCTATGACTGTACAGTTTTTGGAGCAAATAACGTCTGCGTTTCTGGTGGTGCTCGAAATACTGCTGTTTCAGCTGAAAACGGTCTAAATAACACTAGCGCTTTATTGATTGCAGCTTATCGTGCATTGCCTTCTGTGCGTATTGGCGCTTATGCTGACCAGAACTTATCAGTAAACAATGGTGGCTCTACTGTGAATCTAGGTAACAACACACCATTGATTGGTTTATTTGCTGCTTGGAATGAGCGCCAAGATGGTACAGGTAGCGAGCTAAAGGTATCTGCTGCTTATGGCCAAAAGAACACAACGATTAACCGTGGTGTTGTGGGTTCAGGCGCTACTGCATCTGAAGCAGGTTCTGGTTCTTCACAACTCAATAGCCAAGGTTTCCAAGTATTAGGTAAACATGGCTTTGGCGTAATGCAAGATGTTGTAGTTTCTCCCTATGTTGGTATTCGTTATACGCAGAACAATATGGGCGGTTATACAGAGGGTTCATCAGCTTCTGTAACAACTCCGTTGACTTACAGCGCTTTGAATACCAATGCAACTACAGCATTAGCTGGTGTAGGAGCTTCATATAGAGGCATTCCACAGACGAACTTGTTTGCAAGCGCTGGTGTAGAGTCCGATACCAATACTGCTAGTGGTTCTTACACTGCTACTTGGGCTGGTACAGGCACTTTAGCCCCAGTAAACTTTAATGCGAACCCAGTTAAGACTCGTGCGACTGCAACTGTTGGCGCTACATATGATGTTGAGAAAAATCAACGTCTCGGTATCACTGGCATCTACCGCCAAGAATCCTATCAAGCAGTTTCAACATCGACTGTGATGGCAACTTATACAGTCGGTTTCTAATTAGACAGACTTAAATTTGAAGGCAAACCCGCTTATGCGGGTTTTTTATTGTCTTGAGAGGCTGCTTTGTGTCGTTAGCGGTCATTGCGGAGTTGAACTCCGCCTAGGTTCTATGGGGAGCAGAGCTTACAGCCCAATTCCCCTAATGGTTACCAAAATCTTTACCAAAGCCATCCTACGGGGTGGCTTTTGCTTTTGTTGTTGATTGTCTGCTATCGGTCAATAGGCTACTCTATGGCTGTTATAGAGATGATTTGTTCGAAAGTAACTCCTTATAACCAAAGTAGAGTAAAATACCATGAGCGATTTTCAAGCTAATAGTGTTGTTGTACTAGTAATTAATACCGCAGTTCTGCGATAGTTCTTCTTAGCATCTCCCCGCCATTCTTGACTCTCGTCCCATCTGGGGCATAGCCCCTTTTATATTTTTTTTAAGGAATAGTCAGATATGGCAAACGGAACAGTGAAATGGTTTAACGACGCTAAAGGCTTCGGTTTTATTACCCCTGAACTCGGTGGTGAAGATTTATTCGCCCATTTTTCAGCAATTAATAGCAACGGATTTAAGTCATTAGCTGAAGGTCAAAAAGTGACTTTTGATATTACTACTGGCCCTAAAGGCAAGTTAGCATCCAATATTCAACCTGTTTAAATCAACAGCAAATGCCAGGCGACATTTATTTGCCTGGTTCAAAGCCCAGCATGTCTGGGCTTTTTTATTTTTATTAAGGATGTTAAATGGCAAAAGAAGAATTGCTTGAAATGGAAGGTCTTGTTGATGAAATTCTGCCAGATTCTCGCTATCGGGTTACCTTGGACAATGGTCATAAGCTCATTGCCTATACAGCGGGAAGAATGAAAAAAAATCACATCCGTATATTGGCTGGAGATAAGGTTTCATTAGAGCTCTCCACTTATGACTTGAGCAAAGGCCGAATCACCTTTAGACATATTGAGAAGAGGCAATCTTTTGCTGGTACGCCGAAAAGACGATATTGATAGCTTTAAAGCTTAAAACCGCAAGTCAGATGTAAAAAGCCCAGCAATCAATTGCTGGGCTTTTTGTCTTTTCAGTTGCTAGAAAAGCATTGCTACATTTCTGGATTACTTCTTAGCTGGTGCGCTTACTACTGCAGCAATAGCTTCTGTGTAAACCACTTTTACTTGATCGTTTACAGCAATATCTTTCAACAGGTCGGCGTTTTTAACATTAACCTTGAAGATATTTCCTTGTGGACCTTTTAATGTAACGATTTTTTTAGCTGCATCAATCGCTTCAACATTGGCAGTTGCAGTCACTGCGTTGGTGGTGATCATGCCTGGCTTGTCACCTTGTGGAGCTGTAGTAGTGCTAGTGCTAACTTGCTCACTAGTTGTGCCAGGATTTTTAACCTTAACTAATTCAATAGCTACAGCCATTTCATATACAACATCAAAACGGTCGCCAACTTTGATTTCTGCAAAGTTTTTCACTTCAGGACCAGCAACGATCGAAGTTTCACCATCTTGGTTTTTGAGGGTAACCGTACGTGTTGCCGCATCAACTTTAGTCACTTCTCCGTCATAAATCAGTGCGGATTCTTGAGCAGCTACGCCAGCAATAGGAGCCTTTGGCTTAGTGAGGAAAAGGTATGCACCGACTGCGATAGCAGCAATGACGATAGCAATGATAATTTTTTTCATACTGTTTTGATCCTTAGAATGTTTAAAACGCATCACCTTTAGGTGGTGACGCGAGAATATTTAAATACTAGCAAGTTAGTTTTAGTATCTATAGCTATTGTATTGCCCATATTAAAAGCTGGCAGCCAAACCAATCGATGTGCCATGCACATTCTGGCCAAATTGATAGCGAAATACGACCCTAACCCTTGAGAAGATGGGGTCAGAGGCGCTGCGATCCAACTCAAAGCCAGTGCCAACTGAGGATAGGGAGTTAAAGCCTAGGGCGCCACGAAGGTCTCCTAGGAATTCGGTATGGGCTACTTCAAATACGGCTCTGAGGGGTCTATCCAATAGTGAAATTGGGGTCGGTATCCGGCTGCGAGCCCAAAATGCCAAGCTTTGTGAATCCGCTGACCCTTGAACTGCAGTCGAGGTATCAAATGTTTGGACTCCAATATTGGTGTAACGCAACTCGACATCGATTTCTTGATCGGGCTTGTAATTTTCATAATCAAGCATGACGGATCCACCCAGGCCATAAGAGTTCATGCGTCCACCATTGAGAAATTGCAAATCCACGCCTTGGCGATTCTGAATGACTCGAGAAGCAATCGATAAATCACTTTCTAAATGCCCCAACATCACGTTGGCAATAGGGCGCAGGCGCAATTCATCGGTAATCGGAAAATCCCAGCCCACCCCTCCGGTTCCAGTAATGCTATTCCAATGAACGGGTACGGTCACTGAGGTATTGCCAATGCCATCGGTGAAGTTTGGGTTGTAGCGATTAACCGCTAAGGTGCCTTCTAAATATAGGGGAAAGTTTGCGCTAATACGATCGCCTCCACCTAAGGAGATCATTTGAAGGTCAGAGTTATCACCATCATTATTGCGAATTGATAGAGATCCAGTAGTCACGTCAGGCGTCAGCGAATAACCGGTAATGGTCATGAAGGCATCTGCACGCTTTTTAAGGTAATTGTTAGCGGTATTTTGGAGGGCAGACTGGGCCTGCACATTGCCAATACTTGCGACAAAAAGGGTGGCAAAAGTAAGGATCTTGGTTGCACTGAAAAGCCGCATGACCGCCATTTTAGCGAATCAATTGGGTGGATGTACCATAGCGAACATGAAGCTGCTCATCTCTATTTATTTCTTCATTCTGGCCATTATTCAGATGGGCCTATTTTTTGGTATTTATCACTATTACCGCTCTCAAAATTTGCTAAAGCCCAGTCTGTATTGGATGTCCTCATTATTAGTGAGCGTAGTAGGATTGCTTATTTTTGGCGCCGGTGTAATCACTATTCAAAATATTGCGAATCCGCAATTTAATTTCACCTTGGCCAATAGCTTCTTTTATGTTGCTGCGCTATTGCAAGCCCTCTTTTGTCGGTCACTTAATCGTGAAGTTTCCAGGCAGATAAAGATACTTGCCTCAGCGTCAGTTCTCATTTTTATTGCTTCATTCGAATACATGCGCCTATATGGGACTTTTGAGATCCGAACTGCTGTGATGGCTACTATTGCATCTATTTTTTATTGCTGGCAAATCTATGAGTTGGCTATCAAAAGAAAATCAACACCCTCAAAACAATTGCTTTATATGCAATGCGCCAGTTTTGCCGAGATATTTTTTGCTATAGGACGCTTTTTAATTTTGGTTGCCTCTGCATTAACCATACGACAGGTAGACCAGATCCCACAAATATTAATCCTGTTCACTATTGCCCAGCTCGTGATGGGTACCTTATCTTATATAGCCATTAGTAACTATTGGGCTGAGTTAATCGCTGCCGCAAGCATCAATGCCGCTAAGGAAAGTCTATCTACTAAAAGATTGCTAGAAGAGCGAGAGCTCTTGATAGCCTCGCTATTAAAAGCCAATAAAACCGCGAGTACTGGGGCGCTGTCAGCATCTATTGCGCATGAGCTTAATCAGCCCTTAGGCGCCTCTAGTCTGAATATTCAATTCTTGCAAAAGAAGTTATCTGAAGGGGATTTAAATCCTGTACTACAAAAAGAAGTATTGGATTCATTACTGTCAGACAATCAGCGTGCGGCAAATATCATTCGTTCGCTCAGGTCAGTATTTGCGGATGAAAAATTAGCATCTACAAAAGTCTACATTGCTGAACTAATTGATTTGGTGCTGACAATTACCCGCCCGGAAATTGCTAAACAAAATATTCAAGTGGTATTAAAACTAGAAGACGATTTATTGGTTACGGCAAATCAGGGCGAGCTTCAGCAAGTGCTCTTAAACCTAGTCAACAACGCTATCGATGCATTAAAACCAGCAGAAAGATCTGATAAAAAAATCATTATTCGAGCTGAACATGCTGGATCCGGTGTGCAGATTTCGGTTGCTGATAACGGTTCTGGCATTGATATGGCAGTTCAATCCCATATGTTTGAGCTTCTTTCCACCACCAAAGGATCTGGAATGGGTATTGGCCTGTGGCTGTGCAAGCATATTGTGATGCGGCACGGTGGCGCTATCAGATTTGAATCAAAACCGGGCGATGGAACCACTTTCTTTGTGAATTTACCGCTGGTTGCCGTGTACTCAGTCTAGCTTTCTCTTGGAGTATCAGTATTAGCTATAAGGCTAATTGCCATAGATTTAGCCAAACATATCATTAGATGATCAACATTCCTAACCTTGGGCTTTTATGAATATCCAACTTACAAAAACTTCCATCTCAATTGCATTAATGACCTCTAGTCTGGTTTTTGCTGCAGGTGGTGGCGGTGTCGTTGCAGATCCTGGGGCGATGCAAGGTAAGCACTTTGATGTCAAAGGAAAGGCTCCCTCAAGCTTCACAGTGGAATTACAAAACGGTCTCCGTAAAACTTTGCCATTCGAAGATAAGCGTGATTTTGAAGAATCCAAAAGAGGCTTTATAGCTGCGCCTATCTATAAGACCATCATGGCCGATGCTGGCAATGTGGCCTGGGATATGGGTAGCTACGATTTCTTATTGCAGGGCAAGGACTTTGACAGCGTACATCCTTCTTTGCAGCGCCAAGCCATTCTGAATATGGGCTATGGCTTATATGAAGTAGTGCCAGGAAAAATCTATCAAGTACGAGGCTTTGACTTATCAAATATTAGTTTTGTTAAAACGAATACAGGTTGGATAGTCTTCGATCCATTGACCTCAAAAGAGACTGCTAGAGCAGCTTTAGAGTTAGTAAATGAGAAATTAGGTAAGCGCCCAGTAGTTGCAGTGGTGTACTCCCACTCTCATGCTGATCACTTTGGTGGTGTTCGTGGGGTAGTGGAAGAAGCTGATGTGAAGAGTGGCAAAGTGAAAATTATCGCCCCAGCTGGCTTTATGGATCATGCTGTCGCAGAGAATGTTTACGCCGGCAATGCCATGACGCGTCGTTTGTATTTCCAGTATGGCGTGTTATTGCCACGTAGCCCATTTGGCCACGTTGATCAATCGATTGGTAAAAATACTGCAGCCGGAAATCTGGGTTTAATTGAACCAACTATCTTGATTAACGAGCCATTTGAAAAGATGACGGTTGACGGTGTAGAAATGGAATTTCAAAATACGCCAGGCACTGAAGCACCTGCCGAGATGAATACCTATTTCCCGCAGTTCAAGGCATTCTGGGCTGCCGAAAACATCACCGGGACGATTCATAACATCTATACCTTGCGCGGCGCCTTAGTGCGTGATGCTTTGGCATGGTCTAAGAACATCAACAATGCTTTGTATCGCTATGGCAATGAGGCGCAGGTAATGTTTGCATCACATTCATGGCCACGTTGGGGTAACGATCGTGTTCAAGAAGTAATGCGCACTCAGCGCGATAGTTATGCACACCTTAACAATGAAGTCCTGCACTTAGCAAACAATGGTGTGACGATTAATGAAGTGCATAACGTCTATCAGCAACCAGAGAGTTTAAAAAAGCAGTGGGCAGCGCATAGCTACCATGGCTCTGAGGAACACAACAGTCGTGCGGTGATTAATCGCTACTTAGGTTACTGGGACGCTAATCCTGCTACCTTAATTCCCCTGTCACCAAAAGATTCTGCACCGCTGTATGTTGAGATGATGGGCGGTTCTACCAAGATTATGGCTAAGGGCAAGCAACTCTATCAGCAGGGTAAATATCGCGAAGCAATGGAGATTGTGAATAAACTGGTCTACGCACAGCCGAACAATACTGCTGCAAAAGATCTGCTTGCGGATATTTTTGAGCAAATTGGCTACCAAAAGGAAAGCCCCAGCGTACGTAATAGCTTCTTGGGGGCTGCATACGAGCTACGTCACGGTATGCCTACTGGCGCATCACCCAAAACCAATGGCCCTGACATGATCAGAGCAATGACTACTGAACTTTGGCTCAATGCGCTGGCAATTAGCATGGATAGTAAAAAGGCAGCTGGCATGAAATTCACTATCAATCTGAGTACACCCGATAATGGTGAAAAGTTTGTCGTGGAGATGAGTAATTCTGCGCTGACCAATATCAAAGGTTATCAAGATAAAAACCCAAACTTGACCATCACTGTGAATCGTAGTGACTTAGAAAAAGTCATGGGCGGTCAAACTACTTTTGATAAATTATTATCTGAAGGTAAGGCCAAGTTCACAGGTGACCGTAAAGCCTTTGATCAATTACGAAGCACCATGACTACCTTTGCACCAGACTTTGAGTTGATGCCGGGTACGAAGGTGAAGCTGCCACCAGCTAAACCCAATAAGGATCCGTTTGAGGCTCCTCCGATTGCCAATTCTGATGGTGCCTGAGTAACTGGGATTATGTATAAAAATGGGCTCTAGGGAGCCCATTTCTTTTGTCTAGAAGAAAGACTATTTCTTAGGTTGAGAAAGCGCCACCAGCTTCAAGAGATTTAAGCTCTTCACCAGCAATACCAAGTTCCGCAAGAAGCTCGCTAGTATGTTCGCCCAATAAAGGAGGGTGACGATATACCTGCTGAGGGGTGCCATTCATTTTGACAGCAAAGCCAATATTCGGAACCTTGCCTTCTATGGGGTGATCTATATCCATGCGCATCTTGCGATGGCGGCCATGATCACTATCAAATGCTTCTGGGTAGGTATTGATCGGCCCTGCTGGTATTCCTGCAGCTAGAAGTGCATCAACCCATTCATCTGCCTTTTTATTGGCAAAGGATTTCTCTAGCTCTGTAGCAAGTTCCAAGCGATTGGCAAGGCGAAGTGGGTTGGTTTTAAAGCGGGCATCTTCACATAATTCTGGGCGCTCAATTTTGTCGCACAGCAACTTCCACAGTTTTTGATTCGTAGCGCCCATGACAAAGTACCCATCAGCCGCTTTCATGGCCTGATATGGGGCGCTCATATGATTGGCGGTACCAAGCTTGTAGGGCTCAACGCCGGTTCCCCAATATTGGGCTGTATCCCAGATGGAGAATGCCAAAGCAGAATCAAAAAGAGAGGCATCAATAAATTGACCTTCCCCTGTTTTGGTTTTGCCAATGTAGGCGGACAAAATACCGTACACCGCAAAAAGTGCACAGCCAATATCGGCTACTGGAACTCCCGCTTTCACAGGAGGACCATCTGGATAACCCGTCACGCTCATGACGCCTGACATTGCTTGGGCCATTAAATCAAAGCCAGGGCGATCTGCCCACGGACCAGTTTGTCCAAACCCCGAGATGCTGGCGTATACCAAACCAGGATTAATGGCTTGCAATGAAGGGTAGTCAATACCCAATTTCTTCATCACGCCAGGACGATAGTTCTCCACCAGAATATCGGCGGTCTTTACCAATTCAAAGAATACTTTTTTGCCGGCCTCCGTTTTGAGATTTAAGGTCAGACTGCGTTTATTGCGATTCATATTCAGAAAGCCCATGCTATCTGAACCTTTCATTTTGAATCCCATCGCACCGCGCGTTTGATCGCCTGTTCCTGGAGGTTCAATTTTGATGACGTCTGCACCCAAATCCGCCAAGAGCATGCAGCAGTAGGGGCCGGCCATTACTTGACTTACGTCAAGAACACGTACTCCGGATAGGGGTAATGGCTTGGTTGGGGGAGCTGCATGGCCATTAGATGCGCCATTTATAGGTGTTTTCGTCATTGTCTCAATTGTTTTTATATGTTTGAATTACGCTCTAATAGTATCAAACACAATAAAAATAATTTTGGAGATCTTATGTTGCTTAAAACACCTAAATGGGCTGTGCGTGGATTACTTGCAGTTGCCTTAAGTACTACTTCATTATTCGCAGTTGGCCAACAGGCCTATCCTAGTAAACCTATCAGACTCATCGTCGGCTTTGCTCCTGGTGGCGGTACCGATATTGTCGCCCGTGCTATCGCTCCAAAGATGAGTGAAATCTTGGGTCAGAGCGTGATTATTGAAAACAAGTCAGGCGCTGCGGGCACCATTGGCGCTGATCTTGTTGCTAAATCCAATCCCGATGGATATACCTTATTGATGGGGCATTCCAATTCAAATGCGATTTCACCATTTGTATTGACTAATGTTCCTTATAACCCTGCGACTGATTTCACACCCATTACTTATTTGGGCTATGTGCCAAACGTATTAGTTGTGAAGTCTTCATTACCAGTGAACTCTGTTGCGCAATTAATTTCATTGGCTAAAGCAAATCCAGGTCAAATGACTTATGGTTCCTCCGGTATTGGCAGTACTCAGCACTTAGCAGGCGCTTTATTTTCTAAGATCGCTGGCATCCAGATGAATCACGTGCCTTATAAGGGTAGCGGTCAAGCGATTGTTGACTTGCTAGGGGGTCAAATCACGATGAACTTTGATACCTTGCCACCGAACTTGCAGCAAATTCGTCAAGGCAACCTCAAGGCATTGGCGATTTCAACTCCAAAACGTTTATCCCTATTACCAAATATCCCTACTTTTGCTGAAGTGGGTATTGTTGGCTTTGATGTCACCAATTGGTATTCCGTAATGGGACCCAAAGCGATGGATCCTGCCGTCGTAAACAAGATTGATCAAGCTGTAAAAGCAGCCATGAATGATCCTGAAATCAAAAAGACACTCGATGCACAAGGTCTGCAACCAGAAGGCCCTGCAACTCCAGCAGCCTTCAGTTTGTTCTTGGCAGGCGAACTTGCAAAGTATCAGCGCTTAGTGAAGAGCTTAAATATTAAGGCTGAATAACGCTTCATGGTTGAGCAAGACAAGGTTGGCAATATTGCGCAAGTCCTATTAGAGATACGCGGCAATATTGCCCACATCACTTTCGATCATGTGGCGGCACGCAATGCGATGACCGTCAGCATGTATCAAAGTCTCAAGTCGATTTGCGAGGATCTTGCTAAAAATCCAAGTGTGCGGGTGGCCATCTTCCGCGGTGCCGGAGGCAAGTCCTTCGTATCGGGAAGTGATATTGCCCAGTTTTCCGGCTTTAAAAGTGGTGATGATGGGGTGCACTATGAAGAGGGCATCGATAGTTATCTAGCTCCACTAGCAACCTTATCCATCCCGACGATTGCAGTAATTGATGGCATGGCCGTTGGTGGTGGATTGGCCATTGCCAGTTGCTGTGATTTTCGGATCTCCACACCAGGTGCTAAGTTTGGTGTGCCCATAGCGAAAACCTTGGGTAATTGCTTATCTGCCGGCAATATTGCTTGGTTAGTAACTCATCTCAATATCAATATTGTGAAACGCATGTTGCTTTTGGCAGAGATGGTTTCAGCCGAAGAGTTAGAAAAACAGGGCTACTTATTGGCGACCTATGAGCAAGATCAATTAGGCACAAAAGCACAAGCTCTTGCGGAGCGTCTCAGTCAATTAGCGCCGATTACGCAAAAATCGAGCAAGCTAGTACTCGCTAGATTAATCAAAAATCAGTTGCCGGACTGCAATGACCTGATTAGCGAGACTTATGGCAGCAATGATTTTAAGAATGGCGTCGCTGCATTTCTAAAAGGGCAGCCACCCAACTGGACTGGTAGTTAGTAGCCAGTGCATAGCCTGCAAACGCTTTAATCCAAAAACAGCTCTTGTAAATTATTGAGGTAGCGCATTCCCAATGGCGTGGCTTTTAGTTGACTTGGATTGTCATCGAGCAATTTTTTGCTGCTAGCCTCAGCCAAGCCTTTACTGATAGTGTTTAACGGAAGGCCAGTACGTTCACTAAAGGTATTGGTTGCAACCCCATCCGTCAGCCTTAAGGTATTGAGCATAAATTCAAATGGGAGATCTTTGGCAGCGATCTCTTTGGATTCCAATAAGGCATTGCCTTTGGATTCCATGGCCTGCATATATGTTTCCGGATGACGCTC
Organism: Polynucleobacter ibericus; assembly: GCF_018687955.1. Taxonomy (NCBI): domain Bacteria; kingdom Pseudomonadati; phylum Pseudomonadota; class Betaproteobacteria; order Burkholderiales; family Burkholderiaceae; genus Polynucleobacter; species Polynucleobacter ibericus. The sequence continues at coordinate 1,013,436 of NZ_CP061309.1, read as the reverse complement.
TCTCACTTGGCGAGTAATTTTGTCTGGAAAGGAAATCTTGCCGTGTGCTCCTGCGCCAATTCCGATGTAATCTCCAAAACGCCAGTAGTTCAGGTTATGTTTGCATTCTTGATTCTTTTGCGCATAAGCAGAGACTTCATAGCGCTGATAGCCAGCCTGGGTAAGTAACTCTAGATTTTGTTCAAAGATGGCATCTACCTCATCATCACTAGGCAATTGCGGTGGAAAGTTTGCAAAGTAGGTATTGGGCTCTAGTGTGAGATTGTAAAAAGATAGGTGTGGTGTTTTAAATGAAAGCGCAGCCTCGATATCTGCCTTAGCTGCCTCAAGACTTTGTTTTGGCAGTCCATACATGAGATCTAAGTTCACTGATTTGAAATGCTTCATGGCAATCTCTATTGCACGCTTGGCTTCTGCGCCATTATGAATACGTCCCAATGCTTTGAGCTGCTCATCTTGAAAGCTCTGAATGCCCAGCGACACACGATTAATGCCTGCTTTAGCAAAACCAGCAAACTTTTCTGCTTCAACAGAGCCTGGATTGGCTTCCATGGTGATTTCAGCATCGGGTTCTAAGTTCACTCGAGCTCGAACGGCGCAGAGTAGTTGATCCATGCCTGCTGCAGATAGCAGACTCGGCGTGCCTCCACCGATAAAGATGCTGTGTACTTGTCGCCCCCAGATATTGGGCAATTCCGTTTCTAGGTCAGCAATTAGCGCATTAATGTAGCGCTGCTCATCAAAGCCTGTTTTACCCTCTTTAATTTGATGCGAATTAAAATCGCAATAGGGACATTTCTTTTCACACCAAGGAAAGTGAATATACAAAGCCAGTGGTGGCAATGCAGTCAGAGATACTTTATTAGAATTAAGCACGGGATTTCAGTTGCGCCATCAGTTCACGCAAGGCTTGGCCGCGATGACTGATTAAATTCTTTTGTGCGGGTTCTAGTTGAGCGGCAGTACATTGCTGCTCAGACAAAAAGAAGTAGGGGTCATAGCCAAAGCCGTTTTTACCACTTGGCTGATCAACAATCTGGCCATACCAACGGGTTTGCACAATGAGGGGCTCCGGATCATTTTCGCTATTGACCAAAACCAAGGCGCATACATAATGTGCGCCACGATCAGTCTGCCCCTTTAATTCTTGAATCAGTTTTTGATTATTTGCCACATCATTGCCTTGATCTCCAGCAAAGCGTGCTGACATCACGCCAGGCTGACCATTTAAGGCATGCGCGCAGATCCCCGAATCATCAGCTAAGGCAGGCAGGCCAGATGCTGCGCTGGCATGACGTGCTTTGGCTAAAGCATTCTCAACAAAAGTATGGTGCGGCTCTTCGGCCGAAGGAATGCCTAATTCACCTTGAGGAATGACTTGAAAATTTAAGGGGGCCAATAGCGCCTGAAATTCTTTGACCTTGCCGGCGTTGTTGGAGGCGAGTACGAGCTTTTGCATTTTGAGCAGTTGTTACCTGGCCGCTTACTTCAGTGAGTCAATTTGAAGTTGGGTTAATTCTTGGATACCTTGCTCGGCCAGGTCCAGGAGGGCATTTAATTCAGTACGTGAAAAAGCTGCCCCTTCAGCAGTGCCTTGAACTTCAATCATTCCACCTTTGCCTGTCATCACGACATTCATATCGGTATCGCAAGAAGAGTCTTCTGGGTAATCTAAATCGAGCACTGGAACGCCTTGATAGATTCCAACGGAAATCGCAGCAACGCTATCAATCATCGGATCCTGAGTAAGTGCACCACTTTTGAGGAGCTGGTTCACTGCATCACGCGCAGCAACATATGCCCCTGTGATTGATGCAGTACGTGTGCCTCCATCTGCTTGGAGTACATCGCAATCTAGGTGAATCGTTCTTTCACCCAAGACCTTTAGATCAAAGACACTACGCATCGCTCTGCCAATGAGACGTTGAATCTCTTGCGTGCGTCCAGATTGTTTGCCCCGGGCTGCCTCACGATCGCTGCGGGTATGAGTAGAGCGGGGGAGCATGCCATATTCAGCGGTTACCCAACCCTCGCCAGACCCTTTTTTATGGGGAGGCACCTTTTCTAGGATGCTGGCAGTACATAGAACCTTGGTATCTCCAAAAGCGATCAATACCGAGCCCTCAGCATGCTTGGTAAAGGCCCTCGAAATGGTGACTGGACGCAAATCCTGAGGCTTGCGGCCGCTAGGTCGGGCAATATTCGCTGGGTTGGCTGTGCTCATGGAAATGGGGTCCTTTGGGGTTGTGGTCTGAATCGGGTCTAGTTCAATAATGAATCTACAATGTCCATATGATATCGAGCATGACTGGTTATGGCAGCGCTTCTCGCCAAGTCTCCTTAGGAGCGGGTGTAGTTGCTGATCTGCAGGTGGAATGTCGGGCTGTGAATAGCCGCTTTCTGGATCTAGGATTTCGTCTTCCGGACGAATGCCGTGGGGCTGAGCCTGCCTTACGAGAAATGGCTACCCACAGCCTCTCGCGTGGCAAAGTGGAGTTCAGGGCGGCATGGCGCGTCAATAGCGCTGCTGCTGGGGCTGCAAAAAGTAACCCCCATGCTTTGGGTGCGATCAATCGCGATCGGCTAGATGCCCTCTATACCTTACAAGAAAAAGTCCAAGAATCTTTTCCAAAAGCCCAAGAGTTGAGTATTGCTGAAGTGCTGCGTTGGCCTGGCGTGGTCTCTGAGCCTCGTGGCGAAGAAGATAGCTGGATTACAGCCACTGTTGAAGCGGGACGTGCAGCCTTAGCAGCGCTCATGGAAAGTCGCCATGCTGAGGGCAAGGCCTTGGTTGGTGTCCTGACTAGCATTACTGGCAAGATGCGTGACATTGTCAAAGTGATTGAGCCTAAAGTTCCCGAGTACGTCTCCCAGTATCAAGAAAAACTCACTGAGCGTTTGGCGGAAGCACTTGCAGCGCAAGAACAAGCCAAGGCAGGCGCTGAGCTCATGGAGCGTATTCGTCAAGAAGTTGTGCTGTATGCGGTACGGATTGATGTGGCTGAAGAGTTTGCGCGTTTAAAGACCCATCTTCAGGCAGTAGATTCTGCGCTTGCAGGCAAAGGTCCTGTTGGTAAGCGATTGGATTTTCTGATGCAAGAGCTCAATCGCGAAGCCAATACTTTGAGCTCTAAGTCTGTGTCAGAAGAATGTACGCAAGCAGCCTTAGAGCTTAAGTTATTCATCGAGCAAATGCGCGAACAAGTTCAAAACCTTGAGTAACTCCCAATCTGAAATATGACTAACTCCACTTTGACACCATCCTATCAAGGCAGTATGTTGATGATCGTTGCGCCTTCAGGTGCAGGTAAATCTTCTTTAGTAAATGCCTTGCTAAAGGATGACGCTGGACTGAAGTTATCTTTATCAACTACAACCCGTGCGCCACGTCCTGGTGAAGTTGATGGCAAGGATTATCGTTTTCTGGCAAAAGAAGATTTTCTGCATGAGCGCGACCAAGGTCATTTTTTAGAGTGGGCAGAAGTTCATGGTCATTTTTACGGCACCTCTAAACCGTGGATTGAATCTCAAATGCAATCTGGTAGCGATGTCATGCTGGAGATCGATTGGCAGGGCGCCCAACAAATCCGAAAGTTAATCCCTGCAGTGCAGTGGATCTTCATTTTTCCGCCATCTATCGAGGCCTTAGAAGAGCGTCTCCGCAAGCGCGGTCAGGACGATGAAGCAACGATTCAGCGCCGCTTAGCGGCAGCCCATGTTGAGCTGATGCATGCCCATGAGGCAGATTACATCGTGGTGAATGATTCATTTGATCAGGCATTGGTTGATTTAAAGCATATTTTGGCTTCTAGCCGTCTGCGCTCTGGACCCAGTATGGCCAGAAATCCAGCGCTTTTAAAGCGTCTTGGGGTCTAATCAGTTATCCTATAGGTATTGAAGCTAAATTAAGTGAGTTCAGCATGGCCCGTATTACTGTAGAAGATTGCCTTAAAACTATCCCAAATCGTTTCGAATTGGTTTTGGCTGCGACATATCGTGCTCGCCAATTAGTACAAGGTCACTCCCCACGTGTTGAGTCCAGAGATAAAGCTACCGTAGTTGCATTACGCGAAGTAGCTGCTGGTGTGACTGACCGTGACATGCTGACCAAAGTACCTCTGTAATTAAGGAGTTCCGGTGTGGAGCTCCCTTTAGGAATAGTTAAAACATCGGAAAAAGTAGGAAGCATCTCGTCTAAAGATGCTTCGCTTGATTCAGCTCAAGCACAATTGTTGGACGTAGACTCCGACACCCCAAAGCAAAATGAAAAGAAATCGATTATTGCCAGTTTGTTGGCTCAATCGAGTCGTCATTTGTTTGGCCCCACATCTGCACCAAATCTCCCTCTAAAGCATCAAGTTGTTTCGATTGAGGGATTGTTGGCAAAGCTTTCTTATCTGAAGCCCGAAGAAGTTGCGCAAATTAAAAAAGCATTTCAGTTTTCAGATGCTGCTCATTTAGGGCAATACCGTCATAGTGGTGAGCCCTACATTACCCATCCGGTTGCCGTAGCTGAACTTTGCGCAACTTGGCGCTTAGATGCCCCATCTATCATGGCAGCTTTATTACATGATGTTATCGAAGACACTGGCTGCACAAAGACCGATCTCGTTGAGAAATTTGGTAGCAAGGTTGCAGAACTAGTTGAAGGCTTAACCAAGCTTGATAAGTTAGAGTTTCAAAGTCATGCAGAAGCTCAGGCCGAGAGTTTTCGCAAAATGTTTATGGCAATGGCGCGCGATGTTCGTGTCATCTTAGTCAAGCTGGCTGATCGCACCCACAATATGCGCACCCTTGACGCGGTACCAATGGAAAAGCGCCGTCGTGTAGCAGCTGAAACTATCGAGATTTACGCACCAATTGCCCATCGACTTGGGTTAAATGTTATTTATCGTGATCTCCAAGATCTCAGTTTCCGCTACTCCATGCCAATGCGATTTAGGGTGATTGAAGGCGCGGTAAAGCGGGCGCGCGGCAATCGCAAGGAAATGGTCGAGAAGATTTTGCAAGCGTCTCGTATGGCTTTTGCTAAAGCCAATTTAGAGGTTGATCTGCGCGGTCGCGAAAAGACGCTCTTTAGCATCTATACCAAGATGCGCCTAAAGCATGTTAGTTTTTCTCAGGTGCTTGACGTTTATGCATTCCGGGTAACCGTGCATTCGATTGACGAGTGCTATCGGGCCCTTGGTATTTTGCATTCCCTGTATAAGCCAATGCCTGGCAAGTTTAAGGATTACATAGCGATTCCTAAGCTAAATGGCTATCAATCCTTGCATACTACTTTGTTGGGGCCATCGGGCGTGCCGGTGGAATTTCAGATTCGTACAACTGATATGCATGCGATTGCCGAGGCAGGTGTTGCGGCTCACTGGGCCTACAAGGATGGCTCACCAGATATGAGCGAAGTCCAAAACCGCGCCCATCAATGGCTGCAGTCCTTAATTGATATTCAAGATAGCAGTGGCGATTCTCAGGAATTCTTAGAGCACGTCAAAATTGATTTGTTCCCTGATGCAGTCTATGTTTTCACACCAAGCGGGCAGATTCGGGCGTTACCAAGAGGCGCAACTGCTCTAGATTTTGCGTACTCTATCCATAGTGATTTGGGCAATACTTGTGTTGCAGTCAAGATCAATGGCTTGCAATTACCTTTGCGCAGCGAGCTCAAGAATAGTGACATTATTGAAGTGATTACTTCGGCAAATTCTCAGCCCAATCCGGGCTGGCTAGCTTTTGTTCGTACGGGCAAAGCTCGTGCTTCCATACGCCATTCATTAAAGACTAAGCATTATTCAGAATCACTGCAATTGGGCGAACGACTATTAGCCAATGCCTTACGTCAACAGGGTGTTGATGCTGCATTACTCTCTCCGGAGATTTGGGAAAAGTTGATGCATTGGACGGGTGACAAAACCCGCGAAGAGGCTTGTGTCAATATTGCTTTGGGTCGACGCTCGCCTCAAGAGTTGGCTATTCGTCTGAAAATTTTGATCGATGATGAAGGCGGAGCTGAACAAATGCGTTTAGGCGCTGCTGATTGGGTCTCTCCACATCAAGAAATAAATCATCATCAGCGTCAAGCCATTTTGGTGGATGGTCGCGAAGGCAATTCCATTCATTTTCAAACTTGTTGCCATCCCATCCCTGGCGATAACATCATTGGCTATCTTGGCAAAGGTGAGGGGCTACAGGTCCATACAAATGATTGCCCTATAGCATTGCGCATGCTCTCTAAAGATAGCGATAAGTGGGTCGAGGTGGAGTGGGGCAAAGAACTCAATCGCGAATTTGAGCTTGACTTGGCAATTGATACTCGCCAGGGTAAAGGCGTCTTGGCAAGGGTGGCCAGTAGTGTGACCGCCGCAGACTCCAACATCATGAATGTGTCTATGGAAGATCGCTTTAAAGAAGATTCTGTCACGATCCGCTTTACGATCCAAGTCTATGATCGCTTGCATCTATCCAAAGTGATGCGAAGCTTGCGTGCTAATCCAGACGTTATGCGAGTCACCCGAACACGCTCGACATAAACTTGTCTAATTTATAGATATTGCACGTCTAATATTTCAATTTCAGCAGGACCCGTTGGGGTTTGTATAAAAACGCAATCGCCTATTCGAGATTTAATTAGCGCTTTTGCAATAGGCGACACCCAGCTAACGTGCCCCTTGTCTAAATCTACCTCATCTACCCCGACAATGGTAACGAGTGTCTTCTTGCCTGCCTCTGACCCCTCTATGGTTGAGTAGGTCACGGTGGCGCCAAAGAACACCTGTTCTGCGTCATTTTCACCAGATTTTCGGGCTGAATTATCGACAACTACGGCAAATTCTAGGCGTTTATTGAGGAAGCGAATTCGCCTATCAATCTCTCTTAGGCGTTTTTTCCCGTAGATATAGTCCCCATTTTCAGACCGATCGCCATTGCTGGCTGCCCAATGGACAACCTTGACAACCTCGGGCCTATCAAGGTTTAGGAGCTGTAGGAGCTCAGTCTTGATGCGTTCGTGACCAGCGGGGGTGATGTAGTTCTTCTCTTCCATGGCATAATTATGGCTGTTGCGGCTGTAGCTCAGCTGGATAGAGTACTTGGCTACGAACCAAGGGGTCGTGGGTTCAATTCCTGCCAGCCGCACCAAGCAATTTAAGGGCCTAGTTGAAAGACTGGGCCCTTTCTCTTTTTTGGGCATTTCTTATTACTTTCACAGAGATACCTTATAGTTCGTTTATGAGCGTTTCTGACACTTTACCGACCGATTCCAAGAGCCCAGTAGCCATTTGGACTCAGGCAGATGCTAACAACGCCAAAGTGTCATTAAGTGGCACTGTGAATGTCTACTCCTTGGGTGGAGTGTGGACGCAAATCCGTGCATCCCAAGACGTCTGGTTTAAGCAAGGCGATAACAAAACCAAAACAATCACCGTAGATGCGGGTAATGTTTCTTCTTTAGATGGAGCAGGTATTGCATTTCTCATTTCCCTGGAAGAGGCGCAAACAATTACTGGTGGAAAGTTTTCATTAATTGGCTTAGATCCTCGCTATCAACCTTTATTAAAAGAGTTTGATCCAATCGGCAATTTATTTCCTGCTCCAGTTGTAAAGTCCAAGAGAAGTTTCTTAGTTAGTACCGGTATGGCAGTGCAGAACTTGCTCGATGATGCAGCCGGATTAATTTCATTTACCGGTCATCTATTTGCGGATTTAGTTTGGTCAATCCGCAATCCAAAGCAAGTACGTTGGGGTGATTTTATAAATGCTGCAGTAGAGGCAGGCGTTGCAGCGCTTCCCATTGTTGGTCTTGTTGCTTTCCTAATCGGTGTGATCTTGTCCTTTCAAGCAGCGATTGGTATGGAGCAATTTGGCGCAGTATCGTTTGTTGGGCCTCTAGCCGCATTAGGCATCGTCCGTGAAATGGGCCCGCTCATCACTGCCATTTTGTTAGCCGGTCGTTCATCTGCAGCATTCGCAGCAGAAATTGGCACGATGACTGTTAATAGCGAGGTTGATGCTTTGGTTTCGGGTGGTTTGAGTCCAATTCGTTTCCTGGTCGTACCACGCGTACTTGCAGGCATCTTGGTTGCACCGATTCTGACTTTGTTTGCCGATATCGTTAGTATTTTTTCTTCAATGTTAACGATGCTAATTTACGGCATTCCCTTTGTAAATTTCTACAATGGCATGCTAGCCGCTGTAGATGTTGAGGATGTCTTATCAGGCTTATTGAAAGCAACATTATTCGGTGTAGTTGTTTCTGCAATGGGTTGTTTGCGCGGCATGCAAACCGGAACGGGCGCTGCAGCCGTTGGTATTTCTGCAACTCGTGCGGTGGTTAGTAGCATTGTCATGATCGTCTTGGTTGACGGTATTTTTGCTTTCATCTCTTACAAGACTGGCTTCTGATGAACGCGCCAATTACTCCAAATATTTCAAGCAATTCAACGTGTGCTATCGACGTTAAAAATCTTACCGTTGGGTATGGCTCCAATATTCTGATGCAGAACCTTAATTTCACAGTGAATAATGGTGAAATATTTGTCATTCTTGGAGGTTCGGGTTGCGGCAAGTCGAGTCTATTGAAAAACTTATTTGGTTTGTATGAGCCCTTGGCTGGTACTGTCCTTATTGAGGGGCAGGACATCACTTCGGCAAGGGGTGCTGAGCGGCAGAAGATTATGAGAAGTTTTGGGGTGATGTACCAGCAGGGCGCTTTATTTGGTTCGATGAACTTGCTGGATAACGTTACCCTGTTTATGCAGGAATATACGCAGCTGACGCAAACGCAGATGAACCTACTTGCACGCTGTAAGCTCGATTTGGTTGGCCTATTACCTTATGAGTCCTATATGCCCAGCGAGATCAGCGGAGGCATGCAAAAGAGGGCCGCGATTGCTAGGGCGATGGCGCTTGATCCTAAGATACTATTTTTAGATGAGCCTTCAGCAGGTCTCGACCCGATTACCTCCGCAGATTTAGACAGTACTATTCAAGACTTATCTAAAAATTTAGGCATTACCTTTGTCATTGTGTCGCATGAGTTAGCCAGTATTTATGCGATCGCCGACAAAGTCATTATGTTGGACAAGGGAGCTAAAGGCATTATTGCTGAGGGTGATCCAAAGGTATTAAGAGACACTAGTAAAGATCCTAGAGTGCACCAATTCTTCAATCGTATTATGAGCAAGGACGTAGCATGAGCACTAACTTAAATCCCAATTACTTTCGCTTAGGTGTGTTTGTTCTTGCAGCAATTGGCGTATTGATCGCCGTCATATTGATTTTCGGTGGCGGAAAATTTTTCCAAAAATCCTTCATGGTTGAGACTTACATTAAACAGTCTGTTACTGGTCTGGATGCTGGTGCTGCAGTGCGATTTAGGGGCGTCAAAATAGGTCAAGTGACGTCAATTGGATTATCAGGTGATATGTATGAGAAGGATTTGCCTTTTCATGAACGCCGCCAATATGTCGTTGTCAGAATGCAGATTTTTGGTGATAAGGTAAATGAAGAGCAAATTCATGAGTTTGTAAAAAATAATTTACGTGCACGTGTCAAGTCTATGGGCATTACGGGTGTCAATTACATCGAGTTTGATTTTGTATCTAATGCAAACTTGACGCCATCATTGGTATACGAGTGGAAGCCCGAGTACCCGGTTATTCCATCATTGCCTAACCAGGCTGATGAAATTATTGGCGGTATCCAGCGCTTGATTGCATCTTTGAATGCGATGAATATTGACGGCACTCAAAAGAAATTGGATGCTTTATTAGGCAACCTTAACGTTTTGATGGCGGGTGACGGCAAAGGCAATGAAGGTGTCATTCGTTCTGTAAATGACCTCAATATCGTCTTGGAACGCGTCTCTAAAGCAACTGATAAAAATGAGCTCGGTGTGCTGATGCGTGAATTAGTAGCTGCAACAACTTCTTTGCGTCAAACGATCACCAGTGTGCAGGGTGACACCGCCTTGACGATGGAAAATATCAAGCAAGCTAGTGAGAATTTAAATGAATTTAGTCGCATCGCCAGCCAATCACCGTCGAGCCTCATTTGGAGTGATCCGCCACCAAAATTGACCCCATCTAATAATGGCGCCGTTCAGTCTGGAGCTAAAAAATGATTAAACGTTTTTTCTTAGCCATTGGTGTCTTGTCCTTGGTATCTTGCTCGTTGCCGACCCGACCACCTGTGAGTCCAACCAGCTGGATGGTATCCCCTGAAAGAACCGCTCCGCCACGTCAAGCTCGTACTGATGTTTGGTTAAAAATGGGATCTGTTTCAGTTTCTCCGCCTTTTGATGGCAGATCCCTGGTCTATCGCACAGCTGATCAACGTTATGAAAAAGATTTTTATAACGTGTATGTAACCATTCCTTCTGAAATGATTGGCAATGCTGAGCGCCAATGGATGAACAAGTCGAATATTTTTGCTGCGACTGTAGGTCAGAGTAATAGTTTTTTCCCTTTTTATTATCTACAGGCATCTGTTGAAGAGTTCTATGGCGATTACCGTGGTCAACCCGAGGCCGTTGTTAGCATCGAGTTTTTCTTAAGTGCAACTCGCGCTGGAAAAATAAATCCTTTAATTGGTGCGAACCGTTATACGAAACGTGTAGCACTTAAGGACAATTCTCCACAGGCACTAGTTCAAGGTCAGCAGCAAGCCTTAGCTGAGATTTTCCAAGAATACGAAGTCCAGTTGTTTAAATATGCCGGTAATTTGCCTAAGCCTTTAGGGCAGTAACTAGTTTTTGGAGACAGTATGGATTTAGGAATTCAGGGAAAAGTTGCCTTAGTTATGGCCTCTAGCCGTGGCTTAGGGCAGGCTATGGCAGTTGCATTGGCGCGCGAGGGTGTAAAGGTTGCCGTAACCGGTCGCAATGCTGAAGGCTTGCAGCAGTCGGTTGACTTAATCGAAGCCGCTGGTGGTAAGGCTCTTGCACTGAACTGGGACCTCTCGGATTCATCTGTCATTGATGGATTAATTTCAACTGTTGAAAAAGAGTTGGGACCCATTGATATTCTGATTAATAACACTGGCGGTCCTCCACCGACTCCAGCCGCTGGCCAAGATCCTGCGCTCTGGCAAAAGAGCTTTAACGATATGGTGTTGTCGCTCATTGCCATCACAGATCGAGTACTGCCAGGCATGCGTCAACGGAAGTGGGGTCGAATCATCACCAGTACTACCTCTGGTGCAATTGCCCCAATCAAAAATTTAGCGATATCCAACACCTTACGCGCAGCCTTACTTGCATGGTCTAAGACCTTGGCGGCTGAGGTGGCGGCTGATGGCATTACCGTTAATATCATCATGCCCGGGCGGGTAGCAACAGATCGCCTTCGTCAATTGGATGAAGCTCGTGCAAAGCGCGAGAACATTAGCTACGAAGCAGTGGTCAAGGTAAGCTTAAGTCAAATTCCGATGGGTAGATATGGTGATCCAAGGGAATATGGCGATGCTGCAGCATTCTTGGCTAGCCAAAATGCATCTTTCATTACGGGTACCGTCATGCGTATTGATGGCGGCCAAATTCAGGCAATTTGATTCAATTCATTTTTCGCTTCCTGTGTGGCTTGAGACGTGATGTTCGATCAAGCGAGTTAGCTTGGCTGCTGGTTGCGCTAACGCTTTCTGTCACTGCGCTCTCTAGCGTAACCTTTTTAGCAGACCGCATGCAAAGGGCATTTGCATTTGACGCCCGTCAACTTTTAGCTTCTGATTTGCTGATCGTTTCAGATCAGCCATTGCCCGATCGAATCTTAGATGAAGCGAAGAAGCTTGATTTACAGCTTGCTCAGACGGTTGTGTTTCCCAGTATGGCAACCGTCGGTTCTCATAGTAAATTAGCCTCACTGAAGGCGGTTAGTCCGCAATATCCACTGCGCGGAGCTTTGCGAGTGCAATCTAAGTCACAGGCTAAACCTTTTAGCTCTGGGCCAGAGCAGGGATCAGTTTGGGTTGATCCTGCGATGCTGGCAAGTCTTCATGCGCAACAAGGTGATGTGATTCGGCTTGGTCAAAAGTCTTTTGTAATTGATGGCGTACTAGAGCGCGAGCTAGATCGTGGCGCTGGTTTTATGAACTTTGCACCCAGAGTCATGATGTCCCTTGCAGATTTAGGTGATACCGGTCTGATTGGGCTTGGCAGTAGAGTGACTTATCGATTGTTATTAGCAGGCTCTGATGTCCAAATTGATAGTTATGGAGCCTGGGCTACTCAATATATTGAAAAAGAAGGTCTCAAGGGTATTCGGATTGAAACCCTAGAGAATGCACAGCCGATGATGCGTAAAACGCTTGAGCGCGCAGATCGGTTCTTGTCATTAATTGCTTTATTAACGGCCATGGTTGCTGCAGTTGCGATTGCTTTGTCAGCGCATCGTTATACCCGCAAACAAGCCGATGCCTGCGCTGTCCTAAAATGTCTTGGAGCAAGCTCCAGCACCATCCTCAGGAAGCAGGCCGCAACCCTCATAGGGCTTGGACTCTTTGCGGCATTGGTGGGTTCTTTATTAGGCTTCCTTGGACAATTTCTCTTGACATACCTTTTAGGTAATTTGGTGATCTCTGAGTTACCCTCGGTATCGCTCTGGCCGGTGCTTTGGAGTGTGCTGGTAGCTTGGTGCTTATTGTTTGGTTTTGCTGGGCCAGCGATCTTAAGTTTGGTAAAGGTTTCTCCCATACGGCTGATTCGAAAAGAGTTTGATGGTGTTGGTGCCTCTACTTTATGGACTGCTTTATGTGGCTTTTGTGCAGCAGCATTCTTAATCATGCTGGCAGCACGTGATTGGAAATTGGCCTTATGGACTTGCCTCAGTTTTAGCGCAGCTATTGTGCTTTTTGCGTTTGTATCTTGGGGCTCGCTACGACTTTTGAGCACTATTCGCAGCAAACGCTTTGCCTTTAGTTTCGTTATTTTGTCCCAAGGAAGAAGAACGGGTTTAGCGGTAGTGCAAATTACTGCATTGGGTATTGCATTGATGGCGCTGTTATTGGTTTTACTATTACGCGCTGATTTTTTAAGTGCATGGCAAGGGAATATATCAAGCGATGCGCCAAATCGCTTCATGATTAATGTTCAAGGCGATCAAAAGCAGGGGCTTACGCAGTCCCTTGAGAATGCGGGTCTTTCTAGTCCACAGTTTTACCCCATGATTCGTGGACGTTTAGTTGAGATCAATGGAAAAGATGTGACACCCAGTGATTTCTCGCAAGATAATGCAAAGCGCTTAATTGACCGTGAATTTAATTTGTCTTACACGGATCAATTGCCTACAGGCAATCAGATTCTGTCGGGCAAATGGATTGAGGGCGATGCACCGCAAATATCCATGGAAACGGGCATAGCCAAAACCCTGAAATTAAAGCTAGGTGATCAGCTGTCTTTTGAGATTGCCGGTGAAAAAGTGACTGCACCCATTACTTCTTTGCGTAAATTGGACTGGGGCTCAATGCGGGTGAACTTTTTTGTCATCATGCCACCCGCACAGTTGCAAGCTCTGCCACAGTCTTGGATTACCTCCTACTACCAACCCCCTCAGCAAGAGTCCTTGGATTTTCAGATTAGCCAAGCCTATCCCAACTTAACAATCGTAGACGTCTCAGCATCACTGCAACAAATTCAGGAAGTTCTGAATAAGCTTTCTTCAGTCTTAGGTTTGCTACTGGCTTTTACGATTACAGCTGCTATTTTGGTTTTAATGTCTGCAATCGCGGCTACGCAAGATGAGCGTTACAAAAATGCAGCCTTGCTAAAGGCTTTGGGCGCATCTCGCAATACTTTGGCGAGTATTGCCAATATGGAGTTGGCCATGATTGGCCTATTGGCCGGCATATTGGCTGGTCTTGCCTCTGGTATGGCTGCCTGGGCTTTGGGTCGTTATGTAATGGAGATTGAATTTAATGCTTTTGCTGAGGCACTCTTCATGGGTATTGCATTTGGAGTGACAGCATGTCTTCTATCGGGATACCGCTTCCAAAAGAGAATCCAAAAAGCTACTGCTGTGGAGTGTTTACGCGAAGCCTAAAACAAATTTGTTAAGTCAGGGTGACAACGTTTTTTGGCAGCTCCACTAGACGCGTGCGGGCTAAGCGATCTGGCAGACTCTGCCGATGCAAAACGTTCTGTCGATCAAAATAGATACTGAGCGGCCAAATCAGTAGCGATACAGCAAATAACATTTCAATAATTTGCCATTTCTCTAAATGAAAAGCCCATTGCAATAGTACGCAAGGAATTAGCCAAAGAGATCCATAGACGTAGCGCCAAAAGGCTTGACTCTTAGTTAGGTTATTGCCATCCTTTCCAATCATACGGACACGCCATGTTTGCATTGCCAGTGTTTGGCCTGATTTAGTCCAATACCAGACAAAGTAAATGCATAGAACAGCGTAAAGATATAAAAAGGTCAGCCAACTTGGTAATGAAATACCAAACAGAATTCCCAAACCAAGGTTCGGCAATAAAAACGCGAATGCAATTACGCCAAGGAGAACTAATTGTTCATAAAGGCAGCAGGACACTCGACGCCAAAATTGTGGCGCTGGTAATGCACTTAGTTCAGCAGGTGTCATCAAGCTGCTTAATTATTTGTGGGAGCACTTTCCGCATTAGATCCAGTACTTTCTACTGGTGCGGTCTGGCTTGGAGTTGAACCCGTGCTTGGAAGCGTAGCCTTTGGGGAGATGGGGTGCTGCTGAAGTGTAGGGGCGTTGGCCGCAGTAGGCTTTTTCTTTACTTCAGATTCGGCCAATTTCTTCTTTTGCTCATCGCTGAGTTTTTGGTAAGCACTCCATGCCTCAGCTTTTTTCTCGGCTGGAAACTTCAAGCTCGCTAGGTAATTTTCACGTGCTAGGCGACGCTCTTTTTGGGAGAGATTAGACCAGCCTGCCATGCGAGACTGCAGGCGCTCTTGATCTTGCGCGCTCATCTTAGGGTAGATGTTAGCGACTTGAGTCCATTTCTTACGACTATCGGGCAGCATGTAATCCCAGTCGCTTTCAAGCGGTGCCAGAATTTTTTGTTGTGCTGGTTTTAGGCCTTCCCATGTTCCGTCTGGTTTTCTCTCTGCAACAATCGCAGGCTTTCCAGTAGAAGCACTAGGAGCGGGTTGCGCTTGAACAGAAAGACAGAAAGCAAGCAGCGCTAGGCTGCAAACTTTTTGCGTTCTAGTTGTCGATGACATCAAGCGCTTAAAAATTATTTGTTTTGAATGGAATCTGAGGAACTGTCGGATTCGGAAAGAGGACCATTTTTAAGGAAGGCCATGAATCCGCTATCAGCGTAAGCATCTGGTGGCACATCATCAGAAAGAAGTGCTGCATCTACTTCTGCGATGTCATTAATGCGAGAGTCATCTTGCCACTGAGCGATGCCAATGAGGCCAAATACTAGAACCACTAAGGGGGCAATCCAACCGAAAGTATCCCAACGTCCATTAGAGCTAGAAGTCCAGTTGCGAGCTGTAGCAGCCAAAACTTGCTTTTGGATACGGACCTTTTCAGGTTTTCTGACGGAAAGAGCCTTCATACGGGCTGCATACAAGCGATCTTTAATATTTTGAGGAATGGTCTGAGTACCTTGACGGAGCAGGGCAGCGCTAGCCTGACCGAATTGGTCGACTTGGGTCTGGGTAAATTGGTCATCAAAGTGTTTCACAGCGTAATTCCTTTTAATTTCAATGCTTTAGCTAAAGTCTGGGTGGCTCTAGAACAGTGGGTTTTGACACTACCTTCGCTACAACTCATTGCCTTGGCCGTCTCAGTAATGCTTAGCTCATCCCAATAACGCATCAGGAAGGCTTCTCGTTGACGTACAGGTAATTTAGATATTTCTGACTCCAGGGCAGCTAAAAGCTGACTTTTTTCGAGCTTATGAGCCCCATCTTGGTGAATTTCACTGTCATCTGGAGCTGAAAGTGACTCCAAAGGGTCAAAATCATCGTTTTCATCACCCTTTTTGCCCATATTGGAAAATAAGGTGACCCAGGTATTTCTGACCTTTTGCCTTCTAAACCAGTCATGAATGCGGTTTTGCAGAATTCGGGTGAATACCAAGGGCAACTCTTCTGCAGGTCGATCGCCGTATTTTTCCGCCAATTTGATCATGGCATCTTGAACAATATCCAAAGCAGCATCATCATCGCGCACAGCGTAGACCGCCTGTTTAAAAGCGCGCTGCTCAACATTACTCAGAAAGTCAGATAGTTCTTGGGCTGATGCCATGCAATGGATTAGACCTGAATCGGAAGGAATTGGGTCATTTTAGGGGATTGCTATAGAATATAGGGCTTACTACCTAGAATCTCATTCAAGAAGTGGTTTTTTCCGGTAGCAGCGCCGTTCGAACTCAGGCCATAAGCAGGAGACAGAACAGACCAAACAATTTTTTGCCGAAAATTGCAAAGGACGAAAGAAAATGAATACAAGCAGCGCCGAATTTTTAGCTACTAAAGCTAACAAAGACTCATCCAATACAAACAATGAAGCAGCGCCTCCAGAAATGATTGGCGCAGAAATGCTCGTGCATGCACTGCACAAAGAGGGTGTTGAATTTGTCTGGGGTTACCCAGGCGGCTCCGTTCTCTTTATCTATGATGAAATTTTTAAGCAAGATAAGTTTGAGCACATCCTAGTGCGCCATGAGCAAGCAGCAGTTCATGCTGCTGACGGCTATGCACGCGCAACCGGTAAGGTTGGTGTTGCATTAGTGACTTCTGGCCCAGGAGTTACCAATGCGGTTACCGGTATCGCAACGGCGTATACCGATTCCATTCCAATGGTGATCATCAGCGGTAACGTGCCAACTTATGCGATTGGTGAAGACGCTTTCCAAGAGGCTGATACCGTTGGTATTACACGCCCAGTGGTAAAGCATAACTTCCTCGTGAAGGATGTTAAAGATCTTCCTTTGGTATTAAAGAAGGCTTTCCATATTGCACAGACAGGTCGCCCTGGTCCTGTGTTGATTGATATTCCAAAAGATGTATCTGCTGCTAAAGGACCATTTGTCTATCCAGAGACTCTGGAAATGCGTTCTTACAACCCTGTTGTCAAGGGTCACAGCGGTCAGATCCGCAAAGCAATCGCTTTACTGCAAGAAGCGGAGCGTCCGTATATCTACACCGGTGGTGGTGTGATTTTGTCTGACGCAGCTCCTGAGCTAAAAGAGTTTGCTGATTTACTCGGTTATCCCGTTACTAACACCTTAATGGGTTTAGGCGGTTTCCCGGGTACTAGCCCACAGTTTTTAGGCATGCTTGGTATGCACGGAACTTATGAAGCCAATATGGCGATGCAGCACAGTGATGTGTTGATTGCGATTGGCGCACGTTTTGATGACCGTGTAATCGGTAACACTCAGCACTTTGCGAGTCACCCACGCAAGATTATTCATATTGATATCGATCCTTCTGTTATTTCTAAGCGCGTGAAGGTGGATGTTCCTATTGTTGGCAATCTCAAAGAAGTTTTAGTTGAGATGACTGCACAACTCAAGGCTGCTGGACCGCGCAAGAATGGCGACAAAGTTGCTGCTTGGTGGGATCAGATTAATGAGTGGCGTAAAAAGGATTGCTTGAAGTACGACGAAGCTTCTCAAATTGTGAAGCCGCAGTATGTAGTTCAAAAGCTGTGGGAGCTTACTGGTGGTGATGCATTCATCACGTCGGACGTAGGTCAGCATCAGATGTGGGCTGCGCAGTTCTACAAGTTCGATCAGCCACGTCGCTGGATTAACTCTGGTGGTCTAGGTACTATGGGCGTGGGTTTGCCTTATGCCATGGGTATTAAGAAGGCCTTCCCAGATAAGGATGTATTTGCCATTACTGGTGAAGGCTCAATCCAGATGTGTATTCAAGAGTTATCAACCTGCAAGCAATACAACACACCTGTGAAGATTGTTTCCCTAAACAACCGTTACTTGGGAATGGTTCGCCAGTGGCAAGAGCTCACTTATAACAAGCGTTATTCCAGTTCTTATATGGATTCATTGCCTGACTTTGTAAAGTTGGCAGAAGCTTATGGCCACGTCGGTATGCGCATTGAAAAGAAATCGGATGTAGAGGGTGCTCTTAAAGAAGCGATTCGCTTAAAAGATCGCACTGTGTTCATGGATTTCCAGACTGACCCAGAAGAAAACGTTTGGCCTATGGTTCAAGCGGGCAAGGGTATTACTGAAATGCTTTTGGGTAGCGAGGATCTCTAATGCGACATATTATTTCTGTACTCATTGAGAACGAGCCAGGTGCATTGTCACGTGTGGTGGGTTTATTTTCTGCTCGTGGCTACAACATCGATACGTTAAGTGTTGCGCCAACCGAAGATCCATCTTTATCACGTATGACGATCGTTACCTTTGGCTCTGATGATGTCATTGAACAAATTACTAAACATTTGAATCGCTTGGTTGAGGTAGTTAAGGTTTTTGATTTAAGCGAAGGTCCGCATATTGAACGTGAGCTGATGATGATCAAGGTGCGCGCTGTAGGTAAGGAGCGCGAAGAACTCAAGCGCACTACCGATATCTTCCGCGGTCGCATTATTGATGTGACTGACAAGAGTTACACCATTGAGTTAACAGGTGATGGTGCCAAGTTGGATGCCTTTATTGATTCGATCGATCGTGTATCGATTCTGGAAACTGTCCGTTCGGGCGGCTCTGGAATTGGGCGCGGTGAGCGCATCCTCAAGGTTTAATTTTTTATTAACTGATTACTGCATTAAATACATTTTCAATACAAGGAAAGAGCATGAAAGTTTTTTACGATAAAGACGCGGATTTGTCCCTCATTAAGGGCAAGAAAGTTACCATCATTGGTTATGGTTCACAAGGTCACGCGCACGCATTGAACCTCAAAGATTCTGGCGTTAATGTTACCGTGGGTTTGCGTAAAGACGGCGCTTCCTGGAGTAAAGCTGCAAATGCTGGCTTAACAGTTAAAGAAGTGGGCGAAGCAGTTAAAGATGCTGACGTTGTGATGATGTTGTTGCCTGATGAGCAAATCGCTGATGTTTACAGCAAAGAAGTACATGGCAATATCAAGCAGGGTGCTGCTTTGGCATTTGCGCACGGCTTTAACGTTCATTACGGTCAAGTTCAGCCACGCGCTGACTTAGACGTCATCATGATTGCTCCTAAGGCTCCTGGCCATACAGTACGTGGTACTTACGCTCAAGGCGGCGGCGTTCCACATTTGATCGCTGTTTACCAAGATAAATCGGGTTCTGCTCGTGATGTAGCTTTGTCATATGCAACTGCAAACGGCGGTGGACGCGCTGGCATTATTGAAACCAATTTCCGTGAGGAAACTGAAACTGACTTGTTCGGTGAGCAGGCCGTTCTTTGTGGTGGCGCAGTAGAGTTGATCAAAGCAGGCTTTGAAACTTTGGTTGAGGCTGGTTATGCTCCTGAAATGGCTTACTTCGAGTGTTTGCATGAGCTCAAGTTGATTGTTGACTTGATCTACGAAGGCGGCATTGCCAACATGAATTACTCCATCTCCAATAATGCTGAGTATGGTGAGTATGTGACTGGTCCACGTGTTGTGACTGAGGATACTAAGAATGCAATGCGTCAGTGCTTGAAAGATATTCAAACTGGTGAGTACGCTAAGAGCTTCATTCTGGAAAACAAGGCAGGTGCTCCTACATTGATTTCACGTCGTCGTTTGAATGCAGAGCATGACATCGAAGTGGTTGGTGCTAAGTTGCGCGCCATGATGCCTTGGATTGCTAAGAACAAGTTAGTGGATCAAACCAAGAACTAAGAATTAGGCATCAAATTAATAGAAGTTCAGAAAAAAGGCTCAGAACAAAGATGATGTATCCACACCCCATTATTGCGAAAGAAGGCTGGCCGTATTTAGCGTTAGTGGGGGCGGTGACTTTAGTTGTCCACTATTTTGGTGGCATCGTTTGGTCATGGCCTCTTTGGATCATTTTTATCTTTGTTCTGCAGTTTTTCCGTGACCCACAGCGCATTCCGGCAATGGGTCGCGATTTGGTTTTATCGCCAGCTGACGGACGTATTGTTGTAGTTGAAAAGACCAATGATCCCTATGCTGGTCGTGAGGCACTCAAAATTAGCGTGTTCATGAACGTATTTAACGTGCACTCCAATCGAAGCGCAGTCAATGGCTTGGTTAAAGAGATTCAGTATTTCCCTGGCAAGTTTGTTAATGCGGATTTGGATAAGGCATCTACTGAGAACGAGCGCAATGCAGTTGTGATCGATGCCAATGGTCAGATAGTTACTTTGGTGCAGGTTGCCGGCCTGATTGCTCGCCGTATTCTTTGCTACATCCATGTTGGGGATCGTCTTAAGGCAGGCGAGCGTTATGGTTTTATCCGCTTTGGATCTAGGGTTGATGTTTATTTACCACTGACTGCTGAACCTTTGGTTAGTGTTGGTGATAAAGTATTTGCAACAAATACAGCTTTGGCACGTTTGCCAGGCTTAGATTGATTCGAAGTATTACTCACCGGGATACTCTTTGACTTCATTTCGCCGTCGTGGTCGCATAGACCGTAGCCGCCTTTCTCATAGACATAGCTCATCTGCCGATAATCAATGGGCAGAAGACTTGGGTGATGACCTTGATTACGAAGTAGAAGAATTGCATGAAAAGCCTCGCCCACGTGGCAAAGGCATTTACTTGCTACCCAATGCATTTACTACCGCAGCATTGTTCTGTGGCTTTTTTGCCATTGTTAATGCGATGAATCATCAATTCGAGATGGCGGCAATTGCGATTTTTGCTTCTCTCGTTCTTGATGGCATGGATGGTCGCGTTGCCCGTATGACGAATACCCAAAGTGCTTTTGGCGAGCAATATGATTCTCTCGCAGATATGGTGTCCTTTGGTGTTGCGCCTGCCTTAGTTGCTTATGAGTGGGCATTAAAAGATTTAGGTAAGTGGGGCTGGTTAGCAGCGTTCACATACTGTGCGGGTGCCGCTTTGCGTCTTGCCCGCTTTAACGTCAATACTGGTGTGGTTGATAAGAAGTTTTTTCAGGGCTTACCGAGCCCTGCAGCTGGCGCACTAATGGCTGGATTTATCTGGTTGGCAGATGACAATAAGATTCCGGTGCGTGACACAGCGATACCTTGGGTTACTTTCTTTATCGCGGTTTACGCAGGTTTAACCATGGTTTCTAATGCCCGTTTTTACAGCGGCAAAGCCTTAGACGTCCGTTATCGCGTGCCTTTTGGCGTAATGGTATTGATGATTCTGACCTTTGTTTTGATCTCATCTAACCCACCTCTAACGCTTTTTGGTTTATTCGTTGTGTATTCAATCTCTGGTTATGTTATTTGGGCCTGGGAAAGACTTAGCGGTAAGCGTTTTAGCTAATTCGCTATTTTTGGAGTATATTTAATCCATGTTGATGAATTTCTCACCTTTAACCGGTCTCCTTCTGCTAGCACTAAGCCTAAAGCTTGGGGCGGGTAAGGCCTGAGTTAATGAGATAGATAGACTTCATTAGCCACCACATACCAGCCCCAGCTAATAGCTGGGGTTTTTGTTTTAAAAGATTGAATTAATCAATACGTTACAAAGTATTTAAAACCGGAGAGTAGTAATGAGCGACAAAGTAATCATTTTTGATACCACCTTACGCGATGGCGAACAGTCACCTGGCGCCTCCATGACTAAAGACGAAAAGGTACGGATTGCGCGTCAATTAGAGCGTCTTAAGGTTGATGTGATCGAAGCAGGTTTTGCTGCTAGCTCCGAAGGAGACTTTCAGGCAATCTCCGCTGTAGCGGCTGCCGTTAAAGATTCTATAGTGTGTTCTTTAGCTAGAGCAAACGACAAAGACATTACTCGTGCTGCAGACGCATTGCAGGCAGCCAATGCAAAACGGATTCATGCCTTCTTGGCAACAAGCCCATTGCATATGGCTGTGAAGTTGCGGATGTCTCCTGAAGAGGTATTAGAACAAGCAAAACGCTCTATTCGATTTGCGCGTAACTTAGCAGCTGATATTGAGTTTTCTGCTGAGGATGGCTATCGCTCCGAAATGGATTTCTTGTGTAGAGTCGTTGAAGCAGTGATTAATGAGGGTGCCACAACGATCAATATTCCAGATACCGTAGGCTATGCGACCCCTGAGTTGTATGGCGAGTTCATCAAGACCTTACGTACCCGCGTTCCTAACTCCGATAAGGCGGTATGGTCAGTACATTGCCATAACGATTTAGGAATGGCTGTTGCAAATTCCTTGGCTGGAGTAAAAATTGGTGGGGCGCGTCAAATTGAGTGCACCATTAACGGCTTAGGAGAGCGGGCGGGTAATACTGCATTGGAAGAGATTGTGATGTCATTGCGCACACGAAAAGATTATTTTGATATGGTGTGCGGCATTGATGCCACGCAAATCGTGCCTGCATCTAAATTGGTTTCCCAAATCACAGGTTTTGTCGTGCAGCCAAATAAAGCAGTGGTTGGTGCTAATGCCTTTGCACACACCTCAGGCATTCATCAAGATGGCATTTTGAAGAACCGTGATACCTATGAAATCATGCGTGCAGAAGATGTGGGTTGGTCTGCCAATAAAATTGTGTTGGGTAAATTATCCGGTCGTAATGCCTTCAAACAACGCTTGCAAGAATTGGGCATCACCGTTGAGGCCGAAGCTGATTTGAATGAAGCGTTTACACGATTCAAGACTTTGGCTGATCAAAAATCAGAAATCTTTGACGAAGATATTATTGCCATCATGTCGGATTCCGCAGCGGCTGAAGAAGGTGAGCACTATAAATTCATTGCCTTAAGTCAGCATTCAGAAACTGGTGAGCGTCCTAAATCACGCGTGACATTCCGCATGGGCGATAAAGAGATTAGCTCAGAAGCGGAAGGCAATGGCCCAGTAGATGCAAGCTTAAATGCCATTGAGGAAATTGCTAAGAGTGGTGCGGAGCAGTTGTTGTATTCCGTTAATGCGATTACATCTGGTACGCAATCTCAGGGTGAGGTTACTGTGCGCCTGGCTAAAGGGGGCCGTATTGTGAATGGTGTTGGCACTGATCCAGACATTATTGCCGCTTCTGCAAAAGCCTATTTATCTGCACTCAATAAATTACATGACCCGAGCCAAGCTAAGCTCAATGCGCAAATGACTCCTTAAGCAGGGGTCTTGCGCAAAGAGTCTTGATCTTACTTATTCAAATCTGTGTTCTTGTAATACTTTGTGCCTTTGCCGGTAATTTCAGCGGCAATGCCGGAGTCTGTGAGTTGGTACATCCAAACGCCTGGTGCGACTACTACAGCATCTTGATAGGCACCCCCGTCTTTCTCATACTTAGCAGCAGCCGTTACCTGTCCACCAAATGTCCAGCCTGAGTTGATAAAGTCGTTCATGGCTGAGGTGGTTTCAAAAACAAAAATATTCTGAAATGATTTGATGCCAAGGCCAAGACCAGCCTGAACTTCAGCCATATTCATAAAAACAGGTTTTTTGGTTGCTTTATCGATCACCACACCGCTACCAGTTCCACCGCCAGCAATGAGGATTTTCATGCCAAAGTTGCTAAAGGTTGCGTAGCCAGCTGATTTTTCGATGAGTTCCTTAGCCTTTGGCTGGACTTCATACAGTTGCTTGAGGGTTGCCTGATTCTTATTCAAGATTTCCTGACGCTGTTCAGCAACCGTTTTATCTGTGCCAAATAAGGAGCCAAATTGGGCATGAGCGGGTTGCAAAAGGCCAAATCCGAGGCATAGCAGGGCGATAAATGGGCGGTAGAATGGGGACATATTATATAAGTTATTGATTTTAAAGGGTTTATTGACTTAAACAAGTAAATTCTGATAATACAGCATATCAACTTGCTAGCTTAGATGCAGTAAAAAGGGTCTAGCTCTGCTACAATTCGATGGCTTTGATTTGTAAAGCTTTTTTGTTGTAATTTGTTAAACACGCACGACACGATTTGGGTGAAAGCTCAGGTGTTCGCAAGTAAGGAGTATTAAAAATGGCAGTTGCTGATATTAAAACGGCGGAAATCGTCAAAGATAACGCGCGCAGCGCAAACGATACGGGCAGTCCTGAAGTTCAGGTTTCATTGCTTACAGCCCGCATCAATGAATTAACCCCCCATTTCAAGGCTAACGCTAAAGATCATCACAGCCGTCGCGGTTTGTTGAAGATGGTTTCACGTCGCCGTCGCCTCTTGGATTACCTCAAAGGCAAAGATTTGGATCGCTATCGCGCATTGATTGAGAAATTAGGTCTCCGTAAGTAATTCTTATCGGTATGCAATGCCATCTATCTTAGGGTTGTTTCTTAACGGAATCAGTCTTAAGCAGATGGCATGTTTTTTGGGCGCTTCAAGATTATTTGTGTAGGGGATTGTGTCATTCCAATGAGTTTCTGAAAGTTACATCAGAGTCTCCCTGGAATGGCATCCCTTGTGATCTTAAATCGCTCCAGTGTTGTCGTGACACTGCTTTATCCCACGACAAGCGCAACACTCATGTGAGTATTGCGTGAACAATTTGGAGAAGATCAGAATGACTATGTTTAAAAAAGCAGTAAAAAGTTTTCAATGGGGTAATCATCAGGTAACTATGGAAACAGGCGAGATCGCTCGCCAATCTGGTGGTGCCGTTATCGTTAACATCGATGACACAGTAGTAATGGGTACGGTTGTTGCTTCTAAGTCTGCAAAGCCAGGCCAATCCTTTTTCCCATTGACTGTTGATTATTTAGAAAAAACTTATGCCGCTGGCAAGATTCCTGGTGGATTCTTCCGTCGTGAAGGTCGCCCTTCAGAAGGCGAGACATTGATCTCCCGTTTGATCGATCGTCCATTACGTCCTTTGTTCCCAGAAGGCTTCTTAAATGAAGTTCAGGTTGTAGTTCATGTGCTGTCGATTAACCCGGATGTTCCCTCTGATATTCCTGCTTTGATTGCTGCATCTGCAGCTTTGGCTATTTCAGGCATCCCATTTGCTGGCCCAGTAGGCGCTGCACGTGTTGGCTACGCTAACGGTCAATACCTCTTGAACCCAACTCGTACAGAGCAAGCTACTAGCGAACTCGATTTAATCGTTGCTGGTACTCAAGCTGCTGTATTGATGGTTGAGTCTGAAGCCAATCAATTATCTGAAGAAGTGATGTTAGGTGCTGTTGTATATGGTCATGACCAAATGCAAACTGCCATTAACGCAATTAATGATTTAGTTCGCGAAGCTGGTAAGCCAGAGTGGGACTGGACTGCTGCTCCTAAAGATGAGCCATTTATCGCTAAGGTAACTGCATTGGCTGAAGCGCCATTGCGTGAGGCTTATCAGATTCGTCAAAAAGGTGCTCGTTCAGACAAGCTCAAAGAAATCTCTAAAGAAGTCATGGCGAAGTTGTCTGAAGAAGGCGATGTAGATGCTGTTGCTGTTAGCGACATCATGTTCGAAATCGAAGCGAAGATTGTTCGTAGCCAGATTTTGAATGGTGAGCCACGTATTGATGGTCGTGACACACGTACTGTTCGTCCAATTGAAATTCGTAACGGCGTATTGCCACGTACCCATGGTTCTGCATTGTTTACTCGTGGTGAAACTCAAGCTCTCGTAGTTGCTACCTTAGGTACGGCGCGTGATGAGCAAATCATCGATGCACTCGAAGGCGAATATCGCGATCGTTTCATGTTCCACTACAACATGCCTCCGTTCGCCACTGGCGAAACTGGTCGTGTAGGTAGCCCAAAGCGTCGTGAAATTGGTCATGGTCGTTTGGCTAAGCGCGCATTAATTCCAGTACTGCCAAGTGCTGAAGACTTTGCATACAGCATTCGTGTGGTTTCAGAAATTACTGAATCCAATGGTTCATCTTCAATGGCTTCGGTTTGCGGTGGCTGTTTGGCAATGATGGATGCTGGTGTACCAGTTAAGGCGCACGTTGCTGGTGTTGCAATGGGCTTGATCCTCGACGGCAATCGTTTTGCTGTATTGACCGACATTTTGGGTGACGAAGATCACTTAGGTGACATGGACTTTAAAGTTGCTGGAACAGCAAATGGTATTACTGCTTTGCAGATGGATATCAAAGTTCAAGGCATTACTAAAGAAATTATGCAAGTAGCTTTGGCGCAGGCTAAAGAAGGTCGTCTGCATATCTTGAGCAAAATGCAAGAAGCAATGGGTTCAGTTCGTACAGAATTGTCAGCGCATGCTCCACGTATGGTTTCTTTCAAGATTCATCCAGACAAGATTCGTGAAGTCATCGGTAAGGGCGGCGCAACTATTCAGGCCTTGACTAAAGAAACTGGTTGCAGCATTGATATTAAAGATGACGGTACTGTAACGATTGCTTCAACTTCTGCTGAAGGTATGGCTGAAGCAAAAGCACGTATTGAAGGTATTACTGCTGAAGCTGAAGTAGGTAAGATCTATGAAGGTCCGGTAGTGAAGTTGCTTGAGTTCGGTGCTTTGGTCAATATTCTTCCTGGTAAAGACGGTCTCTTACACATCTCTGAAATCTCTAATGAGCGCGTGAAAGAAGTGAAAGACTATTTGGCAGAAGGCCAAGTAGTTCGCGTGAAATTGTTAGCTGCTGATGAGCGCGGTCGTCTACGTCTATCACTGAAGGCTGCTATGGCTGATGAGGGTGGCACGATTGCTCCATTGGCAGGCGCTACTGAAGTTGTTGCTGCAGAAGTTCCGGCAACAGACGAACAGGCTTAAGCCTACAAGACTGTAGGAGTCTCTTATGCGCGTTATCGAGATCAAAGAATTTGGCGCCCCAGAAATGCTGGAGCCAGCAACTCGTCCTGATCCAGCGGCTCCCGCTGCTGGGACCGGCGAAATTCTGATCAAGGTTTTAGCTGCTGGCATTAATCGTCCCGACGTTCTGCAACGCAAGGGGCATTATCCAGTACCAGCGGGCGCATCTGATATTCCTGGTTTAGAGGTTGCTGGAGAAATTATCGGTGGTGATTTAGCGCACGCAGACAATGTATTTGGTCTAAAGGTGGGCGATAAAGTTTGCGCATTGGTTCAGGGCGGTGGTTACGCAGAATTATGTACTGCCCCAGTAGCGCAATGCTTGCCTTATCCAAAGGGCTTTTCTGACCAAGAAGCCGCTGCTTTGCCTGAAACTTTTTACACCGTATGGAGCAATGTCTTCATGCGCGGCCTGTTAGCTGAAGGCGAAACATTACTAGTTCAAGGTGGTTCTAGTGGTATCGGCGTTACAGCAATATTAATTGCCAAAGCCTTAGGTCATAAAGTATTCGTGACCGCCGGTACAGATGAAAAATGCGCTGCATGTGTCGCGCTCGGTGCCGATCTCGCGATTAATTACAAAACGCAAGATTTTGTCGAAGAAGTGAAGAAGGCTACCGATGGCAAAGGCGTTAACGTCATTCTTGATATGGTGACCGGCGCCTATGTTCAAAAGGAAATTGATTGCTTAGCTGATGATGGCCGTATTGTGATTATTGCAATCCAGGGCGGATCAAAAGCGGAAGTGAGTACAAATCAAATTCTTCGTCGTCGCCTAACGATTACCGGCTCAACATTGCGTCCACGTCCAGTTTCATTCAAAAAGCAAATCACTAAGCAGCTTTTTGAAAATGTTTGGCCTTTACTTAATGCTGGCAAGTTAAAGCCTGTCATATACAAAACATTTACGCTAGATCAGGCAGCAGATGCTCATGCTTTGATGGAGTCATCTGAGCACGTTGGCAAAATCGTTTTAACTGTCTAGAAATATTCATTACCCCTATGCGACCACTCATCGTTATCGGCAACTGGAAAATGAATGGCAGTCTTGCTAGCAATCAAGACTGGATCAAGACCGTTGCCCGTGGCATGGAGAGTGGGATGCCATCTGGTCGTAAATATGCTGTTTGTCCGTCTTTCCCGTATTTGACGCAATGCGCAGATTTAATTAAAGAACATTCACTAGCGTTTTTAAATCTGGGTGCACAAGACACTTCAGCTCATAGCTCTGGTGCATATACCGGCGAAGTTGCAGCTTCGATGCTGAAAGAGGTGGGTTGTACTTACGTCATCGTTGGTCACTCAGAGCGCCGCCAAATGCATCAAGAGGTTGATGAGCTAGTGGCTGCCAAAGCACTTCAGGTGCTTGATAACGGTATGACACCGGTTATTTGTGTTGGCGAAACTGCTGATGAGAGAAATTCAGGCAGGGCGGAAGAAATTGTTTGCTCGCAGGTTGCCAAGCAGGTAGGCGTTCTACAAGACCGTCTAGCTGACTGCTTAATTGCCTATGAGCCTGTATGGGCTATTGGAACTGGTAAGGTTGCTAGCGCCCAAGTTGCGCAGGATATGCATCGTGCAATTCGACTACAGTTAGCAGAATTTAACGAGGATGTAGCCTCGCATGTTGGAATTTTGTATGGTGGCAGTGTCAAGCCTGACAATGCCGTTGAGTTGTTTGCCATGCCTGATATTGATGGCGGATTGGTTGGGGGTGCATCATTGAATCCCCAAGAGTTTCTGGCTATTTGTCAGGCATAGATTTTTTATTTGGAGATAAGCTGTGGAATGGTTTAAGACTTTATTGATCGTATTGCAGGTAATTTCAGCATTAGCTGTAATCCTCTTGGTTCTCTTGCAGCAGGGTAAGGGCGCTGATATGGGCGCAGCCTTTGGCTCTGGTTCTTCAGGTAGCCTCTTTGGTGCTAGTGGTTCAGCCAACTTCCTGTCTCACACAACAGCCATTTTTGCGGCCGTTTTCTTTATTAGTACCTTAGGTATTACCTGGTTAGGCAATAAAAAGGAAGTTAGTCCTGGTGTTCTCTCTGGTACGGTAGCCCCAGTGGTTGCTCCTGCTGCTCCAGCAGCGCCTGTACAGGATCCAAGTAAACCAGCAGTTCCTAAGTAAAAAAGTAGGTTTTTACGGATTTGGCTGCCTCAAAAATGGGGTGGTGATGTTGTGCAATGCAGTAGAATTGATGGGTTTTGCAAGATGCCGACGTGGTGAAATTGGTAGACACGCTATCTTGAGGGGGTAGTGGCTTAGGCTGTGCGAGTTCGAGTCTCGCCGTCGGCACCAAATAAGAAGTATTAATAAGGGTTTTTGCTCTAAATCAATGCTTTATGTAGTGGAATAATTAATAATTTGTTGCTTTTGGGAATTACCGGACAAACGAATCAGGGCTATTTTGAATCTCGCTAATTACTTTCCTGTTCTACTTTTTATCCTCGTAGGTATTGGGGTGGGATTAGTCCCCATGTTCCTCGGAAAAATTTTGGCTCCTTCGAAGCCTGACGCTGAAAAACTCTCTCCTTATGAGTGCGGTTTTGAAGCTTTCGAAGATGCGCGCATGAAGTTTGACGTGCGTTACTACTTAGTCGCAATCCTTTTCATTCTGTTTGACCTTGAGACCGCTTTCCTATTTCCATGGGGTGTTGCTCTGCGTGATATTGGATGGCTTGGCTACGCCTCTATGGTGATATTCCTCTTGGAATTCATTGTGGGATTTGTATATATCTGGAAAAAGGGCGCTCTCGACTGGGAGTGATAGATATGGCATTAGAAGGCGTACTTAAAGAAGGTTTTGTAACCACCACTGCGGATCAGTTAATTAACTGGACGCGTAATGGTTCTTTATGGCCAATGACCTTTGGTCTGGCTTGTTGTGCGGTTGAGATGATGCATGCGGGCGCTTCTCGTTATGACCTAGATCGCTTCGGTGTAGTTTTCCGCCCATCCCCACGCCAATCAGACTTGATGATTGTTGCAGGTACCTTGTGTAACAAGATGGCTCCAGCACTGCGCAAGGTTTACGATCAAATGCCAGAACCACGTTGGGTAATTTCAATGGGTTCTTGTGCCAATGGCGGTGGTTACTACCATAACTCTTATTCAGTAGTTCGCGGTTGCGATCGCATTGTGCCAGTTGACATTTATGTGCCTGGATGCCCTCCAACTGCGGAAGCATTGATCTATGGAATCATTCAGTTGCAATCCAAGATCGCTCGCACTAGCACTATTGCGCGAAAGGCTTAATCAATGTCTGATCGTTTAGTTCAACTAGCCGCTAATCTTGAGAAAGTTCTCGGTAAGCGCATTCAGTCTGTTGAGATTGCCTTAGGCGAAGTAACTGTTGTTGTGAATGCAGATACTTACTTTGAGTCATCCATGCTCTTGCGTGATGATCCTTCTCTTGCTTTTGAGCAATTGATCGACTTATGTGGCGTTGACTATCAAGACTTCCGCGATGGCGCATGGTCTGGCCAGCGTTTTGCTGTTGTAAGTCATTTATTGTCCTTAGAGCATAACTGGCGCTTGCGTGTTCGCGTATTCGCTCCAGATGATAGCTATCCTTTAGTTGCTTCTATTACTCCAGTTTGGAGTTCTGCTAATTGGTTTGAGCGTGAGGCTTTTGACCTCTACGGTATCTTGTTTGATGGTCACGATGATCTGCGCCGTATTCTGACGGACTACGGCTTTATTGGCCATCCATTCAGAAAAGATTTCCCAATCAGCGGCAACGTAGAAATGCGTTATGACCCAGAGTTAAAGCGCGTTGTCTATCAGCCAGTCACGATTGAGGCTCGAGAAATTACTCCACGCATTGTTCGTGAAGAGCAGTACGGAGGTCCGGTTTAAGTCATGGCACAAATTAAGAACTACACCCTCAATTTCGGTCCCCAGCATCCTGCAGCGCACGGCGTATTACGTTTAGTGCTCGAGCTTGATGGTGAGGTAATTCAGCGTGCTGATCCGCATATCGGCTTATTGCATCGCGCTACAGAAAAATTAGCAGAGACACGTACTTGGATTCAAAACGTTCCATATATGGATCGCTTGGACTATGTATCGATGATGTCCAATGAACACGCTTACGTGATGGCAATTGAAAAGTTGCTGCAAGTCGATGTTCCGTTGCGCGCTCAGTACATCCGCGTGATGTATGACGAGTTAACCCGTTTATTGAATCACTTGCTCTGGATTGGTTGTCATGGCCTAGACGTTGGTGCCATGGCTGTGTTCTTGTACGCTTTCCGCGATCGTGAAGATATTTTTGATATGTACGAAGCGGTATCTGGTGCTCGTATGCACGCTGCATACTATCGTCCAGGCGGTGTGTATCGCGATCTGCCTGATCAAATGGCACAGTACAGCAAGAATAAGATTCGTAGTGCGTCTGCCATCAAACGTTTGAATGAAAATCGCAGCGGTACCTTGCTTGATTTCATTGAGCAGTTCACTAATGGTTTTGATGCCAATGTAGATGAATACTGCAATCTCTTAACTGATAACCGTATTTGGAAGCAGCGCTTAGTCAATATCGGTATCGTGACACCAGAGCGCGCTTTGCAGCTCGGTTTCACTGGCCCAATGTTACGCGGTTCAGGTATTGAGTGGGATTTGCGTAAGAAACAACCATATGAAGTTTATGACCGCTTGGATTTTGATATTCCGGTTGGCGTCAATGGCGATTCTTATGATCGTTATTTAGTGCGCATGGAAGAAATGCGTCAATCAAATCGCATCATCAAACAGTGCGTAGCTTGGTTAAAAGCAAATCCAGGCCCTGTCATGAGCGATAACCATAAGGTTTCTCCGCCGAAGCGTGTGGATATGAAAACCAATATGGAAGAGTTGATTCACCATTTCAAATTATTTACTGAAGGCATCCACGTTCCTGATGGCGAGGCTTATTCAGCGGTTGAGCATCCTAAAGGCGAGTTCGGTATTTACTTAATTTCTGATGGTGCCAACAAACCATATCGCATGAAAATTCGTGCGCCAGGATTTGTACATCTGTCAGCGATGGATGAAATGTCACGTGGCCACATGTTGGCTGATGCGGTAACCATCATTGGTACCCAAGATATTGTGTTCGGGGAGATTGACCGCTAATTAGGCGTGCCAAGGAATATTTAATGACTACGACTCTTCAACTGTCTGATAAAACAATGGCTGATATTCATCGCAATATCGCCAAGTATCCACCAGAGCACAAACAATCTGCTGTGATGGCTTGCTTAATTGCTGCCCAAACTGAGGTGGGTTGGGTTTCGCCTGAAGTGATCGAAACCATTGCGCAAATTTTAGAAATGCCGACTATTGCTGTAGATGAAGTAGCTACTTTCTACAACATGTACAACACTAAAAAAATTGGCAAGTATAAATTAGTGATTTGTACAAATTTGCCTTGCCAATTAACTCATGGTGAAACAGCTGCAACGTATTTAAAAGAAACGCTTGGTATTGGCTACAACGAAACGACTCCATGTGGCACATTTACTCTGAAAGAGGGTGAGTGTATGGGAGCTTGTGGCGATTCACCGGTTATGTTGGTGAATGACAAGCGTATGTGCAGCTTCATGAGCAAAGAAAAGATTGATGCATTGTTAAATGAATTACGTGCAGAAGGGAAAGCAGCATGACCAGCTTGCACGATCGTCACATTAAGCCTTTGATCCTTGCCGGATTAAATGGTGACAATTGGCGTTTAAAAGATTACGAAAGTCGCGGTGGCTATCAACAGCTTCGTCGTCTTATTAACGACAAAGTTGCCCCGGACTCCATCATTGCTGAATTAAAAGCGTCATCACTACGTGGTCGTGGTGGTGCAGGCTTCCCAACGGGTTTGAAGTGGAGCTTTATGCCACGCCAATTCCCAGGGCAAAAATATTTAGTTTGTAATAGTGACGAAGGTGAGCCGGGTACTTTTAAAGACCGTGACATCATGCGTTACAACCCACATGCGTTGATCGAAGGCATGATCATTGGTGCTTACACCATGGGTATTACCACTGGCTACAACTATATCCACGGCGAAATCTGGGAAGTGTATTCCCGCTTTGAAGAAGCCTTGGAAGAGGCTCGCGCTGCTGGGTACTTAGGTGACAAAATTTTAGGTAGTGATTTCTCTTTCCAGTTACATGCTTCGCCAGGTTGGGGTGCTTATATTTGTGGTGAAGAGACAGCCTTGCTTGAGTCATTGGAAGGTAAAAAAGGTCAGCCACGCTTTAAGCCACCGTTCCCAGCTAGCTTTGGTTTGTATGGCAAACCAACTACGATCAATAACACTGAAACATTTGCAGCAGTGCCATTCATCTTGGCAATTGGTGGTCAGGCCTATTTAGATCTTGGTAAACCAAATAACGGCGGAACAAAGATTTATTCAGTTTCTGGTGACGTTGTTCATCCGGGCAATTACGAAATTCCACTAGGCACTCCTTTTGCAGAACTTTTGAAGCTAGCTGGCGGTATGCGTGATGGCAAGGCTTTGAAGGCAGTGATTCCTGGTGGATCTTCTGCTCCAGTAATTCCTGGGGCGCAGATGATGGATCTGACAATGGATTACGACAGCATCGCAAAAGCGGGCTCTATGTTGGGCTCAGGCGCTGTAATTGTGATGAATGAAACACGTTGTATGGTTCGCGCATTGGAGCGCTTGTCGTACTTCTATCACGAAGAATCATGTGGTCAGTGCACCCCATGTCGTGAAGGTACTGGTTGGTTATGGCGCATTGTTCACCGTATTGAACATGGCGAAGGACGTCCAGAGGATTTGGATTTGCTCAATGACGTTGCAGCCAATATTCAGGGACGTACGATTTGCGCTTTAGGTGATGCAGCAGCGATGCCAGTACGCGGTATGTTGAAGCATTACATGGATGAATTTGCGTATCACGTAGAACATAAGCGCTGCTTAGATTCTGCGAAACCTTTATAAAGATTTAGAGCACGGGATATCTAAAAGTGAGCATGGTAGAAATTGAATTAGATGGTAAGGCAGTAGAAGTTCCGCAAGGTTCGATGGTGATGCACGCCGCGAACAAGCTCGGCACCTACGTTCCTCACTTCTGCTATCACAAGAAGTTATCCATTGCTGCTAACTGTCGCATGTGTTTAGTCGAAGTAGAGAAGGCGCCTAAACCTTTGCCTGCTTGTGCAACACCAGTAACACAAGGCATGAAGGTATTTACCCATTCTGCTAAAGCAGTTGAGGCACAACGCTCCGTAATGGAGTTTCTCTTAATTAATCACCCGTTAGATTGCCCAATTTGCGACCAGGGTGGCGAATGTCAATTACAAGACTTGGCTGTTGGTTACGGCAAGTCAAACTCACGCTACGACGAAGAGAAGCGTGTTGTATTCCATAAGAATGTAGGTCCGTTGATCTCTATGCAAGAGATGACACGTTGTATCCACTGCACACGTTGCGTGCGCTTCGGACAAGAAGTTGCCGGCGTCATGGAATTAGGTATGGTTAACCGTGGTGAGCATTCAGAGATCACTACCTTTGTTGGTCAAACGGTAGATTCAGAACTATCTGGAAACATGATTGATTTGTGTCCAGTTGGCGCATTAACCAGCAAGCCATTCCGCTATGCAGCCCGTACCTGGGAATTAGGTCGTAAGCGTTCCGTAAGTCCGCATGACAGCTTAGGTGCGAACACTACTGTTCAAACAAAAGCTAACAAGGTGATGCGGGTAGTTGCTCTCGAAAATGAAGCAATTAACGAATGCTGGATTAGCGATCGTGATCGCTTCTCCTATGAAGGTTTAAATAGTGCTGACCGTGTAACGACACCGATGGTGAAGCAAGGCGGTCAGTGGCTGGAAACAGATTGGCAATCAGCATTAGATTATGTAGCCCATTCTCTGAAAACAATTTCAGCAGAAAGTGGTCCAGAGTCTATTGGCGCTTTAGCGCATCCAATTTCAAGCACTGAGGAATTGCATCTCTTGCAAAAAATGGTACGCGGTTTAGGTTCTAAGCATGTTGAAACACGCTTACGTCAAACAGATGTAAATTCTGCGGCTGCAGCTCCATGGCTCGGCATGCCTGTTGCGAAAATAAATGAATTAGATCGTTTATTGGTGATTGGTAGTTTCTTGCGTAAAGATCAGCCCGTGTTGGCTGCTCGTATTCGTACCGCAAGTAAACGTGGCTTACATGTAATGCGTATTGATGCCGGTGGTGATGATTGGTTAATCTCTAGTAGCGGGATTTCTGCAGCTCCAAGCGCTTGGATAAATGCATTAAGTGAAGTAGCTCAAGCAGTAGCTAAAGCAAAATCAGTCAGCGCACCATCTGGCACTCCAAACATTTCAGTAACTCCTGCGGCACAGAAGATCGCCGATGGCTTGCTCTCAGGCGAGACCACTTCCATATTGCTAGGTTCTGCTGCCATTGCGCATCAACATGCCTCTGATCTGCATGTCATTTCACAATTTATTGCTGAACAAACGGGTGCTGCCTTAGGCTTTTTACCTGTGGGTGGAAATGCAGTTGGCGCATCCTTGGTAAATGCAAATGGTGTGGGCGTAGACTCATTGCTTTCCGGTGATCGCCGTGCAGTGATCTTGATGAATATCGAGCCTGATGCAGATTTACCTAATCCAGCTGCCGCTCGCGCTGCTTTAGCAAAGGCCCATACCGTGATTGCATTGAGCGCCTACAAGAGTGCAGATTTGCTAGAGGTGGCTGATGTCATTCTGCCAATTTCGGTATTTACAGAGACAGTTTCTACCTTTGTGAATCTAGAGGGAAGAGCTCAAACAATTCAACCATCCGTGAAACCTTTGGGTGATTCACGTCCAGCCTGGAAGGTGCTCCGTGTTCTGGGTGGTCTATTGGGCTTAGATGGCTTCTTATTTAATGCCCCTGAAGAAGTTTTAGGTGAGGCTTTGGATGAGGGTTATTGCACTCGCCTGAATAATAAAACTTCAGCCACTTCCATTGCTAATGGAAATACGGCTCCAGCAAATGGTCTTGAGCGAGTGGCTGATGTCAACATTTACGCCGGCGATCAAATTGTTCGTCGGTCACCAGCATTGCAATTAACACGCGATGCGAAGCGTGGCAATCAAGCGGGCTTGAATAAAAATATATTTGCTGAATTAGGACTTAAAGAGGGTGATGCTGTGCGCGTTACTCAAGGGTCTCAATCTGTTGATATGCCAGCAACACTCGAAGTAAATCTAGCGCCAGGTGCTGTCAGAATTTCTGCCGGCACTATGGCTAGTGCGAAATTGGGTTCCATGTTTGGCCCTGTAACTGTTAGTAAGGCATAAGGTCAGAGATGGATAATTTCTTGAACCTCGTTACCACGCAAGGTGAAGCCATTTTTGGTTCTTTGTGGCCATTGGTTTGGGCTTTGGTGCGTATCGTCATTATTGTGTTGCCAATGTTTGGTTGTGTAGCTTACTTAACCCTTTGGGAAAGAAAGCTGATTGGCTGGATGCATATTCGTCTTGGGCCAAATCGCGTAGGTCCTCTAGGGCTTCTACAACCAATCGCCGATGCTCTAAAGCTCTTGATGAAAGAGATTATTGCTCCTGCGCAAGCAAGTAAGGTCCTTTACTTCATAGCGCCAATCATGGTGATCATGCCTGCTTTTGCAGCTTGGGCAGTAATCCCGTTTCAGGCGAAGATGGTGTTGGCAGACGTTAATGCCGGTCTTCTCTACATCATGGCGATTTCTTCCATTGGTGTATATGGTGTGATCCTCGCTGGTTGGTCATCTAACTCTAAATACCCATTCCTTGGTGCAATGCGTGCATCAGCCCAGATGATTTCTTACGAGATTGCCATGGGTTTTGCCTTGGTTACTGTATTGCTTACTTCAGGATCATTAAATCTCAGCACGATTGTGGCTTCACAAGAGCAGGGCTTCTTTGCCGATATGGGTCTTAATTTCTTGTCATGGAATTGGTTGCCATTGCTCCCGATGTTCCTGATTTACTTTATCTCCGGCGTAGCTGAAACTAATCGTCACCCGTTTGACGTGGTTGAGGGTGAGTCAGAGATTGTTGCTGGTCACATGGTTGAGTATTCAGGCATGTCTTTTGCCATGTTCTTCTTGGCTGAGTATGCGAACATGATTTTGATTGCTGCTGTTGCATCCATCATGTTCTTAGGCGGTTGGCTGCCTATTGTTGACTTACCAATCTTGCGTGATATCCCAGGCTTTTTCTGGTTATTTGGTAAAACCTTCTTCCTCTTATCTTGTGTCATTTGGTTGCGTGCAACATTGCCGCGCTATCGCTATGACCAAATTATGCGTTTGGGTTGGAAGATTTTTATTCCCATCTCGGTATTCTGGGTGGTTGTCATCGGCGCATGGGTAGTATCTCCATGGAATATTTGGAAATAAGTTGACCAATCATGTTTAAGAAAATTTCCCAATTCCTCGATAGCTTGATGCTTAAAGACATTTTGACTGGTATGTCTATTACTGGTCGTTATTTGTTTAAGCCTAAGATTACCGTTCAATACCCTGAAGAGAAGACGCCTTTATCAAGTCGCTTCCGTGGCTTACATGCACTTCGTCGTTACGAGAATGGTGAAGAGCGTTGCATCGGCTGCAAGTTATGTGAAGCCGTTTGTCCGGCTTATGCAATTACCATCGAAACAGCTGAACGCGATGATGGTACTCGTCGTACTAGTCGTTATGACATCGACCTCACTAAATGTATTTTCTGCGGCTTTTGCGAAGAGGCTTGTCCAGTGGACGCCATCGTGGAAACCAATATCTTTGAATATTTCGGTGATAAGCGTGGCGATCTGTATTTCACTAAAGACATGCTTCTAGCTGTTGGCGATAAATATGAAAAAGATATCGCAGCTAACCGTGCAGCTGATGCACCTTACCGTTAATCGAATCGAGCTGAACTAATATGACATTCGATCCCTCTACTTTATTTGCTGCTTTCTTTTACGGCTTTGCAGGCCTCTTGGTGATATCCGCATTGCGCGTTATCACCGCTCGCAACCCAGTTCATGCTGCATTGTTCTTAGTGCTGGCTTTCTTCTGCGCATCGGGACTATGGATGTTGCTTAAAGCAGAGTTCTTAAGTCTAGCTTTGATTCTGGTCTATGTTGGCGCTGTAATGGTCCTATTCCTTTTCGTGGTTATGATGCTGGACTTAGATTTAGAGCATCTGCGCCGTGATTTCAAAAAGTATCTACCGGTTGCATTCTTAATGGGTGCGGTGATTGTTTTGGAGCTGTCTATTGTGATTATTCGTAGCTTCATCGGCACGAATGCTCCGGTACAGCCGATGCCAGAAGAAATGATGGCAAATAATACGCAAGCTCTGGGTATGTTGATCTTCGTTGATTACGTATACGCGTTTGAAGTTGCAGGCGTAATCTTATTGGTTGCAATTATTGCTGCTGTTGCGTTAACTTTGCGCAATCGCAAGGACTCAAAGTCGCAGAATATTCACGAACAAGTAAACGTTGTTGCTGCAGATCGTATGCGTGTGGTGAAAATGGGTTCTGATATGGCAGCAAAACAAGACACAAGAGGGGAAAAGAAATGACTATTACCCTCGCTCATTACTTAGTGCTTAGTGCAATTTTGTTTGCAACTAGCGTTATTGGAATTTTCTTAAATCGTAAGAATGTGATCGTATTGCTGATGGCAATCGAATTGATGCTTCTTGCAGTGAACATGAACTTTGTTGCCTTCTCGCATTACCTGGGTGATATGGCAGGTCAAGTATTCGTATTCTTCATTTTGACAGTGGCAGCCGCTGAAGCGGCTATCGGCTTGGCAATTTTGGTTGTGCTCTTCCGTAAGGTTGACACCATTAATGCCGAAGATCTTGACCACCTTAAAGGCTAGTCATGCAATTGACCTTAAATATTCCTGTACTCTGCGCAATTCCTTTGGCGCCATTAGTTGGCTCCATTATTGCTGGTTTCTTTGGCACAAAACTTGGTGGCAACAAAATTGGTCATGGCGCAAGTCAGTTTGTAACAATCTTGGGTGTGACGATTGCTTTTGTTCTGTCTTGCAATGTTTTAGTGCAAGTGATGGATGGCTTCTATTTCAATGGCACCGTATACCGCTGGATGCAGTTAGGTGAGCTCAATTTAGATATTGGTTTTCTCATTGATCCATTAACTGCAACGATGATGTGCGTAGTGACTTTTGTGTCGCTCATGGTGCATATCTATACCATTGGTTATATGCATGGTGAAGAGGGTTACAACCGTTTCTTCTCCTATATTTCTTTATTTACCTTTGCCATGTTGATGTTGGTAATGAGTAATAACCTCTTGCAGCTCTTCTTTGGTTGGGAGGCAGTAGGCGTAGTTTCCTATCTATTGATTGGTTTCTACTTTGAGCGCCAGTCAGCTGTATTTGCCAATATGAAGGCTTTCTTGGTAAATCGTGTAGGTGACTTTGGCTTCATCTTAGGTATTGGTATTTTGCTGGCCAGTACTGGATCAATGCAATATGACGTCATTTTTTCCCAGAACTCAGCATTAGCCGCTCAAACACTGCCAGGAACTAACTGGAACTTGATGACTGTGGCCTGTATTTGCTTGTTTATTGGCGCAATGGGTAAATCGGCTCAGTTCCCATTGCATGTTTGGCTGCCTGATTCGATGGAAGGTCCAACACCGATCTCTGCTTTGATTCATGCGGCAACGATGGTTACTGCCGGCATCTTCATGGTGTCACGTATGTCTCCATTGTTTGAGTTGTCTGATGCCGCATTAAGTTTCATCTTGGTGATTGGTTCCATCACAGCGCTCTTTATGGGCTTCCTTGGTATTGTGCAAAACGACATCAAGCGCGTAGTTGCTTATTCAACTTTGTCCCAGTTGGGTTATATGACAGTAGCACTGGGTGTTTCTGCTTATCCGGTTGCCATCTTCCATCTGATGACTCATGCATTCTTTAAGGCTTTATTGTTCCTTGCTGCTGGTAGCGTGATTCTTGGTATGCATCATGAACAAGACATGCGTAAGATGGGCGGTCTCTGGAAATACATGCCAATAACTTGCCTGATGATGCTGCTGGGTAACCTAGCTCTTGTAGGTACACCATTTTTCTCTGGCTTCTACTCAAAAGACTCCATTATTGAAGCGGTAGCAGCCAGCCATATTCCTGGCTCAGGATTTGCTTACTTTGCTGTTATGGCAAGCGTCTTTGTAACGGCCTTGTATTCATTCCGTTTGTATTTCTATGTCTTCCACGGTAAAGCACGTTGGGGTCATGATGATGCACATGCACACGATCACCACCACGATCATGCAGAGCAGGGCGATGATCATGCTCACCATGGTTTAGCGCCAGGCCAGAAGCCACATGAATCTCCATTTGTTGTGACCTTGCCTTTGATTCTGTTGGCGATTCCTTCTGTAATCATTGGCTTCTACACAATTTCTCCATTGTTATTTGGAACTTTCTTTGGCGACTCCATCTTTATTGATATAGCTCGTCATCCAGTAATGAAAGAGTTGGAAGATGAATTCCATGGTCCGATTGCGATGGCTATTCATGCTTTCACATCTCCAGTATTGCTATTGGTAGTGCTAGGTGTGCTGACTGCTGCTATTGGTTATTTGTGGGCTCCTAAACTACCAGGAAAAGTTGCCGAAGCATTTGCACCGATCAAGAAATTGTTTGATAACAAGTATTACCTCGATGAAATAAACCAAGCTGTATTTGCTAAGGGTCTTATTTGGATCGGTAGCTTCTTGTGGCATCGTGGAGACCAGAAGGTTATCGATGGTTTCTTTGTTAATGGCAGTGCGCATGCAGTAGGGCGCTTTGCTGGTGTTATCCGTCATTTGCAATCCGGTTATCTTTATCACTACGCCTTCGCAATGATTGCGGGCTTGGCGGTATTGTTGGCCTGGGTTTTGTATGCTTACCTGCCTTTTGTTCGCTAGGCCTTTGTTACTTAAGTAGCCACTATGATTCTTTCTTACGCCATCTGGACCCCGATTGTTTTTGGACTCATTATTTTGTTTTATGGGTCTGAGAAGCCATCTGCAGGTGTACGCTGGTTATCCCTGGTTGGTGCGGTTCTCGGTTTTATCGCAACACTCCCATTGTTAATTAATTTTGACATCGCCAATCCCGGCATGCAGTTTGTTGAAAAACTCAGCTGGATCCCGCGATACGATATTAATTACCACTTGGGGATTGATGGTATTTCCGTATGGTTCATTGTTCTCACTGCATTTATTAACATCATTGTGGTGATTGCAGCTTGGGAAGTGATTGATACCAAGGTATCGCAATATATGGCTTCCTTCATGATTCTTTCTGGATTAATGATTGGCGTATTTTGTGCTCTTGATGCCTTGTTGTTCTATGTGTTCTTTGAAGCAACATTGATCCCGATGTACATCATTATTGGTGTGTGGGGTGGCCATAACCGTATTTATGCGGCATTCAAATTCTTCTTGTACACATTACTCGGCTCTTTGCTCACTTTGATTGCCATGCTGTACTTGTACAACGTGACTAATACCTTTGATATCTTGGCTTGGCAAAATGCGCGCTTAGATATCGTTGAGCAAATTCTGTTGTTCGCTGCATTCTTCATGGCGTTTGCTGTAAAAGTGCCAATGTGGCCATTGCATACCTGGTTGCCAGATGTGCACGTTGAAGCGCCTACTGGCGGCTCAGTAGTGTTGGCGGCAATTATGTTGAAGCTTGGCGCCTATGGATTCCTACGTTTCTCATTGCCTATCGCTCCTGACGCGAGCCAGTATTTGGGGCCATTTGTCATCTTCTTGTCATTGGTTGCAGTAATCTATGTTGGCGCCGTAGCTTTGGTGCAAAAGGATATGAAAAAGCTGGTGGCCTATTCATCTGTAGCGCATATGGGTTTTGTGACTTTAGGCTTCTTCCTCTTTAGTCCTTTGGGCATTGAGGGTGGTATTGTTCAAATGATTTCTCACGGCTTTGTAGCAGGCGCAATGTTCTTATCCATTGGCGTGCTCTATGACCGTATGCATACTCGTCAAATCGCCGATTACGGTGGCGTTGTACATCGTATGCCGGCATTTACTGCTTTTGCTGTGTTAATGGCAATGGCGAACTGCGGCTTACCAGCCACCTCCGGTTTCGTGGGTGAGTTCATGGTGATTTTGGCTGCTGTTGACTACGACTTTACGATCGGCGTATTGGCTGCAACGGCCTTAATTTTAGGCGCTGCTTATTCCCTATGGATGGTAAAGCGCGTATTTTTCGGCACGATTAATAATGCCCACGTTGAAGAACTTAAAGATCTCAACGCTCGTGAATATTTCTTAATGGCGGTTCTGTCTATCTGCGTTATTGGTATGGGTGTTTATCCAAAACCATTTACCGAAATTATTCATCCAGCCGTAATTAATCTGCTACAGCATGTTGCTGTTAGCAAACTCTGAGTAAGTACAAATGCAAGCATTCGATCTATACGCCATCCTGCCGGAACTTGTTTTACTCGTAGCTACCTGTTTATTGTTAGTTGCTAGTGTTTATGTTCGTGAGAAAGTGATATCTACTCCTGGTGTAGAGCAGGACATTTTCCATACTCCACGCGGAGTTGGCTTTGTGTATTTCTTCACCATCATTCTCTTGGTATATCTTGTTTTTGCTTTTATTGGCCGCATGGGTGATCCTGCGCTAGTCGCAATGAATGGCTTATTTCAGTCTGACCCATTCTCGAACCTGCTTAAAGCTTGCTCATGCATCGCTGTATTAGTCAGTTTGATTTATTCCAAGCAATACTTAATGGATCGCGCTTTATTCCGTCCAGACTTTATTGTTTTGGCTTTGCTTGCCTTGCTAGGTCAATTTGTATTGATCTCTGGCGCGAATTTATTGACTCTCTATCTTGGCTTGGAGCTTATGGCTTTGCCTACCTATGCTTTGGTAGCAATGCGCCACACGAGCGAGAAGAGTGTTGAGGCCGGTATCAAATATTTCATTCTAGGTGCATTGGCTTCAGGCTTCTTGCTTTACGGCATGTCAATGCTCTACGGCGTTACTGGATCTCTTGACCTAATCGAGATCTTCAAGGTGGTTGCTGATCCACGTATCAATCATTTGGTAATGGCATTTGGCTTGGTATTTATTGTTGCTGGTCTGGCATTTAAGTTGGGTGTTGTGCCATTTCATATGTGGGTGCCGGACGTTTACCAGGGTGCTCCAACTGCTGTCACTTTGATGATTGCAGCTGCCCCTAAGCTAGCTGCCTTTGCTTTGTTATTCCGTTTATTAGTAAACACCTTGTTGCCTTTATTGGGTGACTGGCAGCCAATGTTGGTCTTGCTAGCAGTCTTATCTCTTGTAGTCGGTAACGTAACAGCGATTGCCCAAACCAACATCAAGCGCATGTTGGCTTATTCTGCAATTGCACAGATGGGCTTCGTACTCTTGGGTATGTTGTCGGTATTTGATGATCATGCGTTCAGTGCTGCCATGTTCTACGCTATCACCTATGTTTTAACAACGCTTGGTACCTTCGGTTTGCTGATGGCTTTGTCGCGCAAGGGTTACGATTGTGAAACCTTAGACGGACTAAAGGGCCTCAATAAGAAACATCCTTGGTTTGCCTTTATTGGCCTTGTCATGATGTTCTCCTTGGCGGGCATTCCGCCTACAGTAGGTTTCGCGGCGAAGTTAGGTGTTTTAGAAGCCTTGGTTGATGCTGAACATACATTCCTAGCAGTAATCGCTGTGATTGCCTCGTTGATCGGTGCTTTTTATTACTTGAGAGTAGTTAAGGTAATGTACTTTGATGAACCAGCGCATGAGATTTCCATTTCCGGTTCTGGCTTTGCCAAGGGCATCCTGGGTCTGAATAGTATTTTGGTATTGGCTTTCGGTATTGTTCCTGCAGGCTTAATGAGCCTATGTCTGGATGCCATGCGCCGAACATTGCTTGGGTCCTAATCAGATTGACTCCTTAAATAAAGGCTCCGAAAGGGGCCTTTATTGTTTTCCAGCCTTCAAAATGACATCTTATTTTTATAAGATGTTTTAATCAACTTACATAATTTAATGAACTCTAGCCATGACTGAAAAATCATTTAAAGATCTTCCGATAGGTGATGCCCATTTACGTGAAGAGCGTATTTCTGGTGAAGATATATACGGCGGCATTTTCTTAAATATGAAGAGGGACAAGGTATCCCTTCCAGACGGCGAAGAGGCGGTGCGTGAATATTTAACACACCCCGGGGCTGTTGCAATCGTCGCCCTCTTGGATGATGGTCGAGTGTTGATGGAAAGACAGTATCGCTATCCAATTGCTAAAGCCTGCTTGGAAATTCCTGCTGGAAAGCTGGATCCTAGCGAAGATCATTTGATCTGCGCCCAACGAGAGCTTGAAGAAGAGACGGGGTATACCGCTAAAAAATGGAGCTATATTCGTCGTATTCATCCGGTGATTTCGTATTCAACCGAATTCATTGATATTTATTTAGCTGAGGACTTAGTTCCAGGCAAAAGCCATCTGGATGAGGAAGAGTTTCTAGACGTGTTTGCAGCCTCCTTGGATCAACTTCTGGCATGGGTTGAGGATGGTGAGATAACCGACGTAAAAACGACTATTTCAGCTTATTGGTTGGATCGCTATCGTCGTGGCTTGGTAAGCCCAAAGCCTATCTCATAGGCATTAATCAAACCCGATTAAAATAGGGGTATTGAATTTATCGTTTTTGACCCTATATACGTTTTATGAAAGTTTATAACTTAGCTTGCCCGCTAGACCATCACTTCGAAGGATGGTTTGCGTCTGAGGAGGATTGTCTTGCGCAGCAAGATAAAGGCATGCTTGCGTGTCCAGTATGTGAAAGTACTGATATCACTCGGATGCCTTCGGCACCCCATATCGGTAAATCATCCTCTACTGATTTAACTCTCCCTAAGACTGAATCTGAAAATGTCAGCGGGGGCGTTGTTGCTCTAACCGGAAGAGATCATTCCCAACTTGAGGCACAAGTTCAGGCTGCTTTTTTAAAAGGTATGCGCGAACTCATGGGGCGTTCTGAGGATGTGGGTGATTCCTTTGCTGATGAGGCAAGAAAGATTCATTACAAAGAGTCTCCAGAGAGAAGTAT
Organism: Polynucleobacter ibericus; assembly: GCF_018687955.1. NCBI lineage: Bacteria > Pseudomonadati > Pseudomonadota > Betaproteobacteria > Burkholderiales > Burkholderiaceae > Polynucleobacter > Polynucleobacter ibericus. The sequence goes on along the minus strand of NZ_CP061309.1, from coordinate 968,633 downwards.
TCGTGGGCAAACTACCCTGGATGAAGCTGATGCCTTAAGAGAAGAGGGCATTGATGTTTTATCGATGCCCATGATTCCTGCGCTAAAAAACACGCTGCAGTAATTTCCATAGTTAGGTACGACAAATAAAAAAGCGATCCGAAGATCGCTTTTTTGCTTTCTACCTCAGAGATTACTTGGAGGTCGGCATTACAAACTCTGCACCTTTGGCTATGCTTTCAGGCCAACGCTGCATCACACTCTTTTGCTTGGTATAGAAACGAACGCCTTCTTTGCCGTATGCATGCATATCGCCAAAGATCGACTTCTTCCAACCCCCAAAACCGTGCCATGCCATCGGCACCGGAATAGGTACGTTGATACCAACCATGCCTACCTGAACACGACGGGCAAATTCACGGGCAATATTGCCATCGCTCGTAAAGCAAGCAACACCATTACCAAACTCACAGGAGTTCACTAAATTCAGGGCTTCTGTAAAGTTGGCAACACGTAAGCAAGATAAAACCGGTCCGAAGATTTCTTCTAAGTAAATCTTCATATCTGGGGTGACGTTATCAAAAAGGGTGCCACCGATAAAGAAACCATTTTCATTGCCAGGAACTTTGAGACCGCGGCCATCCACAAGGAGTTTTGCGCCTGAAGCTACGCCACTATCAATATAGCCAGTAATGCGCTCTAGGGCTGCTTTGGTCACAATAGGACCCATTTCTGCATCGAGTTCCATGCCATTCTTAACCTTCAAGGTTTTGGTGCGCTCGATAAGTTTCGGCATGATTTTTTCCGCCACATCGCCTACCAATACCGCTACAGAAATCGCCATGCATCTCTCACCTGCAGAGCCATAAGCAGCACCAACCAGGGCATCAATTGCTTTATCAATATCAGCATCCGGCATGATGACCATGTGGTTCTTAGCACCGCCTAATGCCTGGGAACGCTTACCGAAGTGAGCGCAACGCTCGTAGATGTAATTGGCAATAGGGGTCGAGCCTACAAAGCTAACCGCTTTAACGTCTGGGTTCTCAATTAAGGCATCAACCGCTTCTTTATCGCCTTGCACCACATTAAATACGCCATCAGGAAGACCAGCTTCTTTGAGAAGCTTTGCCATGAACACAGAGGCAGATGGGTCAGTAGGGCTAGGCTTCAAAATGAAGGTGTTGCCACAGGCAATCGCCATAGGGAACATCCACATTGGAACCATGACGGGGAAGTTGAATGGGGTGATACCAGCAACTACACCCAATGGCTGACGCATGACCCAGTTGTCGATATCAGTAGAAACCTGTTCTGTGTAATCACCTTTCAGCAATTCTGGGATGCCGGTAGCAAATTCTACGATCTCAATACCACGAGTCACTTCACCTTGGGCATCAGTAAACACTTTCCCATGTTCTGCTGTAATGATGGCGGCCAATTCATCTCGATTGGCATTCAAAAGCTCTAAATACTTGAACATAATGCGTGAACGACGAAGTGGACTAGTCTGACTCCATGTCTCAAATGCTTTTTGAGCTACAGCGACCGCATCATCTACTTCTTTGCGGCTGGCGAGGGCAACACGACGCGCTACAGACCCTTTGGTCGGGTTGTAAACATCAGCAAAACGTCCATCTTTTGGATTAACTACATTGCCGCCAACAAAATGGCCAATATCTTCTTTTGATTCAAAGGCTTGAGGTGCGTTCATAATCTCTTACAGTGAGTATTAATAGGGTTTTGGGTAAAAAAGGCGCTTGGCATAAAGATGCCTGCACGACTTCGCTGTCTCGTATATTCTGCTTTTTAAGTATTCTATCGCTTTACGGCAATTTTCGTATTTTTTGACCTATTTTTGAGCTTTTTAAGGCATCCCATGAGTCTTTTATTTTCCAATTACACGCTAAATTCTCCTAGAGGACCTCTGAAGCTAGCTAATCGCATTGTTGTCGCTCCAATGTGCCAATATTCGGCCGTTAATGGTGAGGCAACCGATTGGCATCTCATGCACTGGGCCAACCTACTGAATAGTGGTGCCGCATTATTCATTATTGAGGCTACAGGCGTAAGTCCTGAGGCAAGGATTACTCCGGCCTGTTTGGGTCTTTGGGATGACCGTACGGAGGCTGCACTTAAAGATAAATTAAGTCGTGCGCGAGTGTTAGCTCCAGCTACACCGGTTTTCATTCAGCTAGCTCATGCTGGTCGCAAAGCATCTAGCGCCACCCCATGGAATGGCGGTCAATTACTCTCTAAAGATAATGGCGGCTGGGAAACATTGGCGCCTTCAGCAATTCCTCAGTTAGATGGCGAACGCCACCCTCATGAGCTAACAAAGAGTGATCTCCAGAAATTGATTGATGATTTCGTTGCATCCGCGAAACGTGCAGATCGCATAGGAGTTGATGGCATTGAACTGCACGGGGCTCATGGTTATTTGTTACACCAATTTTTATCTCCCATTGCTAATCAACGTACCGATGAATATGGCGGATCTTTTGAAAACCGAATTCGCTTTCCTCTAGAGCTCTTTGCTGCTGTAAGAGCGGCCTACCAAGGCGTGCTTGGTATTCGAATATCAGCGAGCGACTGGATAGAAGGCGGCTGGACTCCGCAAGAGACAGCAGATTTCGCAAAACAACTCAAACCTTTGGGCTGTGATTTTGTTCATATTTCTTCTGGGGGCATTTCGCCCAAGCAGAAAATTGCGATTGGACCAAACTATCAAGTACCTTTTGCAAAGATTGTCAAAGAACAGTCCGGTTTGCCAACCATGACTGTCGGTTTGATTACCGATCCTCAGCAAGCAGAAGATATTTTGCAGGCCGGTGATGCTGATTTAATTGCTTTAGCAAGAGCATTTCTCTATAAGCCACGCTGGGCCTGGGAGGCTGCGGCAGCATTAGGTGGCACTGTAAATGCAAACGAACGCTATTGGCGTTGTTTGCCTCGTGAAGCACAGGTAATTTTTGGCGATGTAAAAATAGGGCAACGATAAACATTTAATTAAAAGTAGGAGACAACCATGAAAAAATATTCAGTAATTGGCAGTGCACTTGTAATCTGTAGCTTGAGCTTCGCAAGCTTAGCCTTGGCTCAATCCTTTCCGGATAGACCGATTACTCTGGTGGTGCCCAACCCACCGGGTGGCTTAGTTGACACTTCTGCACGTTTATTAAGTGAGCCGCTATCAAGAGTTATTGGTCAAACCGTGGTTGTTGATAACAAGCCAGGAGCAAGCGGCAATATTGCTTATCAATTTGTTGCCAATGCAAAACCTGATGGTTACACCTTACTTATTTCGTACTCTGGTTATCACGTTGGAAACCCTGCCTTATTTGAAAAATTGTCCTGGGATCCAAAAGATTTTTCTCCAGTCGCATTGTTGACTGTTTCAACTAATGTGATTGCCGTTCATCCATCTGTACCAGTCAATAATCTAAAAGAGTTCATTGCTTATGCAAAAGCAAATCCAGGGAAATTAAACTATGCCTCTCAGGGGAATGGCTCTGTATCGCATATTGGCACTGAAATGTTTAAGCAGTCGACAGGTACAGACATGATCCACGTCCCATACAAGGGTTCTGGTCCAGCTATTCAGGATGTTTTAGCAGGCCAAGTACAGGTATTCATCAGTACGCCACCTTCTTTAATGCAACATGTGCAAAGTGGCAAGCTCAAGGGATTGGCGGTCACTGGAAAAAATCGTCATCCTGGTATGCCGAATGTCCCAACTACTGCGGAAGCAGGCTTACCTTCATTTCAGCTGGAGTCTTGGGTTGCCTTATATGCACCGGCTGGAACGCCTGCACCTGTCATTACCAAGCTAACTGATTCTGTGAAGAAAAGTTTAGCGCTGCCTGAAGTCAAGGAGCGCTCAGATGCTGCAGGTGTGGAATTGCGTTATCTCAATCCTGCTGCAACAGATGCGCTAGTGAAGAAAGAGTTGCCTTATTGGAATAAAGCAATCAAGTCTGCAAACATTACGCTCGATTAAAAATTGACCTATGCCTGATCTCGCAGAGTGGGATCAGGCAACGCCAACGCAAATGCCCTCGCGGCGCTTAGTAAAAAGCGATCCTTACCAGGCCCAGCAATTAGCTGCACACCAACAGGCAGACCATTTGGACCGGCTGCAACATTGATATTGATGCATGGCAAACCTAGTAGTGTCCATTCTCGACAAAATATAGGATTACCAGTGCCATCTTTTAAGGGAGGAGCCTCACCGGTTGCACTTGGAGCAATCAGGATATCTATTTCATCATTAAATAAGTCCATTACGGATGCTTTGGCATCACTCGCTAGCAACAAATCTTTTGTATATTGCTCAAAACTGATTTCTAAACCTTCATGAAGTGATTTAGAAAATTGCAGACTTAATTTCTTTGGGTAGTGGACTCGTTCAAATGTAAAGCTTCTAGATATTTCTGAAAGCATGATGCGAGTCTGAGCCACAGTTAAGTCATCGCATGCCTTGGGTAATTTGATATCTCCGACAAGACCTCTTGATATAACTTCAGCTGCATGGCGAGCTACCGCTAAGGCTGTGGAAGTCTCTTTTTGCGCAAAGGACCAGTTGGATGTTTTGCAAATTGCAATCCGAGGCTTGCTGTGCAAGTCCTCAACCTTTGCTAGACGATGATCGCCACTCATGGCTGCAACGCCAAGAGCAACATCCTCGATCGTCCTGCCAAAGCTACCAAGGGTATCGAGGGAAGGCGCTAGGGATTTGACACCTGCAACACTTATTTTTCCGAAGCTGGGTTTAAAGCCGACTACACCGCAATACGATGCAGGGCGAATAATGGAGCCAGCTGTTTGACTACCAGTTGCTAATGGCACCATAAAGTCAGAGACTGCAGCAGCTGAGCCGCTTGAAGAACCTCCAGGGGTATGGTGAACATCATGGGGGTTAGTAGTGGGGCCGCTTTTAAATGAGGCAAATTCCGTGGTCGTGGTTTTTCCCAGGATGATGCCCCCGGCCTGACGCATTAATGCGACTGAAACCGCATCCGCAGCCGGGTAATGATTGGCATAAATTGGCGACCCGTAAGAGGTGGGCAAGTCATAGGTGTCGAATAGATCTTTAACCCCAATAGGTAAGCCATGCAATATGCCCTGAACAGCGCCCTTATCGAGCTGTTTTGCGCGGGATAGAGCATTTTCCTTACCCAGGCTAGTCCAGGCTCTGACAATGCTCTCTTTTTGCCCTATGCGGTCTAGGCAAGAAAGCAGTAAATCAGTCGCCTTTATCTCCCTTTTAGAGAGCGCTTTGATGGCTTGGGTGGCGCTGAGGCTTTCGAGATCTTTCATGCATTCATTCTACTGATGGTGGCGTATGATCGCAATTTACAGTTTTTCCCAAATTTCGATAAAAGATAGATTAGATGAAGCAACATACAGTTCGTGAAGCATGGTTAGAGGATGCAGTGAGGCATCTAGAACCCGTTTTTTCTAAGGCAGGCTATGCGATACCTCCAGTCCGGGTTTCATGTGGCTTTCCAGCGTCTAGTAGCCCCAGAACTACGCTCGGTCAATGTTGGCCCCGGGAGCGCTCTGGCGGGGGTGTTAATGAGATCTTTATCTCCCCAAAATTGGATGAACCCGTTCAGCTTTTGGATACCTTGGTTCACGAGCTTTGCCATGCGGTAGATGACTGTTTTAGTGGCCATGGCGAGGATTTCAAGGGCATTGCGCAAACGGTTGGTCTCGAGGGTCCGGCCAGAATGGCTCATGCCACCGAGGAGCTCACTGTCAAGCTGATGATGATTAGTCAGGAGTTAGGGCCATACCCGCATCAAGCGATTGTTTTCCCGCCGCCCAGACCTAGCAACGCTAGTCGTAGCAAGGCGAAGTGTAGTCAATGCGGTTACGAGGTTACTCTTCTGAAAAAATGGGCTAGTTATGGTGCGCCGATCTGCCCCAAAGACAATATTCGCATGTTGGAAGCCGTACCTGAGACCATCGAAAATACAAGCGATTACGATAGTGCATCCCTTGAAAAGGGCAGCAAAAAGGCTCCAGATGACATCCGCCGCGCAATCAGCTAGAAATTTGTAAAATCAACAATCAATAAAAAATAACAAGAGACACATTACTTATGAATGCAAAGAAAATTTTCAAGAACCCTAAGATTGCTGTTATTCCTGGTGATGGTATCGGTAAGGAAGTGATGCCCGAAGGCGTACGTGCTTTAGAGGCGGCTAACCGTAAATTTAATTTAGGTATGCAGTTCGATCATTTCAATTTTGCTAGTTGTGATTACTACCTCAAGCACGGCAAGATGATGCCGGATGATTGGTTTGATACCTTAATGAAATACGACGCCATCTTCTTTGGTGCGGTAGGTATGCCGGATATTCTTCCTGACCATGTCTCATTATGGGGAAGTTTGATTCAATTTCGTCGTGGCTTTGATCAATATGTTAATTTGCGCCCTGTACGTTTGTTACCAGGCGTGCCATGCCCATTGGCTAATCGCAAGCCTGGCGATATTGATTTCTTTGTGGTGCGCGAGAATACTGAAGGTGAGTACTCCAGTGTTGGTGGAAAAATGTTCCCTGATACTGACCGTGAGATCGTCATTCAAGAATCTGTTTTCACAAGACAGGGCGTAGATCGCATCTTGCAATACGCTTTTGACCTTGCTCAAAGTAGACCTAAGAAGCATTTAACTTCAGCAACTAAGTCCAATGGTATTGCTATCACTATGCCTTATTGGGATGAGCGTGTCGCAGCAATGTCCAAGAAATTTGCCGATGTAAGGGCGGATAAATATCACATTGATATTTTGGCTGCGCAGTTTGTTATGAATCCGGATCGCTTTGATGTAGTTGTTGCGAGTAACTTATTTGGAGATATCTTGTCTGACTTGGGTCCAGCATGCACCGGAACAATTGCGGTTGCGCCATCAGGCAGCATTAATCCAGAGGGCAAGTTCCCATCCTTATTTGAGCCGGTCCATGGTTCTGCGCCAGATATCTTTGGCAAGATGATTGCTAACCCAATAGGTCAAATTTGGAGCGGTGCAATGATGCTCGATCACCTTGGGTATCCGGAGGCTGGTAATGCAATCTTTACAGCAATTGAAAAGGTTTTGGCATCAGGTCCTGGTAATGCACCCTTGACGCCGGATCTTGGTGGTACTGCAAAGACGGATGATTTAGGCAAAGCGATTGCAGCAGCAATCTAAATTTTTAAAACTTAAATTTAGCTAGCAGCACTTAAAGGACTCCAGATGGGGTCCTTTTTACTTGCCTTTGCGATTTCAGCTAAGATTTTTTCATGGCTTTGGATGTCATCATCCGTCGCCGCCAATACCTTAAGCTGAGTTGGTAAAGCTTTGGTGTGGCCAGCTGAATCAGCGCCAACTGTGTAATCAATCAAATCGATCGAGAGATCCTCTTGACCTCTGGTCATGGCTACATAAACTTCAGCCAATAACTGGGCATCGAGTAAAGCGCCGTGCAATGTACGATGTTTATTGCTAATCGAGAAGCGCTCACATAATGCATCCAAGGAGTTTCTCTTGCCGGGAAACATTTGACGTGCATCAAGTAGCGTGTCTGTTAGTTTTGCTGCCAGATTGCGAAATGGCGGACGCTTGAGTAAAGCAAACTCATTGTCTAAGAAGCCCAAGTCGAAGGCTGCGTTATGAATAACGATTTCAGCGCCATCCACAAATTCAATTAACTGCTCAACAATGTTTGCAAAGACGGGTTTGTCAGACAAGAACTCTCTTGAAAGACCATGTACTGCAAAGGCACCTGCATCAATATCGCGTTCAGGATTGATGTAGTAATGAAAGGTCCTGTCAGTTAAGCGACGACCAACCATTTCTACGCAACCAATTTCAATAATGCGATCGCCGGTAGCCGGGTTTAAACCAGTTGTTTCAGTATCGAGAATAACTTGACGCATTAGGTGCCCTCTAGAACAGCAGGTGGAATATCCATCGGACCATTGCCAGCATATTTATCTAAATAAAGGTAAATGACCGGGGTAATGATCAGGGTTACAAACTGAGAAAATATTAAACCACCAGCAACGCTAATACCAAGCGGCTGTCTTAATTCAGCACCGGCACCAAGACCTAGCGCAATGGGCAAGGCACCCATTAAAGCAGCTATGGTGGTCATCATAATTGGCCGGAATCGCAATATACATGCCTCGCGAATAGCTTTTTCTGGCGACATACCTTGGTTGCGCTGCGCATCTAAAGCAAAGTCAATCATCAAAATCGCATTCTTCTTGACGATACCAATCAACAATAAGATGCCAATAGAAGCAACAATCGTTAACTCAAAGCCAAAAATACGCAGAGCTAGAATTGCACCAATAGCTGCTGATGGCAGACCCGCAAGAATTGTCAGTGGGTGAATATAGCTTTCGTACAAAACCCCCAATAGGATATAAATTACGCCGAGCGCTGCAAGCAGCAAAATTACTTGACCCGATTGATTGTCTTTAAACACTGCGGCATCGCCACCATAGCTTGTAATAATTGAAGAGGGAAGATCCACTTGCTTCACAAATCCATCTATTGCTTTAGTTGCATCACCCAGAAATACATCCGGGGCTAGATTGAATGAAATCGTAACCGCAGGAATTTGTCCTTGATGATTTACTGCTGTTGGGCCAACGCTGCGCACAAAGCTTGCCAAACTTGATAGAGGAATGAGCTTATCGGTTGCTCTACCGCGTACATATACCTTATTCAAGTCGGTTTCAAACTGACGATCATCCTCTGCAGTTTCTAAAATGACATAGTAGGTATTGACCGGGGTATAGATTGTTGAAACCTGGCGTTCACCAAATGAGGAATAAAGGGCAGTGCGAATATCTGAAATAGATACACCCGCGCTAGCCGCCTTTTCTCTATCGATTTCAATTTTGACATTTAAGCCCTTGAGCTGAGAGTCACTTGTTACATCTCTAAAAATCGGGTCAGCTCGCATTTTTAGGAGTAACTTATCCGCCCATTCATTCACACCTTCAAACCCAACGCTCTGAAGGGTGAATTGGTAGCGGCTTTTGCTGCTTCTGCCACCTAGCTGTAAATTTTGAACAGGGCTCATATACACCTGGATGCCAGGAATTTCTCTGAACTTCGTTCGAAGGCCCTCCATGACTTTACTCATCTTTTGCCGCTCGCTTTTTGGCTTGAGGATGATGAAGAATCGCCCAGTATTACGACCAGAACTTTGGCCGCCACCAAGAATGGAGATGGAAGTCTCAACGTTGGGGTCGCTATCTACTATCTTGGCTGCTTGATCCTGGAGGGCAATCATCGCTTTAAAGGATGTATCCTCTGAAGCCTCAACAGTCACACGCAACTGACCAATATCCTCTTCAGGAAAGAAGCCCTTAGGGCTATAGATAAATAGAAAAACCGTAATTACGCAACTAGCAATCGCTCCCCAAAGTACTTTTTTACGATTCACCAAAGCTAAGTCCAAATAGTGAACGTAAGCCTTTAGCGTCCAATCAAAGAGACGATCAAATTTCCTGATGATTTCATATTCTTTCGGCTTGTGATCTGGCTTAGGTAAATAGCGACTGCAAAGCATTGGCACTATTGTTAGAGAAACAACTGCAGAAACCAAAATGGAGAGGGTAACTACAACTGCGAATTCTCTAAAGAGGAGGCCAATTGGACCGGCCATAAAAAACAGAGGTATGAACACAGCCACCAGTGACAAAGAAATAGAAACAATAGTAAATCCAACCTCTTTGCTACCCTTGAGGGCAGCTTTAAGGGGATCCATGCCCTTTTCAACGTAACGCATGATGTTTTCTAAAACAACAATAGCATCGTCTACAACCAGGCCAACAGCTAGCGTGATTCCCAATAGGGAAATGTTATCTAGGCTGTAGCCTAAAAAATAGAAAACAAAAAATGCGCCAATCAAGGAAATTGGCAGGCTGATTGACGGAATCACTGTGGCTGAAACATGCTTTAAAAATAGGAATATCACTAAAACAACTAGAGCAATGGTAAACAGAAGGGTGATATTCACATCATGGATAGATTCAATAATGGATAAGGAGCGATCATTAATCAGTGTTAATTGAATCGAGTCAGGCATTTGCGCTTTAAGTGAAGGTAGCAAGCGCTTAATAGATTGAACAACCTCAACCGTATTGGCATTTGGTTGTCTATTTATACCAATGGCAATCGATCTCTCACCCTTTGCCGAGGCAAAAGTTTTAACATCTTCGTAGCTCTCCTGAACATCGGCTACATCTTTAAGATAAATTGGGTATCCATTACGCTGTGCAATGATCAGATTGCCAAACTCTTCAGCTTTAACTAATTGGGGGTTGGCATAAATAGTAATGAGTTGTCGTGGGCCGTCTAGAGTGCCAACGGGGCTGTTGGTGTTGGCCTTATTAATTGCAGCAGCGACCTCATCCATCGTGATATTACGATTTCCTAAGGCATCGGGTCTGACGCTAACGCGAACAGCATAACGTTTGGCACCATAAACGGAGACCTGAGATACACCTGTAATAGTCGATAAATTGGGTGCCATCAAATTCTCGGCATAGGCATTCATTTCCGAGAGGCTGATCGATGGTGAACTCATTCTGACAATGAGAACTGGTGTATCCGCTGGATTAATTTTTCGATATGACGGTGGAATCGTCATTTCTATAGGTAAGCGCCTTTGCGCACGCAAGAGTGCAGCTTGCACATCTACCGCTGCCTTATCAATATCGCGATCGTTATTAAACTCAAGAGTGATGCTGGTTGAGCCTAGTGAGTTGGTTGAGCTAATAACCTTGATGCCATCAATTGTTGAGAACTCTTTCTCAAGCGGTAATGCAACTGCGGAAGCCATATTTTCTGGTGCAGCCCCTGGCAGGCTTGCCGTTACAGAAATAATCGGTGTATTAAAACTGGGGAGGGCCGCTACAGGAATTTTGAAATAGGCTACGCTTCCAGCTATGACGGTTGCAATTGAAAGCAACACCGTCATTACGGGGCGTCTAATACATAGCTCAGAAAGCGTCATTTTTGCTCAGAAGCAGGTGCGTTGTTAGCGGGGGCAGCGGGAGCTGGGCCTTTGCTGATTTTTGATTCGCGTACTTTGCTGCCAGTTCGCAAATTCTGCTTTCCTTCAACCACAATTCGATCGCCTGCTTGAATTCCTGTAACCACAGAATTGCCCTGGTATTCATAAGTCACTTTTACTGGCTTCGCTGTTACTTTGTCATCCTTGTCAACCACGTAGACAAGTCGTCCAGTTGGGCTAATGACGATCGCTTGGGTTGGAACGGCTAGGGCATCTTTTAGAGTGTTGGCATTGAGTGAAATACGAGCAAACTGACCGGGCAAGAGCTCCATTTTTTCATTAGGAATTTGCGCCTTGACTCTCACTGCAGCAATTGCGGGATCTACCTGGTTGTCGATTACCAAAACCTGACCTTCATAAACAGTCTTGCCGGTATTGCCAACAGTAACTTTGACTTTTAAAGGCTCATCCGCTTTTTTATTCTCCAAAATAATCGGGATATCTTTTTCAGGAACTACGAACTGAACGTTGATAGGATTAAGTTGCGTGATCGTCACCATGGATCCAGTGGTGGATGTGGCGGAAGCATTGGTTGAACTGATGACTGCATTACTTGCTTGTACGAAAGAACCTGGAAAGACGTTAATGATGCCAGCACGACCGTTAATAGGGGAGCGTATCAAGTCAAAGGAAAGCTGCACCTCTGCAGAGCGTGCGGCTGCTTGAGCAGACTTAGCGTTCGCTAGAGAGGTTTCTAATCCCGCTTTTGATATGAAGTTTTTCGCAACCAATTCCTTGGCACGCAAATACTGCTTTTGAGAGTCATCCGCTAAGGCCTTCAGTTTTTCGTAATTGGCCTTGTCGTTACGGTCATCTAAACTGAACAGAAGCTGTCCTTCTGTTACTTCTTGCCCATCTTTAATATGAATTTTAGTAACGGTATTCGTAATCATCGGCCGAATATCAACAATGCTATTGGAGACAATGGTGCCAGTAGCCTCGATGATGAGCGGAACATCCTTTTTTTCGACCACAATACTGGTAATCGTTTGGGGGCCGCTAGCTTTCTTGCCTGCAGGAAAAAAGTAATCATATGTTTTTGAACCTGCATATAGCAGAATCAAAATAATCAAAATGCGCCACTTATAACGTTTGATGAATGCCTTGCTTGAAGCGTAATTGATGCTTTTTAACTTACCGATCTGTGGCAAATATTTAGTCCAAAGGTTGCATAAGCAAGACTGAATAGCATCCTTCAGATGAACGAGCTTGACTAACAATTTATCAAGGGAGGATTCTATTTTGGACACAGTCTCGTTTTTCTTGGGTTTATATGCTGTTTTGAAGGCATCTTGAGGCAAGGTCATTCTCTCATAAGATGCTTTAAAAGGTGGCTGGAGGAGGCCGTAGGTCTAGGGCAAAAATTCCTCAACACCCTTATTGGCTAATTGATCAGCCAACTCATTACCGGGGTGTCCATTGTGCCCTCTAACCCAATGCCAGGAAATTTCATGCTCTGGAAGGAGGGCGTCCAACTCCTGCCAAAGATCGGCATTTTTTACCGGTTCCTTATTAGCAGTTTTCCAGCCCCTTTTTTTCCAGCCCTCAAGCCATTCCGTTACTCCTTTTTGGACGTATTGAGAATCGGTCCAAAGTTCAACAGTACTGCGCTGTTTTAGGGCTTTCAGGGCAAAAATAACCGCACAAATCTCCATGCGGTTATTGGTGGTGTGTTTTTCGCCGCCATGAATATGCTTTTCGTGACCCCTAGAGCGCAAAACGGCCCCCCAGCCCCCAGGTCCGGGATTGCCCTTGCAGGCGCCATCGGTATAAATCACGATATGAGGAAGGTTGGAATCGGTTTTGGAATGCGGCATAGCAATAATTTACTTCGTATTGCTATTGTTGATGTTTTTTTTGGATATTGCTTCGTTCGGCAGCGGGCGTCAATTTCCCAAGTGCCGGAATTCGCACGAGGGATGCGGGCCCAATGAGGCGCATACCTTGCTGTCTTTTAATGGCCGAAACTAAAAAAACTGCTCCAAATATTGGCCACCAGCGATTCCCCATCTTTTCTAGAAAATCCATTCTCCCCATTACGGATTCGCCTTTCAGGGGAAATTTGTAGCAACCAAAATGGCCCCGATCCAAAGAAAAGTTAAGCAACTCTAACCAGTCCTTAATGCGAATAAGGCTAATAAACTGACCGTCTCTTGGAAGGTAAGGAGTACCAATTAATCTGCTGAGATATTGTCTTGCGCCCCAGAGGCTTGCAGGATTAAAGCCGGAAATAATTAAGCGACCCTCGGGTCGAAGCACTCGATCAACCTCTCTCAGTATCTTATGGGGGTCTGTAGCAAATTCTAAAACGTGAGGTAAAACAATTAAATCTAGACTTTCGCTAGCAAAAGGAAGTTCTGTCGAATTTCCTTCTATTAAGTGCCAGCCAAAACGAGAAGCGTGAGCAAGACTATCGTTTGAATGAATCAAAATGGCATGCAAGGGCATCCGATTTTCACTCAAGGTATTCATTTGGGGTAAGCCAATTTGCACTGCATGAAAGCCAAAAACATCCGCGACAATTTGATCAAAACAGCGCTGTTCCCATGCCAGGACGTAGCGTCCAGGAGGGGATTGAAGCCATTTTTCCCATGAGCTCCAGGGAGGTGCAGGCATCTGAGAGGGAATGGGTGGGGTTGGTATCATCGGTCTATGGATAAGAATACTTTATTGCAGGTCTGGCCTATACCGGCTTTTGATGATAACTATATTTGGTGCATTCACGATGGCAGCTCTGCGCTTGTGGTGGACCCAGGTGATGCCGTCCCAACTTTGGCATATTTGCGGGCAAACAATCTGACGCTAAAGGGAATTTTAATTACCCATCACCATGCAGATCACACGGGAGGCATTCTTCAGATATTGCAAAATTTAGGCATTGATATACCCGTTTATGGTCCCGTCGGCGACGATATCCCAGGTCGAACTGTTGCAGTAATGCAGGATGATAAGGTTGAAATTCCTTCACCTCGAATGAGCCTCAAAGTGTTCGAAGTACCTGGCCATACTTTGAGTCACATAGCCTACTTTGCAAATATGCAGGCTAATGTTGTCGAGCCAATGCTCTTTTGTGGCGACACGCTTTTTGCATCTGGTTGTGGCAGATTATTTGAAGGTACACCAACTCAAATGTCAGAATCGCTTGGAAAATTTGCTGCATTGCCAAAAAATACTTTGGTTTACTGCACTCATGAATACACCTTATCGAATATTCGTTTTGCTCTTGCTGTAGAGCCCAATAATCTGAATTTGCTGTCATGGGCAGATCAAGCTAAATCACTTCGTGAGCAAGGTCTGCCAACACTCCCAACAACTATTGGTCAAGAACTTCAGGTAAATCCTTTTATGCGTTGTGATCAAGCAGAAGTCATTGCAATGGCTAAAGAGATTTCAGGCCAAGCAGAATTACCAACGCCTGCACATGTCTTAGCCGTTATACGCGCCTGGAAAGACCGCTTCTAATGCGCATGCTGTATGCAGCAGTATTGATTGCTGCTTTCTTGAGCGGCTGTGCCAGCACGGGTGATTGGTCATCTGATACACCGACTAAACCGAATTCGAAAGCATCTAAGGCTACGCGGGTTAATTTAAAGAACCAGTCGGTTAGCAAGATTTATGCCCCCTCGGATAATCTATGGTTGCGCATTCGTGACGGCTATCAGATGGAGCCCATGAATACTCCGCTAGAAATTGAGCAGGTGCGCTGGTTAGCTGCAAGACCGGACTACGTCCATCGCTCAATGACGCGCTCATCACGGTATTTGTTTTATATCGTGCAAGAAGTCAATGCCCGTAATATGCCAACGGAAATTGCGCTGCTACCCTTTGTTGAAAGTGCTTTCGTAACTAATGCAAAGTCCAGCGCAAAAGCAGTGGGGTTATGGCAATTTATGCCTGCAACCGGTAAAGACTTTAGACTTACACAAAATGTATTTAGGGACGAGCGTCGAGATGTTGTCCAGTCTACTGATGCGGCACTTGATTACCTACAGCGCCTTAAAAATCAATTCGGCAGCTGGGAATTGGCCCTAGCTGCATACAACTGGGGTGCTGGCAATATTGCAAAGGCGCAAAAGCGAAATATTGCGGCTGGCTTACCAACGGATTACGAGAGCTTAACTTTGCCGCGCGAGACTCGTAACTATGTCCCCAAATTAATGGCCTATCGCCAAATTGTTTTAGATCCTCAGGCATATGGAATCGTGTTGCCTGAACTAGAAAATCACCCATACTTTGTTGCGGTCGATGTCGGTAGTGATATCGATGTAGTTCTTGCTATTAAGTTGGCTGAAATTCCAGCGGATGAATTTCATAGTCTGAATCCCTCCTTTAACAAGCCGGTAATTTTGAGTAATGCTAATCAGCAAATACTATTGCCATTTGCTCATGCTGAAATCTTTCAATCTAATTTGAAGCAGTACGATAAGCCGCTTTCTTCTTGGACCGCAGTACAAGTTTCCAAGACTGAAAGCGTTGATCAAGCGGCCAAAACCTTGGGGGTAGACGTTGATACGCTAAGGGAGGTTAACGGTATACCAAGAGGCATGAGGATACGAGCTGGATCAACAGTATTGATTCCGAAGACTAATCGTCGCCCAGGGGATGTTTCTACTGCTATGGCAGAAAACGCCAGCCTTAGTCTGGAAAAGCCAGCACCACCTGCGCCTAAATGCCCAAAACCTGTAAAAGGTGCCAAACCCGCTAAATGTGCCCCTGTTAACGCCACAAAAACTACTGAAAAAAGTGGAGCTAAGGGTAATTCTTCTCAAAAAAATGCTGCATCTCAGCATAAATCCGCATCGACAGGACTTGCAAAATCTGCGAAAAATGGTAGTTCAGCCGCCTCAAGCAGTAATACAAGTAGCAAAGGGGCAAGCAAAAGCCAGTAACTTCAGTAACTTTTTTAAGAAATCAGGTTGACCATGTCCTATAAAGCACATCATGAACGCTCAATTAAAGACCCGGATGGATTTTGGGGTGAGCAGGCTCAATTAATTCACTGGGAAAAGCCATTTGATAAGGTTCTGAATTACAACAATCCTCCTTTTGCAAAATGGTTTGAGGGTGGCTTAACGAATCTTTGCTACAACGCAGTTGATCGCCACCTGAAGGAACGCCCCGATCAAATTGCTTTAGTAGCGGTTTCGACTGAGACCAATCAAGAGAAGGCATACACATTTAAAGAGCTGTACGAAGAAGTGAATCGTATGGCTGCAATTTACAAAGCAAATGGCGTTAAAAAGGGTGATCGTGTACTCATCTACATGCCAATGATTGCAGAGGCTTGTTTTGCCATGCTTGCGTGCGCTCGTATTGGCGCTATTCACTCGGTTGTTTTCGGAGGCTTTGCCTCTCATAGTCTCGCCTCTCGTATTGATGATGCCAAGCCCAAGCTGATTGTGACTGCTGAAGCGGGTGCTCGTGGCGGCAAAGCGGTGCCTTATAAGCCATTATTAGATGAAGCAATCGCTCTAGCTGAATACAAGCCCGAGAAGGTATTAATTGTGAACCGTGGCTTAACGGAGTTCACTACCGTAGCGGGTCGTGATTTGGATTACGCCAGTGAACGTCAAAAACATCTCAATGATGTGGTGCCAGTTGAATGGGTTGATGCAACGCATCCTTCCTATATTTTGTATACCTCTGGTACTACTGGCAAGCCAAAGGGTGTGCAACGCGATACCGGTGGTTATGCTGTAGCGCTAGCCGCTTCGATGAAGCATATCTTCACCGGCAATCCTGGTGAAACCATGTTCTGCACATCCGACATCGGTTGGGTTGTTGGGCACAGCTATATCATTTATGCACCATTGCTTTCTGGTATGGCCACCATCATGTATGAAGGCACGCCATTACGTCCTGATGCAGGCATATGGTGGGAGTTGGTAGACAAGTACAAGGTCTCCGTCATGTTCTCCGCACCAACTGCTGTTCGCGTACTCAAGAAACAAGATCCTGCATTTCTAACGAAATATGATCTCTCTAAATTGCGCGCCTTGTTCTTGGCTGGAGAACCCTTAGATGAGCCAACAGCAAGTTGGATTCATGGAGCGATTAACAAACCGATTGTCGATAACTACTGGCAGACAGAAACTGGCTGGCCAATGCTGGCAATTCAACGCGGCGTAGAAGTCATGCCGCATAAATTTGGTTCTCCAGGTGTCCCTTCCTTTGGTTACAACATGAAGTTGCTTGATGATGCGACTTCTGAAGAACTTGGACCAGATCAAAAAGGCGTTATTGCCATTGAAGGTCCATTGCCTCCAGGCTGTATGCAAACCGTTTGGGGTGATGACAAGCGCTTCGTAAGTACTTACTGGGAAACCATCCCTGGTAAGTTGATTTACTCAACCTTTGACTGGGGCATCAAGGATAAGGATGGTTACTTCTTTATCTTGGGTCGCACGGATGACGTGATTAACGTTGCCGGCCATCGTCTTGGCACTCGTGAGATTGAGGAAAGCATTTCTAGCCATCCAAATGTTTCGGAAGTTGCCGTGGTGGGTATAGAAGACAAATTAAAGGGGCAGGCTGCAATTGCATTCGTGATTCCGAAAGATTCTTCTAATACTGCGACTTTAGAAGCGGAATGTATGAAAACGGTTGATACCACTTTGGGAGCAATCGCACGTCCCGGCCGTGTTTATATCGTCACAGCTTTGCCTAAGACTCGTTCCGGCAAGATTGTGCGTCGCGCACTTCAGGCTGTAGCTGAAGGTCGTGATCCTGGTGATATCAGCACCATGGATGATCAGACGGTTTTGGCTCAAATTAAGACCATCATCGAACAAAGCGCCAAGGTATAAAAAACCTGAAGTTTTGAAAAAATACCTCCTCCAGCCTAATAGCTGGGGAGGGCATTGTCCCCAAACCCACGCTAGGGTGGGTATTCAAGGGTTTACGAGCAAAAATGGTATGATTACAGGGTTCGAAACTTATTAAATACCCTAGCGCTTAAAGACACTCACCTCCCGCCAAAAACATCCTCGGGTTGGTCTTTTTGAGGGTTTTGAGCGTCGGATGGAGCAGGGACTGGAGATGGTTTGTCACCCTTGCTTCCTTCTTTTCCCCCCGCCGTGTTGGCCTTAGCCGACGGTACCTTATTTCCCGGATTTAGTATTGGCGCCCCTGGCGAAACTACCGGCGAAGTTGTTTTCAATACCGCATTGACTGGATATCAAGAGATCATTACTGATCCTAGTTATTCACGCCAAATTGTGACATTGACCTACCCACATATCGGTAACGTTGGTGTGAATGCGCAGGACGCGGAATCTGAGCAAATTCATGCAGCAGGCCTGGTGATAAAGGATCTACCAAAACGCGTTTCCAGCTTCCGTTCGGAAGGCTCTCTGGATGACTATCTCTCCAAAGCTGGTGTATTGGGTATTGCTGGTATTGATACTCGCAAGCTCACCAGAATTCTGCGTGATAAAGGCGCACAATCTGGCGCTATTGTTGCTGGCAAAGTAGGTGATAGCTATGAAACTTTGGGTAAGAAAGCTCTTGATCTAGCCAAAGCCTTCCCTGGAATGTCGGGTTTAGACCTTGCTAAGGTAGTCACCACTAAAAATTCATATGAATGGCGTGAAGCTGAGTGGGATCTGCATGGTCCTGATGGCAAACCTGCTTATAGATCACTAGATGTCAGTAAGCCAGTTAAAAAAGTCGTTGCTTATGACTTCGGCGTGAAGCGCAATATCTTGCGGATGCTTACCGAACGTGGCTGCCTATTGACGGTTGTACCGGCACAAACTAGCGCAGCAGAAGTATTGGCAATGAATCCTGATGGCGTGTTCTTCTCGAATGGTCCTGGCGATCCCGGGCCTTGTGATTACGCAATTGCAGCCGCAAAAGAAATTATTGAAAAGGGCGTTCCAACCTTCGGTATTTGTTTGGGTCATCAAATTATGGGTCTTGCTGCAGGGGCAAAAACTTTGAAGATGAAGTTTGGACATCATGGCGCCAATCATCCTGTAAAGGATTTGGATACAGGACGCGTTGCAATCACTTCACAGAACCATGGCTTTGCTGTTGATGCCAATACCTTGCCCGATAACATTCGTGTGACGCACGTTTCTTTATTTGATGGATCTTTGCAGGGTTTGGCATGGAAAGATAAGCCAGCACTGTGTTTCCAAGGGCATCCTGAGGCCTCACCAGGTCCTCACGATATTGCCTATTTATTTGATCGTTTTGTGGAGCTCATGAATGCTGCCAAGAAGGAGGGCAAATAATGCCTAAGCGTAGCGACATTAAAAGCATCCTCATTATTGGTGCTGGACCAATCGTCATTGGTCAGGCCTGTGAGTTTGACTATTCCGGAGCGCAGGCTTGTAAAGCACTGCGTGATGAAGGTTACAAAGTTATTTTGGTAAATAGCAATCCTGCGACCATCATGACTGACCCTGAAATGGCTGATGTCACCTACATCGAGCCAATCACATGGGAAGTGGTGGAGCGCATTATTGCCGTAGAAAAACCAGATGCCATTTTGCCAACCATGGGTGGACAGACAGCACTGAATTGTGCCCTAGATTTACATCGTCATGGCGTATTGGAAAAATATGGCTGCGAATTAATTGGCGCTTCACCTGAGGCCATTGATAAGGCGGAAGATCGTCAAAAATTTAAAGAGGCGATGACCAAAATTGGTTTAGGCTCAGCTAAATCTGGGATTGCGCACTCGATGGATGAGGCACATGAAGTGCAGCAGCGTATTCAGCAAGAGACTGGTAGCTCAGGCTTCCCGGTTGTTATTCGTCCTTCATTTACCATGGGTGGATCAGGCGGCGGTATTGCTTATAACCGCGAAGAATTTGAAGAGATTTGTAAACGTGGTCTTGATTTATCACCAACTCGCGAGCTCTTAATCGAAGAGTCTCTCTTGGGCTGGAAAGAGTTCGAGATGGAAGTAGTGCGGGATCGTAATGACAACTGCATCATTGTCTGCTCAATTGAAAACTTGGACCCAATGGGTGTCCACACTGGCGACTCTATTACCGTAGCGCCAGCACAAACTCTGACTGATAAAGAGTATCAAATCATGCGTAATGCATCGATTGCAGTTCTCAGAGAAATCGGTGTCGATACAGGCGGCTCAAACGTTCAGTTCTCTATCAACCCAGTTGATGGCCGCATGATTGTTATCGAGATGAATCCACGGGTATCGCGCTCTTCAGCATTGGCTTCTAAAGCTACCGGATTCCCGATTGCCAAGATTGCTGCAAAGTTAGCAGTTGGCTATACCTTAGATGAATTAAAGAATGACATCACTGGCGGCGCTACACCAGCATCATTTGAGCCCTCCATTGACTATGTTGTTACCAAGATTCCACGCTTTGCATTTGAGAAGTTCCCACAGGCTGACTCACGTCTAACAACGCAGATGAAATCTGTAGGTGAGGTCATGGCAATTGGCCGAACTTTCCAAGAATCCTTTCAAAAGGCTCTTCGTGGTTTAGAGGTTGGTGTTGATGGTCTCGATGAATTCTCTACAGACCTTGATGACATCATCAATGAAATTAACGAACCAGGCCCTGATCGCATTTGGTATTTAGCAGATGCATTCCGTATGGGCATGGGTCTAGATGAGATTTATTCAGAAACTAAAGTAGACCCTTGGTTCTTGGAGCAAATTGAAGAACTCATTACTATTGAGACTGAGCTTAAACAGCGCAAGATTGATAGTCTGACAGCGCCAGAATTACGTTTTGTAAAGCAAAAAGGCTTCTCTGATCGTCGCTTGGCTAAGTTATTGAAGGTTGATCCTGCTTCAGTACGTGCTGCACGCCATCGTTTAAAAGTTGTTCCTGTCTATAAACGAGTAGATACCTGTGCTGCTGAGTTTTCCACGAACACTGCTTATTTGTATTCAACATACGAAGCTGAGCATGGTGAGTGTGAATCCAACCCAACCAATAAAGAGAAGATTATGGTTCTGGGCGGAGGCCCTAACCGAATTGGTCAAGGTATTGAGTTTGACTATTGCTGCGTGCATGCTGCCTTAGCCATGCGCGATGATGGTTACGAAACCATCATGGTGAACTGTAACCCTGAGACCGTTTCAACGGACTATGACACTTCTGATCGCTTGTATTTTGAGCCTCTGACATTAGAGGACGTGCTGGAAATTGTCGCCAAAGAAAAACCAAAGGGCGTGATTGTTCAGTACGGCGGTCAGACTCCATTGAAGTTGGCTTTAGATCTCGAGCGAAATGGTGTTCCGATCATTGGTACTTCACCAGACATGATTGATGCTGCAGAAGACCGTGAGCGCTTCCAGAAGTTGCTTCAGGATCTTGGCTTACGTCAACCACCGAACCGCACGGCGCGCACCGAAGAAGAGGCACTTAAGCTTGCTGAAGAAATTGGCTACCCATTAGTGGTACGTCCATCCTACGTCTTGGGCGGTCGTGCCATGGAAATCGTCCATGATGGTCGTGACCTAGAGCGTTATATGCGTGAGGCCGTTAAAGTCTCACACGACTCCCCAGTTCTATTAGATCGTTTCTTGAACGATGCGATTGAGTGTGATGTCGATTGCATTAGTGATGGTGAGACTGTTTTCATTGGTGGCGTTATGGAGCACATCGAGCAAGCTGGTGTCCACTCCGGTGATTCCGCCTGTTCATTACCGCCTTATTCTTTATCCGATGCAACGGTTGAAGAAATTAAACGTCAGACAGCTGCAATGGCTAAAGGCCTAAATGTTATCGGCTTAATGAACGTTCAGTTTGCTATCCAAAATGTAGATGGGAAAGATGTGATTTACGTGTTGGAAGTAAACCCACGCGCATCTCGTACCGTTCCTTTTGTGTCTAAAGCTACAGGTTTACAGCTTGCAAAGATTGCAGCCCGTTGCATGGTTGGTCAAACTCTGGGTCAGCAGGGCATTAAGACAGAAGTGAAGCCTCCTTATTTCTCCGTGAAAGAAGCGGTATTCCCATTTAATAAATTCCCTGGCATTGATCCTATTCTTGGACCGGAGATGCGTTCTACTGGTGAGGTAATGGGAGTCGGTAAAACCTTTGGTGAGGCTTTATTTAAATCCCAATTAGGCGCTGGCATTAAGCTGCCTAAGAGTGGGACTGTTCTTCTGACCGTCAAAGATAGTGATAAACCAATGGCAATTGAGGTTGCTAAGTTATTGCATCAATTGGGCTTTCCGATGGTTGCGACCAAAGGAACCGCTGCTGCCATTGAGGCTGCTGGTTTACCCGTTCAGGTGGTGAACAAGGTCAAGGATGGCCGTCCTCACATTGTGGATTTTATTAAGAACGGGGAAATTTCACTGGTATTTACTACCGTGGATGAGACTCGGACCGCTATTGCTGACTCTAGATCAATTCGTACCAGTGCACAGGCTAATGGTGTGACTTATTACACAACGATTAGCGCTGCACGTGCTGTGATGGATGGCTTATTAGCCTCCCAAAACGGTAAGTTAGAGTCACTTGAGGTCTATTCATTACAAAACTTACATCGGTCGCTTATTTAATCTAAAATTAACTTTCACTCGCGTAATTTTGCGCAAGAATTTAAGTTAGGTTAGTAGCATGAGCACAATTCCGATTACCAAGCGCGGTGCAGAACTTCTAAAAGAAGAGTTGCACCGCCTTAAGCATGTAGAACGTCCAGCGGTCATTAACGCAATCTCAGAAGCTCGCGCTCAGGGTGATCTCTCTGAGAATGCTGAATACGATGCTGCCAAAGAAAAACAGGGCTTCATCGAAGGGCGCATCCAAGAACTAGAAGGAAAACTTTCTGCCGCTCAAATTATTGATCCAGCATCCCTTGATGTTACTGGCAGGGTTGTTTTCGGTGCAACGGTTGATCTTGAGGATTTAGAAGACGGGACTAAGTTGACCTACCAAATTGTTGGCGACGATGAAGCGGATATTGCTTTAAACAAAATCTCTATTAGCTCACCAATCGCTCGTGCTTTGATTAGCAAAGAAGAGGGCGACGTGGTTGCTGTTCAAGCACCTGGCGGCAACCGTGAAGTTGAAATCTTGGCGGTTAAATACATTTAATGCGTAATCTCCAAACCCAGAGAATATTTAGCCTGATTTCAGGCCTCTGGGTTGGAAGCTTTATGACGATTGGTTTTTTGGTCGTGCCAGTTTTATTTTCAAGCTTGGGTGATAGGCAGGTCGCCGGTATTGTAGCTGCAAATCTTTTTAAGGTAACAGCCTATTCTGGGGTATTTGTTTGCATCATTCTGATGTTGATAGCCAATCATCTAGTTCGCCACCAAATATCTCAATATCGCTTGACTCGCTGGATATTGCTGGGCATGTTGGCTTGCACAGTAGGGGCTGCTTTTATTTTGATCCCCTGGATGAATTCACTCAGAGACCAAGCGTTGCATCTAGGTTTATCTGTACGTGAAACAAGTAATGCTGTTTTATTTAGTAGACTTCATGGTGTTTCCAGTAGCCTCTTTCTGATTCAAGCACTACTTGGGCTTGTACTAGTGTGGCGAGCAACAAAAAACGCCGACTAGCGACGTTTTTTGTTTTTGAAGCTCAGATTTTAGGAGCCCAAAGATTTTTTCTTGGTGCTACTCATTCTCACTTTGCGTTTTTTAATTGGTGCAGGTGCTGCGGTTGCTTTTCTATAGCCAGGAGATGACCAGCCAATTTTGGATTCGGCAGCTTCTGAGCGCAATACTCTTTTCTTAGGTGTTGCTGACTTTACAGCCGCAACTCTCTCAAACGGCGATTTATTGGATGCAGAGCGACGATCAGACCTCTCGGAAGTGCTTGTGCGCACTCCTGTTTTAGTAACAGTACGATTTGGCTGGCGTTTGGTGCGCGGTGCTTGCAATGTTTTCTTAGTTTGCTTGCTTGAGCGTCCGAGATTGCTGAATGCTTCCTCAACCACATCTTTTGGTTTCCATAACACAAGCAATTTACCAATATGTTGCACAGGGGCCGCATCTAATTTGTCACAGAGTTCTTCATAGATGGCGACGCGAGCATCGCGATCATCGCCAAAGACTCGGATCTTGATCAAGCCATGATGATTGATGGCTAATTTCGCCTCTTTAACTACTGCGGGTGTTAAGCCATCACCACCAACCATTACCACAGGACTTAAGTCATGGGCATCGGCTTTGAGGGATTTACGTTGTGCGGGGGTGAGGATCAGTGCTGTCATGGGGTCGATGATAGAGCATTCGTTGCCAAAATCAGCTTATTGGGATGAATTTAACGATTTTTTCCTCAATACCTTTTGCTTTAGCGCACGGAAACTAGGAAAATAGAAGGCGAAAGTGGGTGCGTTGTGGCAAAGAATAAATTTAATAAAAGTTGGTTGCAGGATCATTTGACCGATCCTTACGTGAAGATGGCTCAAAAAGAGGGCTATCGCGCCAGAGCGGTTTATAAGCTCAGTGAAATTGACGAGCAAGATCAACTGATCAAAGCGGGTATGACGATTGTCGATTTGGGGAGCGCTCCTGGGAGCTGGTCTCAATTCGCGCGCAATCGTTTAACTGAACTTGGAAAAAACAATCCCAAAATTGAGTCGGGCAAACCGGATGGACAGATTATTGCTATCGATATTCTGCCAATGGAGGATATAGCCGATGTTAGCTTTATACAGGGCGACTTCCGTGAAGACGAGGGTCTTGCAGCGCTTGAGGCGTTACTGCCAAAAGAAGCAGAGGGAAAGGTCGATTTAGTCCTTTCTGACATGGCGCCTAACTTATCTGGAGTTGGCGTAGCTGACGCGGCCAGAATGGCTTTTTTGGCAGAAATTGCCTTGGATTTTGCCGTTTCGCACCTTAAACCCGAGGGTGCCTTATTAATCAAATGCTTTAACGGCAGTGGATATAGCCAGATTGTTGAATCCTTCAAAAAGGTCTTCAAAACCGTGGTGCCTAGAAAGCCAAAGGCTTCTAGGGCTCGCTCTTCGGAGATTTTCCTTTTGGGTAGGAACCTAAAGCCGCCCAAATAAGCCTCAAATAAACCCAATAACCCCCTATAAAAGAGGGGGTTTATTAAATAAATATGCCATTAGCTCTTGAAAAAGGGTGGTAGTAGAATCAAATACTTAGGTAGCGGATTCGCTTTAACTCCTGGATTTTTCCAGAAAAGGACTCATTTTGAACAGCAATATGTTCCAAAAAATCGGTGTGTGGCTCATTGTGGGCTTGGTGCTTTTTACTGTTTTCAAACAGTTTGATAAGCCCAAGGATCAAACACAAGTTACCTATTCGCAATTTATGGATGATGCCAAAGCTGGCAAAGTAAAGCGTGTCGATGTGCAAGGACGCACATTACAAGTTACGCCTGCTGACGGTAATAAATACTCTATTACCTCTCCAGGCGATATCTGGATGGTCGGTGACCTCATGAAATACGGAGTTCAAGTTACCGGTAAAGCAGATGATGAACCCAATATGTTGGTTTCAGCTTTGTACTATCTTGGACCGACCTTACTAATTATTGGTTTTTGGTTTTTCATGATGCGCCAAATGCAAGGTGGCGGTAAAGGCGGCGCATTCTCATTTGGAAAATCAAAAGCGCGTTTGATAGATGAGAATAGTAATACAGTGACTTTCGCTGATGTTGCTGGATGCGATGAAGCCAAAGAAGAAGTATTTGAATTGGTCGATTTCTTAAAAGATCCACAAAAGTTTCAAAAACTAGGTGGCCGTATTCCCCATGGCGTCCTGCTTGTAGGCCCTCCAGGAACTGGTAAGACCCTTTTGGCACGTGCCATTGCTGGTGAAGCCAAGGTTCCTTTCTTCTCGATCTCTGGATCTGATTTCGTAGAAATGTTTGTTGGTGTAGGTGCATCTCGCGTGCGCGACATGTTTGAAAACGCCAAGAAAAATTCACCGTGCATCATCTTTATTGACGAAATCGATGCGGTTGGTCGTCATCGTGGCGCTGGTATGGGTGGTGGTAATGATGAGCGCGAGCAAACGCTCAACCAAATGTTGGTTGAGATGGATGGCTTTGAAAGCAATAGCGGTGTGATTGTTGTAGCTGCTACTAACCGTTCAGATGTATTGGATAAAGCATTGCTCCGTCCAGGTCGCTTCGATCGTCAAGTGCATGTTGGCTTGCCTGACATCCGTGGCCGTGAGCAAATTTTGCAAGTACATATGCGCAAGGTTCCCATTGATCCTGATGTAAATGCTGCTGTTTTGGCACGTGGTACGCCGGGCTTCTCAGGCGCTGATTTAGCAAACTTAGTGAATGAAGCTGCGTTATTTGCCGCTCGCCGTAATAAGCGCTCTGTTGATATGAAGGATTTTGAAGACGCTAAAGACAAGATCTATATGGGTCCCGAGCGTAAGTCTGCCGTAATGCGCGAAGAAGAGCGTCGTAACACTGCTTATCATGAGTCAGGTCACGCTGTAGTTGCCAAAGTGCTTCCTAAAGCAGATCCGGTTCATAAAGTCACCATCATGCCGCGTGGCATGGCATTAGGAGTTACTTGGCAGTTGCCTGAGTTTGACCGTGTCAATCTTTATAAAGATCGCATGTTGGAGGAGTTGGCTATTCTGTTTGGCGGACGTGCAGCTGAAGAAGTATTTCTAAACTCCATGAGCACCGGTGCATCAAACGACTTTGAGCGCGCTACTAAGATGGCTCGCGATATGGTGACGCGCTACGGTATGAGTGATAGCTTGGGTACGATGGTGTATGTCGATACTGAGTCTGAGAGCATTTTTGGTCGCAATAGTACAAAGACTGTTTCTGAGTTAACCCAACAAAAAGTGGATGCAGAAATTCGCAGCTTGATTGATAGTCAATATGCCTTGGCAAGATCCATTTTGGAGCAAAATCGCGACAAAGTTGAAGCTATGGTTGCTGCATTGCTTGAATGGGAAACTATTGATGCTGAGCAGATTACTGACATTATGGAAGGTCGTCCACCACGAGCTCCATTGCCTCCGCCTGCTACACAGTTTGGTAATTCTGCTGGAACCCCTGGCCCTGCAACTGGTGGCGCTCCTGCGACTGCGTAAGAACTATTGATCGCTTTAGCCTTTAATGCTTAAGCAAGGTCAATTAAACATGCCCACAACTTGGTGTTGTGGGCGTTTTCTTTTCGACTTTACTAAACGTCAGCGCCCGATTGTGATGGGCATTCTCAATGCAACACCCGATTCCTTCTCTGATGGCGGAAAATTTAGAAGTCCGAAAGATGCCATTGCACAAGCTGAGCACATGATTGCGCAGGGCGTTGATCTCATCGATATTGGCGGTGAATCAACTAGGCCCGGTGCAGAGCCAGTTGAATTGCAAGAGGAATTAGATAGAGTGCTGCCAGTCATTGAAGCGCTCAAAGGCTGTGGCGTACCACTATCAATCGATACCTATAAAGCAGAGACAATGCGCCAAGCATTGCATGCTGGAGTAGATTGCGTGAATGATATTTGGGCGCTTAGGCAGGATGGGGCGATGAATGCAGTTTTGGAAAGCAATAATTGCGGTGTCGTACTAATGCATATGCAGCGTGATCCTCTCACCATGCAATTTAATCCCGAATATCAAAATGTTATCGCTGAGGTAAAGGAATTTCTAAAAGCCCGGGCTGATCTATTGATCGCTAATGGGGTTGCTAAAAACCGCATAGCCATCGATCCTGGCTTTGGTTTTGGTAAGAGTCTTGAACATAACCTCAAGATGTTGACGAACTTTGTAGACTTTTCCAGTTTGGAATTGCCTGTATTAGCGGGAATGTCCCGTAAGTCCATGTTAGGTAAGCTTACCGGCAAAGATACAAATGATCGTGTTCCAGCAAGTATTGCCGCAGCCATTATGGCTGCCGACCGAGGCGCCAGAATTGTTCGTGTTCATGATGTAGGTGAGACAGTAGATGCCCTAAAGCTTTGGGAGGCTGTAAATACTTAGAGAACTATCTAAGTTTTATAATGATATCCATGAAAAAACAATATTTTGGCACTGATGGTATTCGAGGTGAAGTAGGGCAGTTTCCGATCGTTCCGGAATTTATGACTCGCCTAGGTTATGCCGCTGGTAAGGTATTGACACGTGATGCGAGACCAGGTGAACGTTGCAAGATTTTGATTGGCAAAGATACTCGCGTTTCAGGCTATTTGCTAGAAGCCGCCCTTGAAGCAGGATTTGCTGCTGCAGGTGTAGACGTGATGCTTTGTGGACCCATTCCAACGCCCGGAGTAGCTTATCTAACCAAAGCGCTGCGACTCTCAGCAGGCTTAGTTATCTCCGCATCTCACAACCCGTATCAAGATAACGGTATTAAGTTTTTCTCTGCAAAGGGAGATAAGTTATCGGATGAATTTGAGCTTGCTATCGAATCTGAATTAGATAAACCAATGGGTTGCGTAAATTCAAAAGAGCTTGGTAAAGCCTTCCGTTTAGATGATGCTGCTGGACGATATATCGAATTTTGCAAATCGACTTTTCCTGGAGAATTAAACCTCAAAGGCCTCAAGTTGGTGGTTGACTGCGCTAATGGCGCTGCATACCATACGGCACCTCACGTTTTTCATGAACTAGGCGCGGAAGTTGTCTCTATTGGTGTGAGCCCAGATGGCCGTAACATTAATGATGGCTGTGGAGCAACTGCACCAGCAGCTCTAATAGCCAAAGTCAAAGAAGAAAAAGCAGACCTAGGAATCGCACTTGATGGCGATGCTGATCGTCTTCAGATGGTGGATGCTACAGGACGATTGTTTAATGGAGATGAGCTGCTTTATGTCTTAGTGAAAGACCGTTTGGACCGCGGTCAGAAACTTGGCGGAGCTGTTGGTACCCTGATGACTAATCTTGCGGTTGAAAATGCCATTAAGGCTCTTGGAATTGGATTTGAACGCGCCAATGTAGGCGATCGGTATGTCTTGGAATTGCTCAAGCAGAATGATTGGATTATTGGTGGAGAAGGTTCGGGTCATTTACTTTGCCTAGATCAGCACTCTACTGGCGATGGCACGATTGCTGCACTACAAGTTTTGGCAGCAATGAGTCAAAAGAAAAGAAGTCTTGCTCAGTTATTAGATTCCGTCAAAGTCTTCCCACAAGTTCTTTTGAATGTGAAATTTAAACCTGGCTATGACTGGAAGTCAGATGAAGCATTACAGCAGCAGGTAATTAAAGTTAAGTCTGACCTAGCCGATAGTGGTAGGGTGTTAATTCGCGCCTCTGGTACCGAGCCCCTGTTACGGGTTATGGTGGAGACTAAAGATAGTGACGTTGCTATGAGCGCGGCTAAAAGTATTGCTGATCTAGTACCAACGGCTTAAATCCAATGTATTGAAACTCATGAGAGGTTAATAATCTCATGCAAAGAAGGAATTTTTTATGAAGATGCATCCATCTATTACCAATAGAGAATTTAAGCTCCTAATCAAGCCCAAGGGCTTAGACCGTCATTCCAGAATTCAAGCTTTGAGTGAACAGATCGTAAAGTTTTGTAAGAGCAGCAAGGTTGATTTTTTTCACCTTGATAATGCAAACACAGGTTTACGTAGTATTTATTTTTACGATACTCCTGGTGAGGACTTTCGCCTAAATAATATAATCTTGCGCGTGCGCGAATCCCGGCAAAATATCTGGGTTGATGATTATGCAGAGGTTACGCTAAAGTGTCGCACTCATGATCTAGAGCATGCCTCTAAATTTAATCCCGCTCCACAAAAGAAGATTAAATCAAGAGCTCGTTTAAAAGAGGAAATATTAAGAGGTGATACGGTTGGCTCTCGTCGCCAAATATTCTCAAACAACGCTATCTTAGATGCAGTACCAATCGATAGTTTATTTGATCGCTCCTTAAGTAGTGTTAGCAAATATTTTCCAGGACTTGCAACACTTTCTATTGATAAGAAATCCCCAATCGGTATTGTTGGTGGCCCTAAAAACAAAATTCTAGAAGCATGTCTACCATTGGGGAATCTCGTGTTCGGCAACGGTGTTCAAGCACATTGTGAAATCGCTATCTGGATGAGATCTGCAGGCGATCCAATAGTTGGAGAATTGGCGTTTTCTTATCGTGTAAATGATGAAAACCGCGCTCAAGAGAAGGCTCATAAGAGGGCAGACAAGTTCTTCAAAAAACTTCAAATGGAATTAGCTGATTGGCTAGAAATTGGTAGCACCAAAACTGCTCTTATTTATGGGAAACCAGAATGATCTCATCTGATTTGCCCAATGAAAATACACGGGTAAATCTATCTGACATCTTTTTACAATTTTTGATCATTGGCACCGTCAGCTTCGGAGGCGGAATAATTGCCTATGAGCGTATTCTTTTAATTGAGAAAAGACGCTGGCTTACCGCTGATGAGTTTATGGGTTATTTGGCCATTAGTCAAACTATGCCTGGTTTAAATTCAGTGAATCTGGCTGTATTGGCTGGAGACCATTTGCGAGGTGCCCTTGGCGCATGTATGGCAACAATCGGCTTAATATTGCCTGGATCTCTATTTGTATTGGTCATTGGTGTTGCCTACACCACTAATACAGATCATCCTTTAGCAAATCTTTTATTGGCTGGAGTTGCTGCTGCTGCTTGCGGTTTGTTGGCAGCGATCACCTACCGAATAGGTGATGAGCACTGGAAGCATCTTAAGTCGCTCCTCATCATCATTCCGACCTTTTTATTGATGAGTATTGCAAAGTTGAGTCTGCCAATTGTGTTGTTGATTATGGCGCCAATTGCTATATTCATTTATCGCCCTAGAGACGATTCATGACCCAATTAATTTCTTTGGCGGCTTGTTTCAGCCTGCTTTCACTTTTAGCGGTGGGAGGGGGAACTGCAGTTTTGCCCGAGATGCAAACCTTATTGGCTCATCAATTCGGTATTGATCACCTCCGTTTTGTTCATATTTATAGTATTGGCCAAATAGCCCCTGGACCAAATATGCTGATGGTCTTAGTGATTGGTTTTCAGGTTGCCGGGCTATTGGGTGCGGGCGTAGTTTTACTTTCTTTCTTTTTGCCGTCGAGTATTTTGTGCTTTTACGTTGGGCGCATCTGGAATCGCTTTGGTGAGAGCCCTTGGCGTCGCAGCATACAAAATGCCCTGGAGCCGATATCCATCGGATTAATGGCTTCTGGTGTTTATTCAGTTGCAAAGGCCTCTATCGTTAGTCCTATTACATTAGGACTGGCTCTAATTACTCTTTATTTAATTTTGAGAACAAAAATAAACCCCGTCTTTATTATTCTGGGATCAGGGTTATTGGGATTCTTCCTTCTCAAATTTTTTTAGTAAGCACTTCACTTAAAAAGTACCTCTCAAGCCAATCATGAAACTTCTTCCTGGTTGTGGGGCATAAAGTCTTACTGCCATGGGCGTAGTTGCATAGCGAATTTGCTCATTCAGTAAATTCTTCATATTCAGATAAACAGTCCAATTAACTTCCTTGACTCGCTCTGTATAGGAAATTCCTGCATTTAAGAGGTTGTAACTGGGTGCCGGACCTTGCTCCCAACTTGCTAAACGATTTTGCTGGTAGCTATAGATATAGCTTGCATTCGTAAGCCAGCCATTCTTTTGATGCGCAATTTCTGCCCCAAGTCTTGGTGCAGGTTGCAAAGGTAGGTTTCCTCCGGCATCAAAGCTACCCTGCGAAGCATCACCAAATATTCTGCCGCCTAAGCCTTGCTCTCGCCAGTTATAAGTAATTTCACCCTCAATACCTTTGATGGTTGCTGCAGCCTGTTGAGCCGTAACTACACTAAATCCATCACCTTCTTGTCCACCATTATTAATGGCGTTGCCAGTGTAATAACCATAAATATAATTATTAAAGCGATTAGCGTAGATGCTTGCTTTACTGCGAAGAAGTCCTAATGTTTTTTGATAGTTAAATTCCAAATTATTTGAAGTTTCTTTGCTTAAATTAGGGTTGCCGATATCAAAAGTCGCGGTAGATTCATGCGCTCCATACGAGTACAGCTCTTGAGCGCTAGGAGCACGTTGTGAAACTGTATACGCCACCCCCAAGCCATGGCCTTGTAAAAAGTTCAACAAGCCACCAGCGGAATAAGACATTAAATTGAAGTTACGATTCTGCAATGTAATGCCAGGGGTGGGAGTACCGGCCGTAGTGTCTTGGGATTCTAAAAGGGTGCCGGTATTGGGGTTTTCAGAGACAGTGTTGTATCTCAAGCCAAGATTGCCTTGTAGGGCATTCCATTTACCTTCTTCAATCCAAAATATAGCGTTGGAATTGGTTTTAGTTGGGGGCACTATGGCATAACTACCGCTACCAACTTCGGTAGCATTTAATGAGGCTGCAGTGACTTGGGCGCCGAATGTACCTTTCCACCCCAATAAAGGGTTGTGAGACAGCTCTAAGCGAGCTTCGTTTGCAATATTTTTCCAAAGAGAGGCTGCTTCACCTGTACTGGCGAATTCTGTATGAGTGTAATTCGTATTGGCTGCACTGAACTTGAATGACGAGAAGCCTTCAAAAGGATCGCGTGTTTGATGCTGTAAGTCATAGCGATTCTGCGATTGATTAATCGAACCACCTTCAGGTGTTGGAATGCCATAGTTATTATTTAGGCGCTCTACAGAAACTCCGGTATATCCAGATTTTCCAATATAGGAGACTCCAAAACCAAGATTGTTTTGGTTGCTAAACGTATTGGGTAGTTTTCCAGTGTAATTATTACCGCCATTTCCTTCAGGTGGCACTGTCCAGCCACCTGCAGGTTCGCCCTGTGATTGGGTGGAACTTCCAGGAATGGAATAGTTGTTGGCATTGTTAATGGCGGTATCGACATGGACCGCAACAGACCCAAAGGCACCATCAAGCTCTACTGATCCAGCTCGACCGTTATTCACTGTCTCATAGCTAGTATTAATCGCTCCAGTGGGCCTATCAGGCAGATTAGTGAGAATTCGATCGTTAACTACGTTTACCAAGCCTCCGCTAGATCCAGATCCATAGAGCAGGGCGGCGGCACCCCGCAAGATTTCAACTTGATGTGCATTTTGCATATTGTTACCAACGGCATGATCCTGGGATATATTGGATACATCACCCACTGACAAACCATTTTGCAGAATTTGCACTCGTGAACCCTCAAGACCACGAATTACCGGGCGGGATGAGCCAGCGCCATATCCAGTTGCCGATACACCTAGCTCATTAGCTAGAGTAGCGCCCAAGGTTGTACCCAGCTTATTTAATAGTTCATCTCCTTGAAGAATCTTTGTGGGAGTCAAAATACTTTGTGTGGCTTCTTGACTGCCAGTAGCAGTAATCTCCAGACTAGGATTTTGATTTTGTGCAAAAGCGATAGAGCTAAATGCACTGGACACCAAAACGCAAATGAATCTTGGTTTTAAGGGATTTCTATACTTCATTGCAATACCTTCTTTTACTGCGCCATTTCAGTAGACGCATATCAATCGATTACTAGTTCACCAACTAGTTACTAATGTGATTTATGAAAGAAGGGTTGGGGGAGCTCTAGATTGATAGTGCTCAATCGCAATTTGAGCAAGCAAAGCGGTATCTAAATTGACTAGAAAAAATACGCTCGTACTGTAGCTAGTTTCAGTAAGAGACTTAGATGCAATAAAACCAGCCAAAGCCAGCGCGTCAAATAAGTGACAAACGTCAGAACTATGATTAAGAGAAGGTAGCTTATCGCTCGAGGTTGAACCGACCTCCATCTGACTTTGAAGTTGCTCATGGGAGATGCTATGAGAAAAGCCAATCCAATGCGTCCCAAGTAAGCAAAGTACAAGCAAAGTAGCAGCAAATGCGGCTTGAAGTTGCTTGATGAGTTTGCTTGAAAAATAGGCAGGCATGGGACAAATCTTACAGGATTTGCCTGTAATAGCGCTCTCGGTGTAGAATATCGATTCCGTCGGAGTGTAGCGCAGCCTGGTAGCGCACCTGCTTTGGGAGCAGGGGGTCCAAGGTTCGAATCCTTGTACTCCGACCACTTTCTCTTTGTTTTACGTTTTCAGTCCCAGTACTCACTGCCTATAGCTCAGCTGGATAGAGCAACGCCCTTCTAAGGCGTAGGTCGCACGTTCGAATCGTGCTGGGCAGGCCACTTCCTCCTGAATTAGATTCCCATTTCCGCAAAGACTTCCTTGGCACATTTAAAGCCATCGATAGCCGCCGGGACACCGCAATAGATGGCCGTTTGCATCAAGATTTCTCTGATCTCATCTTTACTCAGGCCATTGTTAATCGCGCCTTTTAAATGCAACTTAAGCTCATGAGGGCGGTTAAGCGCAGTGAGCATGGCTAAGTTGATCATGCTCCTAGAGCGACGATCTAGACCAGGTCTATTCCAAATAGCATTCCAAGCAAACTCAGTTACCAGCTCTTGCATGGGCATATTAAATTCGCCTGCATTCTGAATCGAGTTATCTACATATTCAGAGCCCAAAACCTCGCGGCGGGTTTTTAAGCCCTTTTCAAATGCATCTTTGTTCATTACTGCTCCTTTTATCAAACCGATAGCGATATATTGCCACTATTAAAGTCATTTTTCCCCAATAGGCGGCAAAGCAATTATTTATGCCGATTCCTTTACCTTAGAATAAACCGATGAATATCAACTTAATCAAGCCATATTCCTTGGTAATTAGCGTCGCTTTTGTAGTTGCTGGGTGCTCGGTTGCGCAGTTGGAGGCGCGTCTTGAAGCAAACCCGCAATGCAAGGATGTCGTAAATCCAAAAACAGGCGCATTAATGCCCTGTCCAGGCTCCGATAAGTCCTTTTATAGAGAGGTGGGTCTTGCCCCAGCAAAGGCTGCTCCAACCCCCTCTATAGCCAAGGCGCCAGGGGCAACACCATCAGCTCAAACATCATCCAATGGCAGTGCGCAAGTAGCAGGTAGCCCTACTAAAGCATCTCCGATGCAGGTAGATTGCAAGCCACAGAATCATAAGAAGACGGGTGCAATCATGCCTTGTCCATCACCAGATTAGGTGGATTTGGGTATGATGTCATTATCCAAAGTAGCTCTTTAATTGTTCAAACTCAACTCTCGGAATCGCCATGAAAAAATTAAACGTATTGCTGATTTCATTCGTCGCTGCAGTTACTTTGGCTGCATGTAGTAATGCGCCTAAATTAGCAACTGAGGCAATGCCAAGATCTGGCTTCCTGCCGGATTACAACCTCTTGGTTCCCATGGCAACCAGTAATCAAGATACCCGAATTTGGAGATATCGTGTTTCAGGCGTTAATCCCAGTACCTATACCGCAGTGATATTGGATCCAATCTACTTAAATCAAAATGCCACTAAAGATGTCAGTCTTGACGTAATTAACAAAGCAAAGGCTGCATTGCAAGCGTCGATGGTAGAAGCTGTCAATGCGCGTGGAAATATTAAGATTGTTACTATGTCTGGACCGGGTGTTGCACGAGTTTCTGTTGGCATCACTGGTGCAGAGAGTTCGGCAGATAGTTTGCAGCCTTGGAATTTCACGCCGATTGGCTTGGCCATGAATGCTGCAGCCTATGCTGGTGGCGTCAACTCTAAAACACCAGCTCTCTTAGTTGAAAGCAAAATTACAGACAGTCAATCCAAGCAATTATTGGGTGAAGGCCTAATTACTGTGCAAGGGGAGTCATTTAGAACAAGCTCTGGTTCAGCAGATTCCTTTATTGCTATGGCCAAAACAGTTGTTCGCACAGCAATGGAGACCTCCGCAAATCCAACGCCAACAGGCAGATAGGAAATCATCAATGAGATTGCTTTCTAAATTAATGTTTGTTATTGCTTTGAGTGCTTCTATGGCTATCCCATTTGTAGCTCATGCAGACGAAGCTTCTCGAAATAAAGAGATCGCAGAGCGTTTCGCTAAATGCGATACAAACCGCAATGGCAAACTTACCAAGGAAGAGGCCAAGGGATGCATGCCCCGTATTTACAACAACTTTAGCTATATCGATTCATCGAATAAAGGTTATGTGACGGTTGCTGAAATTCAGGCAATCGCTGATCGCCAATGGTGATCTAACAAAAGCTTTTTCAGAGGCTTTTTTATTGGGTAAATAATGGCCGTTTCTTTTCCTGGTTTTGAATCTAAACAGTTTTCCGCGCAATCAAAAGATGGTCCCATTGAGATTTCATACCTCATCGGTGGTAACGGACCTCCATTGTTATTACTTCACGGCTTTCCACAAACTAAGGCAATCTGGAGTCAAGTAGCCCCTGAGTTAGCAAAGTACTTCACAGTAGTGGCAGCAGATCTCCGAGGCTACGGAGCGTCGTCAAAGCCCCACGGTAACGCAGATCACTCTACCTACTCAAAGCGATCTATGGCTGCAGATCAGCATGCTCTGATGAAGAGTCTGGGATTCAACCAATTCTTCTTGCTCGGACATGATAGAGGTGGGAGAGTCTCACATCGCTTAGCGATCGACTTTCCGGAAAGCGTTCTGCGCCTCATGGTCTTGGATATATCACCAACGCTTGCGATGTATGAAAACACTACGATGGAATTTGCTAAAGGCTATTGGCATTGGTTTTTCTTGATACAACCTGAACCAGTTCCAGAAACCTTGATCGGTGCGAACCCAGAGTATTGGCTAAAAAATCATATGGGTCGTCATGCAGGCACGGGTATTTTCTCTTCTGAAAGATGGGTGGAGTATTTGGCAGGAGCAAGTGATTCTGAGAGTCTGCATGCTATGTGTGAAGACTATAGAGCTGCTGCATCTATTGATCTTATCCATGATCGAGAGGATCGCGCTGCGGGTAAAAAGCTACAGATGCCTCTAAAAGTGCTATGGGGAGAGCATGGTTTGGTGAACAAATGCTTTAAGCCACTAGATGACTGGGGCAGAGTAGCAAGCGATGTTTCAGGAAAGCCAGTTCCAAGTGGACACTACATACCAGAAGAGATTCCAGAACTTTTGCTAGCTGAGGCTAAAGAATTTTTTGTATAAAGCTAATGCAATGCAGCCAGAAAAGCAAAAACCCTAAATAAATCAGTTATTTAGGGTTTTTTAGTATCACTCTGGGTGAAAATTATTGCTAGCCATGAAGCTGATGGTGCGCTCAAAGCCGAGAATGCGGATATAACGCCAAGCAATATCACGATATTTGCTATCTAAATAACCAATGGCGACCTCCGGCGTCCTTTTGGACAAGTCGATCTCTTGAATTGCACGGGCCCAACGTTTGAGTCTTGTTGACATATTTGTCACCTCCATGAGCTTACAACGCATGGAAATAGGGTCGAGATGACAGGAATTACAAAATATTTATTAAAAAACAGCCAATTTCTTTAAATTGAGACTACTTTGTTGGGATTAAGGATATTTTGAGGGTCCAAGGCCCTTTTTAGGGTCTTCATGAGCTCATGAGCCACTTCCCCCTTATGAGCCCTTAAATCATTTAATTTAAGCTGTCCAACGCCGTGTTCCGCAGAAATCGAGCCATGACAGCGCTCCACTTGGGCGTAAACAAGCTCGTGGATCGATTTTTCATTCTTCTCATTAAAGGATTTGGGGTCGACGCCTAGGGGTGGGGCAATGTTGTAGTGGAGGTTTCCATCCCCCAAATGACCAAAATTAATAATTCTGACTCCGGGATACTGAGCCCTTACCAATACGTCAGTCTCTTGAATAAAGCTATCCAGAGAGGACAGGGGAATTGTGATGTCGTGCTTTAAATTGGCGCCTTCTTGGGCCTGTGCAAGCGTGATGTGTTCACGCATATGCCAAAACGCATTTGCCTGAGTGAGATTGCTGGCTATGACTGCGTCACTAATGAGATGAGACTCAAAAGCCTCCTCCAAGATCATTTCCAAAAGTTGCTTCACATGGTCTTCACTCTCGTGATCTGATAGCTCTACTAAGATCGTAAAAGGTGGACTTCCACTTAATGGATTTGCCATTTGCGGAAAATGCTTCTCATTTAATTCTAAAGACTCTTGGGTCATCATTTCAAAACCCGTAAGCAATGAGGTCGCACGCTTTTGAAATAAATTTAATAGCGCTATCGAAGAAGCAATGTCTTGGCACGCGACTAGGGTAGTCCACTGAGAAATCGGCAGGGGATATAACTTCATTACTGCTGTAGTAATAATGCCGAGCGTACCTTCAGAGCCAACAAACAAATCACGTAAATCGTAACCAGTATTGTCTTTGCGTAATCCTCTAATGCCATTCCATATTTCACCAGTAGCAGTGACCACTTCTAAACCCAAGCAGAGATCACGCGCATTACCGTAGCGCAGCACATTGGTTCCGCCTGCGTTAGTTGCCAAGTTACCACCAATCATGCAGCTGCCTTCGGCCCCGAGACTTAGCGGAAATAAAAATCCTTGCGCAGCTGCTTTTTCTTGAGCAGTTTGCAAAATACAGCCGGCTTCCAGCGTTATAGTTTGATTGGCAATATCTATCTCACGAATTTGATTCATGCGCTTGAGATTCAGAATGATTTGCTTGCCGCTGTCGTCAGGTGTTGCGCCACCACAAAAGCCAGTATGACCACCTTGAGGGACTATGGGGACATGATGATGTGCGCAGAGCTTAACAATGTCCGCAACTTCCGCACTAGTGCTAGGCAGAACCACCGCTAGCGCTTTGCCTGTAAAACGTTTGCGCCAGTCAGTTAAGTAGGGCGCTTTATCCTCATCCTTCGTAAGAACATATTTGGAATCAAGCAGTGATGATAGCTGTTGGACAAAGTCTTGCATGCTTACTCTGCCGATATTTTTTTGAGGGCTTTAGCTTCTTTTTTGATAGGCTTCAGATACATCAATAAGCAAATAAAACCAACTGTTGCGAGAGTAGTCTCAAGCACTGCAAGCCAAAAGTTAGCACCAGTTTCGAGAATGCGGACCAAGCCTTCAGTTACATACAGCAATATCAGCATAGAGGCCCACTGCATGGTGTAAACCTTGCCTTTCCAGATTCCTGGTATTGCAAATAGCAAAGGGATGCCTTTGAGAACCATCCAAGAACCACCAGGTCTTAAGGGGGAGATAAACCACTCCCAGCAAACGCAAAGAATAAATAGATCAATGAAGGCGGCTGTAGCGATCAGTTGATATGGATTTTTTTCTAGAATCTTTTTCATCATGATGAATATTTAATGCCTTACTTTTTTTGTTGGAGCATTAAAGCAGCTTCGGCTAAACGCTTACCTTGTGCTTTTGCCAGGCGTTGCTCTTCGGGACTAATTGGCGCTCGTCCATCGGCGTGAGCAAGATGCGTCACACCGTAAGGGCTACCACCGGTGCTTGAGGACATCAAATCTGGTTCGCTATAAGGGATGCCCATTAACAACATGCCATGATGCAGTAGAGGAATCATCATGGTTAGCAGGGTACTTTCTTGACCGCCGTGCAGACTACCCGTGCTCGTAAAGACGCAGGCAGGTTTACCAATCAAGGCGCCATTGAGCCACTCCGATGAGCTGCCATCCCAGAAGTATTTCATCGGTGCAGCCATATTGCCAAAGCGTGTTGGAGAGCCTAAGGCTAGTCCAATGCACTCTTGTAAATCTGAATACTCCGCATAAGGGGCGCCATCCTGGGGAATGGCAGCTTCTGTTGCTTCGCAAACAGCAGATATGGCAGGAACGGTTCTGAGGCGGGCATTTACCCCGGGAATACTTTCAATGCCTTCAGCGATCAGGCGTGCCAGATCCTTGGTTGCACCATAACGGGAGTAGTACAAAACTAAAATATCGTGTTGGCTCATATTCTTCTCTTATGATACGGCGATGCGCCTTATTCGTAACCCCCAATTATGGCTCTCTCTAGCGAAAGAGATATGGGAGCGCAATCGCGGTCAGAATTTGAAGCAAATCGCGGCCAGTTTAGCCTTTACAACGACTTTATCAATGGTGCCAATGGTGACTATTGCCACCTTGCTGATAGGTTATCTCCCCAGCGTTATCCAAGTCAAAAATGCTTTTAAAACATGGCTTTTGGATACCTATATGCCTGGTGGCATCAACCAGCAAGTATTCATCTATTTAGATCAATTTTCCTCGCAAGCAAAGGGCTTAACCTATGTGGGTTTGACCGGCTTGATTATTACCACAATCATGACGCTTGCCGTGATTGAGGGTGCCTTCAATCAAATCTTTAAGGTCACAACAAGCCGACCTTTGCATAAGAAAATTGCAATCTATAGTGCCGCAACAATACTGGGGCCAATATTGCTGGGTATTGGAATCTATTTAAGCGGTGTACTGTTTAGCGCCTCGGAGGGTTGGATAAGTGCGGTATCCGTAGGATTTAAATTATTTGCAACCATTGCACCAATCCTCTTGGCAATTTTGGTCTATGCGGTTGTTTATAAAATTCTTCCCTATGCAAAGATTTTATGGCGCGATGCTTTCACGGGAGCCTTAGTGGCGGCGCTTGCCTTTGAGTTAATGAAGTTTGGCTTTGCCATTTTCCTATCTCATACCGCCTTCTACAAAACGGTTTACGGGGCGTTCGCGATTTTCCCTCTGGGTCTTATGTGGATTTTCTTGACTTGGTGGATTACCCTGACCGGAGCTGTATTGGTGGCCAATTTGCCAGATATCCGCAACGGCGTTGTTAGGGTTATTCGTTACTAAAATTAATCCCTAGCTCTTGATTCAAAGAGGTCTTAAGTCTATATTGAGGCTTATAGATAGATAGTTTTTTGGAGATCAAATGAAAGTACGCGACATATTACGGGTTAAGGGCAGCACACTTTTTACAGTAGCCCCTGATACTGCGCTGCAAACAGCAGTGCTGGTAATGAGCGAACACGATATTGGATCCTTAGTTGTCATGGAATACGACAAGCTTGTTGGCATTTTGACTTTTCGTGAAGTGATTGCTGCCTTAGCTAAGCATCACGGCAAATTAGAGGGCCTTCAGGTAAACACCGTCATGAATCAAAAACCCTTGACCTGCAATATGGAGACTGAGATTGATGAGGTCCGTCGCATGATGTTGGTGGACCATGCTCGCTACTTGCCAGTCGTTGACCAAAAAATGTTGATGGGTGTTATCTCTTTCTATGACGTTGCCAAATCCGTAGTAGAGGCACAAGACTTCGAAAATACGATGTTGAAGGCCTATATCCGGGATTGGCCGGAAGACACCGAAAAAGCGCCTTCCTGAGCTGTTCTAGCCTCATTTTCCGACAAATGACATAATGTTGGTATGTCAGGAAATACATTAGGCCTTCTTTTTACTGTCACCACTTTTGGTGAATCCCACGGTCCCGCAATCGGAGCGGTTGTTGATGGTTGCCCGCCAGGTATGAATCTCTCCGAGT
Organism: Polynucleobacter ibericus; assembly: GCF_018687955.1. Taxonomy (NCBI): domain Bacteria; kingdom Pseudomonadati; phylum Pseudomonadota; class Betaproteobacteria; order Burkholderiales; family Burkholderiaceae; genus Polynucleobacter; species Polynucleobacter ibericus. The sequence continues at coordinate 927,351 of NZ_CP061309.1, read as the reverse complement.
CTGACATCCAGTTAGATTTGGATCGCCGCAAACCCGGTACATCTCGTCATGTTACACAGCGCAAGGAAGAGGATAAAGTCGAGATCCTTTCCGGGGTATTCGAAGGCAAAACCACTGGAACACCAATTGCTTTGTTGATTCGCAATACCGATCAACGGAGTCAAGACTACGGCGATATTTTGCAGACGTTCCGACCTGGACATGCTGATTACGCCTATCAAAGTAAATATGGAATTCGCGATCCCCGTGGTGGAGGTCGTTCATCTGCACGTTTAACTGCACCAGTAGTTGCTGCAGCAGCAATTGCTAAAAAATGGCTGCACGAGAAGTACGGCACCGAATTTTATGGCTATATGAGTCAGTTGGGAGATCTTGCAATTCCATTTCAAGATCTTGCTCAAATTGAAAAGAATCCATTCTTTGCTGCAAATGCAGAAATCATCCCTCAGCTTGAGACTTACATGGATGAGTTGCGTAAAGCAGGGGACTCCTGTGGTGCGCGTATAGAGGTTCGTGCTCGCAATGTTCCTGCGGGACTAGGTGAGCCTTTGTTCGATAAATTGGATGCGGATATTGCACACGCGATGATGGGTATCAATGCGGTAAAGGGCGTTGAGATTGGCGCTGGCTTCAAGTCTGTATCCCAACGTGGTAGCGAGCATGGCGACGAACTTCACCCTGATGGCTTTGGAACGAACAACTCAGGCGGCACTCTTGGCGGCATTAGTAGCGGTCAAGATATCCGCGTCTCGATTGCAATCAAGCCGACCTCGAGCATTATGAGCCCAAAGCAATCAATTGACTTGGATGGAAAACCTATTACCGTCCAAACAAAAGGTCGACATGACCCCTGCGTCGGCATTCGCGCCACTCCAATAGCCGAAGCAATGCTGGCACTTGTTCTGATGGACCATGCCTTACGTCATCGCGCACAGTGTGCTGATGTGCCTGTAAGTGCATCCATTCCAGCCGCTCAACCAGGCGCCTATCGCGATTAATTGGTCTATTAGATGACGCCTTCGCTTCGCTGGGCCTTCGGGTCCTTTTTCTTTTTATATTTTGCATATGTTGGGCTGGTATCCCCATATGCAAGCCTTTTCTTTTTGGAAAGAGGCTTTAGCGTCATTGAGATTGCAGCATTAATGTCCATGTTGCAAGTCACGCGAATTATTGGACCCTTCTCTTGGGGGTGGTTATCAGACTATCTATCCAATCGCATTAGCATCATTCGCTTTTGCGCTTGCCTAGCTGCAATTGTTTTCTTGTGTATCTATTTTTTGCAGAGCTATATTGGATTTTTTATCTGGATGTTTGTCTTACACACCATCCTTAGCAGCTTAATGCCTCTGGGTGAATCTGCCACCATCCATGCGTTATATAAAGATAATTCCTTTGATAAACGTTACGGACGTTTACGACTATGGGGCTCTATCGGTTTTATTGCCATGGTTCTTGCTGCTGGAGAATTATTTCAGCGTAAGAGTATTGAGCTATACCCCATTGTTGGCACCATAGTTTTAATGGCTTTGGCACTCATTACTTTTTGCTTGCATGAACCCAAAATGGAGCGTCGCAAGATGGTAAAAGGGGAGCTATTGGTTGTGCTCTTCAATCCAGATGTTCGCTGGTTCTTGGTGTCTGGATTCTTTATGATCTTTGCGCATGCAGCGTTATATGTTTTTTATTCTCTCTATCTTGCTGACCTTGGTTACGATAAATTGCAAATTGGACTCTTCTGGGCTCTAGGGGTCTTGGCTGAAGTAGTTTTCTTTTATTACCAAAGCAAGGTTTTGAGTAGACTTGACGCTGAAGTGATATTACAAGCTGCCTTTGGAGTCGGCGTGATTCGATTTGTGTTGATTGCATTTTTGCCGATCACCTCAGTGTTGATCGTGGCGCAACTCATGCATGCCGGTACCTTTGCAGCCCACCATAGTGCTGCCACAAAATTATTGCAACGTTGGTTTACTGGTCCATTACAAGCAAGAGGTCAGGCCTTAATGGCAACTATCTCTTACGGACTAGGTGGAACACTGGGTGGATTATGTGCAGGCTGGATATGGGAAGTATCTCAACCTAGAGATGTATTTGTTATGTCCGCGTTTGCATGCGGACTGGCGGGTATGGCAATCCAAAAACTCAGGCCCCGCCATTACCCCGCCAAATAAAGCGATAAATTTCTCTTATTGAATCTTCGCTTTTGTACGCAGTTTTTGCATCATCTCTGCGAATTTAGCTTTTTGCCACTCTTTATCAGACATGATCATTTGTTTTAACTGGTCTTTCAACTCTTCCATGCTTGGCGCTTTAACGTCGCGAGAGTCAACCGTCTTAATGATGTGCCAGCCAAACTGTGATTTAACGGGTTTGTCAGTGATTTGACCATTCTTGAGTTGCACCATAGCCTTAGAAAATTCAGGCACTAGCGCTTTATCGCTTACCCAACCAAGATCGCCACCATTTTTTGCTGATCCAGGATCAATGGATTTAGCTTTAGCAATATCTTCAAATTTTGCACTAGCCTTTAATTGGGCAATGATCGCTTTGGCATCAGCTTCTTTTTCTACCAAGATATGCTCAACGTGATATTCCTTACCAGTGTATTGCGCTTTTACTGATTCATAAGCAGCCTTTAAGTCAGCCTCAGCAACACCTTCTTTTTCAACATAGTCTTCAAATACAGCGGCAACCAAAACGCCTACTTTAGCTTGCTCTAATTGCTCGCGAACTATTGCCTTCTGAATAACGCCACGCTTGTCAGCTTCTTGCAAAATTAACTCACGAGTAACCAGCATTTCACGTGCTTGATCACGTACCTGAGGATTATCAGGCTGGCCAGATCGTTGTACCAACTTATCCAACTGGGCTTTTGGAATGGATTTGCCATTCACAATGACTGCATTTTGTGCCATGCCATTTGTGGAAAGGAGGGCGGCGCCCAAAATGCTGATAGTGAAAATCTGACGTGTATTAAGCATAGTTTTTGATAGTTAATAAAAAGATAGGTATATTTTAAAGTAGCCTTAGCTGTCAATCTCGTCTGGGGAGAGGGCAGAAATAGTCAGGGCGTGTATTTCCTTGGGAATATGCCGGTTTAGGGCGGCATAAACCGCTCTATGGCGAGCCACTAGGTTTAAACCCTTAAATTCTGGAGCAACAATCTCCAGTCGAAAGTGGCCACCGCCGCTAGCTGCTCCAGCATGCCCTGCATGAAGATGGCTTTCATCTTCAATCTTTAAAGCATGGATCTGAAAAGATTTGCGCAAGTCTTCATCAAAAGCAGCTATCCGTTGTTGATTAATGCTCATTCGCTTGGATGCTCCATATGCTTGGAGAGCCAAACTCCTTGAGCAATGACAAATACTAACAACAAGCCTGTACTGCCAAATAACTTAAAGTTGACCCAGGTTTCTTCTGAGAATTCAAAAGCAATGTAAAGATTCAAGGCGCCCATGAAGAAAAAGAAAAGTGCCCAGGCCTTGTTCAGGGTATGCCATACAGAGGGGGCACTTTTAGCTTTCAGGGTTACCTGTTTACCCATTAGTACTTGTATCCAGTTCTTTTGAAAGAACTGAGCACTAACGAATAGGGCGCCAGAAAAGAGCCAATATAGGGCAGTAGGCTTTAACTGAATAAATGTTTTGTCATGCAGGAAGATAGTGAGGCTACCAAACACCAGAATCATCACTAAACTGACCCATTGCATGGCGTCGATTTTACGGTGGCGGTAGTAAACCCAAAGAATCTGTCCAATAGTGGCTACCATCGCCACTATCGTCGCTGTATAGATATCGCCAAATTTAAAGGCGATAAAAAATAAGATGATAGGAAATAGGTCAAATAAAAATTTCATAAAAGGATTATCCAGCTATTTGCTTATTCCTCAGTTTTTGTTGGGGTGGCATTGCTACTGGGTTCAAAATTCAAGGATGCAGAGTTAATGCAGTAGCGTAATCCAGTTGGCATAGGGCCATCTTCAAATACATGCCCCAAATGGGCATCACAATTGGCACAGCGAACCTCAGTCCGAATCATGCCGTGGGTCGTATCTTTCACTTCCTTGATGGAAGACTCAATCTCTGGAGCGTTATAGCTGGGCCATCCACATCCAGCATCAAACTTGGTCTCCGATAAAAAGAGGGGCGTCCCGCAACAAACACATTGGTAGCGTCCCTTATCCCAGTGATCCCAATATTTTCCGGTAAAAGGGCGCTCAGTTGCAGCTTCTCGTGTGACACGATATTCAATTTCACTTAAAGATTCTTTATATTCTTGATCTGTTTTTTTCATTTTTACTCTCAATAAACTAATTTATACAGCCACAAAATTATGAGGAACAACTGACTTCAACAGCATGCAAATTTGGAGGCGGCGCCAATGCATACGACTCATGTTCAGGCTGCTCATCAAAAGGTCTGCTGAATATGTTGAGGAGTTTTCTGACTTCAGAAAAATCTTTTTTCTGGGCTTTCTCTATAGCGATCTGAGCAAGATGATTTCTCAAAATATATTTTGGGTTCACTTGATTCATTAATTGTTGCCGCAATGAATCATCACTAGACTCACTCCGTAAACGCGCTGCATAGTCAGCGAACCACCGATCAATTAGCTCTCGATCGATAAAGTCATCGCGTAATGAATTTTTCTCAATTGGTTCATCAACCTTCAAATCGCCAAGCCTGCGAAAGAAGCTTGTGAAATCGACTCTTGAGTCATGCATGGCCTGCAACAAGCGTTCAATTAAGGGTATGTCACCCTCTTGAGCAGTGATAAATCCTAGTTTCTTGCGAAATAGTTCTTGCCATGCTTGTGCGTAAATTACTGGAAAGGTCTCCAACGCTGATCGAAGTTGTTCTTGAGCTTGTTTTTCATCGGAGCGCAACTCCAGCAGGGGAATCATTGAACTTGCTAGGCATGCCATATTCCAATGCATGATTTGTGGTTGGCGATGATAGGCATAGCGCCCGCCTTGATCACTATGGTTACAAATATGATCGATCTGAAATTGATCTAAAAATCCGAAAGGGCCATAGTCAATTGTTAATCCCAATACGCTGATATTGTCGCTATTGAGAACACCATGGCAAAAGCCAACGGACTGCCACTGTGCGACTAATTTTGCGTTACGCTCGCAAATTCTTTTAAATAGATCCAAATAGGGGTCTTCGGCATTCAGAGCCTCTGGGTAATGCAATTTGATAAGCGAATCGGCTAGCTCTTGAAGTCTTTCATGATTTTGAAGTGCAGCAAAATGCTCAAAGTGACCAACCCGAATAAAGCTTGGCGCAAGGCGAGAGCAAACGGCAGCCGTCTCCATGGTTTCACGCCTTACCGGTAAATCAGAGCCAACAATGGATAACGCTCTGGTTGTCGGAATTCCTAGTGCATACATTGCTTCGCTACATAAGAACTCCCTAATTGAGGAGCGAAGAACTGCACGTCCATCACCCATACGTGAGAAATGAGTTTTACCTGCACCTTTAAGCTGCAGTTCCTGCCCGGCTATATCTCCGAGCAATATCGCACGACCATCTCCCAGTTGACCTGCCCACACTCCAAATTGATGCCCGCTATAGGCAGTTGAAATCGGATTAGAGAATTGATGATCTTTTGTATTGAGCTGATTGCCCGCTAAAACTTCAAGCCAGGTTTGATCAATAGGGAGACTGAAATCATCCAGAGGGATATTCACTAACTTCGCAGATGAGGGGGAAAATGCAACCCAGTAGGGTGCGGGTATTGGGGTCGGAAGGGTTGCTTGACAGACGTCATCGCCGCTTAAAGTAAAGGCCATAAGCTATTCTAGGAGTATTTCCTAAATCGCGTACATGCCTCTAAAATTAACCCATGAACAAACAAGTCCAAATTAATCCGCAGACCCAGCTTGCCAATTTAGGCGAAGAGCTAAACGTTCCCTTTTTAAAGCTTCTTGGTGTTCGATGCTTAAGCGCCGAAATGGGTAAAGGCGAGATTTTGCTTGCCCTCAAACCCGAGCATAACAATACCTGGGAAGTAGCTCATGGTGGGGTTCTGTTGACTCTGATGGACGTTGCTATGGCAGTTGCTGCGCGATCAGGCGATCCCAGTGATCGCAGTGTTGTCACCATTGAAATGAAAAATAACTTTATGCAAGCCGCAACCGGTGTTCTTAGGGTAAAAGCAGACACGGTGCGTAGAACGGCAACAATGGCCTTTTGTGAAGCCAAGCTATACAACGATCAGGGTGAAATTTGCTGTATGGCTACCGGTACCTTTAAATACATTAAGCGTTTAGCTGCGCGTAATGCAGATGGTGAACGCGTTGTGAACGACGATGGTCGTTCTGAGCAAGACTAAACAGATAAATTGGAGTCAGAAGCCGAACTCAGTACGCCTGTTACAACGTCGTGACCTATAGCCCCAGAAGCATCAAAGCGGCGCTCCACTAGTTCAAACTGTCCATCCTTACGCACTCTCAAAATCGTGCTTGAGCGCGTTCCATAGGAAGCCGTTTTAATAAACGCAGGTGAAAGGGCTTTTTCCCATTCTTTGCTCACCCCAGTATTAGGAAGCTCGTTATCGCTGGCATGATGCGTATCAGCCAATAGTTTTAAGTACTGATCTGCATTCTTGAGCTGACCTTGATCCATAGCTAGAGTTTGCGCAAATGCAGCAATGCGATGGTTCACTTTAGGCCATGGAGTGTCCAGCATGGCATTGGATAGTCCATATACTCCAGGCTCTAGGGCTTGCTGTGGAAAAATCTTACGCGGACGGATATTTTGACCCATCATCATGCGGTTGCTTACCCAGTGCATTTCAGCATTTTCAGGATTGCTCAGATCTGCCATCAAAAGATTAAAGCCGTTGTATTGCTGAAAACGTTTTGCGTTATCTTGAATAAATTGGGCAGGCCTATCTTTGCTGGTGAGATAGGATAAAGAAAGCTCACCTCGAGTTCTAGAATCCGGATTTTTTTCACTTGGGGCCCTAACATTAGTTAAGGCTGCAAATTTTCCCGTCTTAGTAAATCCAAGCCATGTGCCAGGACTACCCAATACATCAGCCCGATCTCTACCTGCTAATACATGAGGATGTTCAGGC